>NZ_JCAUBA010000024.1:0-114412 GCF_059692235.1 Paenibacillus sp. J2R1T-4 | reverse complement strand
AAAACGATCCAACAGCACCCTTGGCTACATGTCACCGATGCGCTTCGAACAGGAGTACTACAGACACGTTGCCTGAGTTAGGGGGGTCTACTTTCTTGACAGAAGAGCAAACCATCGGTTCCACCCAAAAAACTTGTTATTTATAAAATCCTTCATAGTTCACTGACCGAATATCCCCATACTCAAATACCGCTCCCCTGTATCCGGTGCGATACAGAGCACACGCTTACCAGCCCCGAGGCGGCGGGCTTCCTGTAAGGCCGTCCATACTGAAGCACCTGCAGAGGGTCCAACCAGGATTCCTTCCTTCGCTGCCAGATCGCGAGTTGTCTGAATAGCATCTTCATCAGCAACTTTAATGATACGGTTATAGATCGAAGTGTTTAAGATGGGCGGCACGAATCCCGGACTCGTCCCTACCAGCTTATGCGGCCCAGGCTGACCGCCTGATAGTACGGGTGAACCAAGCGGCTCAACCACCAGAATTTCGATATTCGGCAGCAGCTCACGAAGCTTCTCTCCTGTACCAGTAATCGTGCCGCCCGTTCCTGAGGTAGCAACGAATACGTCCAGCTTTCCCTCCATCTGCTCATAAATCTCTATGGCCGTCGTATTTCTATGGATATCAGGATTCGCTGGATTCTCGAATTGCTGAGGTATGAAGCTTCCTGGAATTTGATCCCGCAATTCCTCTGCCTTGCGGATTGCCCCTGGCATCCGCTCACTAGCGGGAGTAAGTACGACTTCAGCTCCATACGCCTTAAGAATAGTAATTCGTTCCTTGGTTGAATTGTCCGGCATCACCATGATCGCTTTATAGCCTTTAGCAGCCGCATTCATGGCAAGACCAATTCCCGTGTTGCCGCTCGTCGGTTCTATAATGGTTGCTCCTGGTTGTAATCGGCCATCCAACTCAGCTTGCGCAATCAAATTAAAAGCCGCGCGATCTTTCACGCTGCGGCTCGGATTGAAGTATTCCAGCTTCACAACAACTTCCGCGTCATCCTTGCCAACCAATCGATTAAGCCTGACTGCAGGTGTGTCCCCGATCAGCTCTGTTACATCATGCACCATTCTACGATTCATATGACCGCACCTCTCCCCTATATCCCTTGAAGTAATGCCCTCATTATATCATAGGGTTCCGCTTATTTCCTCTGTAAGGTTATCGGAATTTACCCCTTTGACTTAAGGGTGAGCTGATTCCTCATAAACCACCAAGCGAACAGGGGCGAGCTGCCAATACCAAGCAATAACCAGTTTAGAGCCTGTGGTGAGGAAGGGGCAAGCGATATGACCAAAATGAACACTAAGGTACCTGACATTCTGCCTAAATTCAAGCCTGTTTCCCGCAATACCACATACTCCACTCGCTGACTTGCGCTCTTTTCATCACGGCCAATAATATCAAACACCGACGAAGTCATAGGAATGGTATACAAGGGAATAAACAAAGCTATTCCAATACCAAATATTAGCAAAACAGTATAGTTAACAGACCAGAAAAATGGGATAATGACGACAATCATCATCGTGACCCCGAGCAACATACTCCATTTGCGCCATTTCGGCTTCAGAAACCGGCCAACAACCATAAAACTGACAAGCGCGACAGCCGATGTAATCAAAGAGAAATTGCCAATATCCATCTCATTCTGAGTGGCCATATAAATCATCAAACCAATAATGAAACCAAACACACCCTCCCTTACACCTTGTGCAACAAGAGCAGCAAATACTTTGCGCCAAGGTCCTTCCTTTTGTCGGAGCGCACGGTAGGTTAACAGCCATTCATAAGTCCCCTCAACCTTACGTTTCTTAAGAAAAAAGCTTGTCACTACGCCTAACACAAAAACGCCCAAGGAAACTGCAAAGATCCATCGGTAGCCGACCGAACCAGGTAGGCGAGTAATGACGAATCCCGATATCCACGGGGCAATCATTCCCGCTCCGGAACCCAATAAGCCTGCCACACCATTGAATCGGTCTCGATTATTGGCATCCGTAATTTCGAAATACACCACATTAAAGGCTAACCAGAACAAGCCTGATGATAGCCCTTGTAAAGAGCCTAGCAGCACAATCCAATCTGCTGCTGCCCTTTCTAGAAACAGGACTAGCAAGTAGAATACTGCAGATAACGCTACTCCAAGCCGTAAGGTTATCATTTTGTTGCCTTCCTTAACCCACTTGCCAGCAAAAAAGAACGTAATCGCCATTGCGATCTGGTGCGTGAAGGCGAACCAACCAATTAGTACAAAATCATTCTTAACCTTCCAAATATAAACATTAACAAATGTACCTGACAAAGCATTTGCGGCTCCGTATAGCCCAATCACGAAAAGTAATAACCATGCCTGCTTGTTCAAACGAGGTTTAGCTTTGGACTTACCTTGCTTCTCTTGTCCTTCGTTTTGCCGGAAGTCGCTCTGGCCATTGTGCTCGTCGCGGTCACGAGCCGTCCATTGGGGAAAGAGCCGTTCTTTCGTGTGCATGAAGATCACCTATGTTCTATATGAATTGCCACGAGGACTTCTAATAACGTTCCCTACTCTTCCCGAAACATGCCTCCGAATTATTTCCATCTCCCCAGACAGAAGAAAAAAAGCGTTGGATGCTAGGCCCCAACGCCTTTCCTAAGGTGTTTAGTTAATAAATTTCAAGACTTGCAGGAACCGTTTCAGCATAACCGCAGCTTGTGCGCGTGTCGCGTTATCGGAAGGAACGAATGTATCCGCAGACATGCCTTGAATAATACCCGCCTGAACCGCTTGTGCGACCGCAGTCAGTGCCCAACTATTGATCGAGCCGCGATCAGCGAAGACGCTCAGTATTTGCGTTTGCTTGCTGCCGATATCGATCGAGTGACCGGCTGCTTTGACAGCTCTTGCGATCATGACGGCCATTTGCTCGCGAGAGATATTAGCGTGCGGACGGAACGAACCGTCTTCCATCCCTTCCACGATACCGGCTTTAGCTGCCGTTCCGATCGCCCCTGCAAACCATTGATCCTCTGTGACATCATTAAACTTAGTTCCCGATTTGTCTTCCTTCAGACCAAGCGACCTTACAAGCAGCGCCGCGAACTCTGCACGGGTAATGCTGTTGTCTGGACCAAAGGACGTATCGCTTTGGCCTTGGATAATCAGCTTCGATGCTAAAAGCTCAATATCCGCAAGTGCCCAGTGCTTCGTGATATCCTGAAATGATTTCTTCGACTGTACGATCGTGTACACACTGTTGGAGTTCCTCTTGATCGATACGATCGTTTGCCCATTTACCGTTATAAACTCAGCAGGAACGAATGCCATATCACCTGTCACTGGATCATAGACGACTGCAGTATATTCTGAGCCGTTCACGGTCTGCGTAAGTACAAGTGTTCGAGTCACATAGGTTGTGCCAAAATTGTTTACTTCAGTCTGTTTACCGCCTGCTTCTACAGTAATAGTGAACTCAATCGGTGTGCCGACGATTTGCAGTCCGGATTCCTGTGCCTTTTGCTGGATCGACTGAGCCTTGGTTCCCGATACTTTTGCCATCGTCACATTTACCTTCACGTCCGCAGCAGACCTGCCCAGTTCTTTGGCGATTGCATCGTTGATTAATCCGACAGGAAGGCTGTAGCTAGCCGCGCCAGATTTGATGACAACCACCGCATCAGGAGTTGTATTAGCTGCATTAATGATAGAATCACCTGGCAGAACCACTTTTACTACAGGGTCATTTCCTTTCACTTCTACTGTAACGACCTGCGCGTTCTGGTCCTTGTTTACAAGTAATCCGAATGCTTCGCCAAGCTTCTCTGCATCCAAGTCTACTTTAGTAACATTTTGACCGTCAGGGGTTGTTTCCTGAGTTACTTTTGCGGCGCCATCGCCTAGTGTTACGCCGTTCTCGCCATCTTGAATATCATTGTTGGTCGGTACGGAAGAAATCGGAGCAGTGATGCCTGAAGACGGAGCAGTTATTGTCTGATTCACTGCTGCATCCGTATAGTTAGCTGCTTTTACAGTTATTGTGTATGACTTCGCAGTTGGAAAAGCACTGCCTGCTATTGTGAGCTTGCCAGCTCCTAAGCTGTATACCGCGCTTGTTACACTTTGACCATCTACCAGAATACCTGTTATTGCTCCACGCCACGTTGTGTCATCGGTGAAAGTTATATCTACAGACGCGTTAACTATATTCGAGGTCGTATCAGCCGTAAGTGTTGGTGGTATTCTAAGAGCGATAACTTGATTAATAGATGCGTCCGTGAAGTCAGTTGCTTTTATCGTAATGGAGTATGTCTTCACAGACGGGAATACATGGCCTGCTAATGTGATTTTCCCAGCTGCTATGCTGTACACCGCATTCGTTACGCTCTGGCCGTCTACGAGAATGTCGGTGATCGCCCCGCGCCATGCTGCATCATCGGAGAAGGTAAGGTCGATGTCCGAGCCGAGTGAATTGACGGTTGTATCAGCGGTCAGTGAAGGCGGTGTAGATTTAGAGAGTGTTATTTCTTCGACTGAATTCAAGAAGTACCTGCCTGCACTTACTCCGTAATCAATAGTTGCTTGAATCGCAGAAGCTGAATAGGTCGCTGAACTTACCGTTCCTTTGAGATTCCCGTTTGATGCAGTGATCGTATAAGATCCGAAGTCGAGGGGAACGTCGAAATAATAATGCACTCGGTCCGTCGCATATTCATTCTGACTTATATTTTTGCTTGTCACTCCATATCTTCCTACAGCCGTACTGCCATCCATTCCGTAGACAGCGCTGATGACGGTCCCGCTCGAGTTGCCTATGCTTACCACTGAACCCTCTTTGGCCGCTCCATTCAATAATACATCGCCGAAGATATGGTAGCCTGTCACCGGCAGCTCCGTAATGGTAATCAGTGCTGTTGTTATTTTACCGCCATATATAGCTGACAGGCCGGTGGTGCCCCCCTTTAATCCGGTAATAACTCCCGTATGAGGATCAACCGAAATGTATTGATTGTCGTAAGAAAAGTGAGCGCCAGAAGTTATATCTATAGACGGACTTCCTGAATATGTGGCCTGCACTACGGACTGAATCATTTGGCCAACCGTAACCGAGTACTGGCTTTGCGTGAACTTAATGCCTGTCAGAGTACCGCAGGGATCACCGACAATGTTGTAAACAAGCTCGGAGATGGCTTCATCCCCGTTATAGTTCATGTAAGAGACAAGCGTATTTCCGCAGGAGGTATTATAAGCGGCATTCGGGACGTATTTACTGCCAGCAGATACTAGGGAAATCTCGTTTGCCACCACTCCATTAGGATCCACGAATGTGGAACGAATGGACTCATCGGACGCTTGATTCCAGGTCACCACAAATCGGTGATTGTGAGAATCATAAACCGTTGAGTGATCCGTAACCTCCGGAGAAATGTTGGATAATGCAACCGTGATCCCTGATGACTTCAGCGTACGATCCCTAGCTTGAATCAATCTACCGTAAACCCCAGCGTTATCTTCGTGGAAATCAAGCCAAGTTACTAAAAACTGGCTGTTCTCACTGTCATAGGACACCTTCGGAACATATTGTAAATCACTGGCGGCGGAAACCTGAATTTCGCTGCCTTTGGCCGTTCCATCTTCATGTAAAGTCTGCGCAAAAATAACACCGGAAGATGCACCCCCACGTTCGTCAGACCATACTGCTAAGAATTGGCGGTTATCAGCATCATAAGCAAGAGCAGGACTAGATTGATTCAGAGCCGCGGAAGAAATAGCCATCTCATTATCCATATCTTGATATCCCCGGACCACTCTTCCATAAATGTCACTGTTATCTGAATCGATGCGATCATCTGACCAAGCTACGAGAAACTGGTGGTTCGTGCTATCGTAAGCAATAGTAGGTGAGAATTGCTCGGATGTATGTTCTGAGACTACGAAATTAGTGCCTACTGGTGAGCCGAATGCATCTAAATATTGCCCGTAAATATCGAAACCACTAATATCGTATTTCCTTGTATCAACCCAGACAACCAGATAGGTCTGATCCTCTTTGTCGTAAGCAACAACTGGAATGCCCTGATCACCCATAGCATCGGATATTGCGAACTCAGGACCAGAAGGAGTACCATCATGAAGCAAAAATTGACCGTACACATCTGGATCCCAATCTTTCGATAATTTACTGTATACGGAAAGATAACGATTGTGGTCAGCATCATAAGCTACCTTTGGGTAATGATAAGCGGGAATAACAGTTACATCGCTGACTGTAGCGATTAGCTGTTCCTGTATAGTAACCGTTATATCCGTACTCCCCGTACTTTCAGCATATAAAGTAGCTCCATTAACGGAAACAATGGTGTCATCTGCTGATTCAACTACGGTTGAAGCAGCATTATTCACAGCGCGAATCGTTCCATCTGAATACTTTACATCCAGCGGCAATTCGTAAGAATAACTTACCATTAACTGGATGTTATTGGGCACTTCAGATGAAAGTTCAACGATCGTAGCTGCAGGATCAACGATTAATTGGGTCTTAAGTTGCGAAGACGCCTCGTATACGATCAATAAATTGCTATTGCCGGAATTAGAAGCTACAGAAGGCAAAATTTCCTCTTCAGCTCCAGCCGTGACTATAAAGGAATGCTCAGCCAGTGAACCATTGGAATGAATAATCATGCCGTAAATATCTTCATTAGTGTAGTCTTCCCATACAGCCACGAATCGGTTAAATGATTCATCATAGATTAAATCCGCTAAGTCGAGGTCCCCTGAACTATTGGTAATTTGGATAGGATTGTCAGTGGATCCATTTACCGTACCGTCTGCATGAACCAACTGTCCTGCAATCTCAGTACCCAGGACTCTATCTGTATCCCAAGCGATCAGAAACGTTCCGGTTGAGCTGTTGGCAGCCACTGAAGGTCTATGCTTAATATCTTCACCCGCACTAATTTCTATTTGAGTACCCGTTAAAATCTTGTCAGTTCCACTTACCATTTGACCGATTATGTTAACATCTTCTCTCCATACAACAAGAAACTGCTTATTCCGACTGTTGTAAGCGAGGTCGGGAGATTGAGCGTTAATTCCAGTTGTCAGTTCAATTAATTCATCATTTATTCCCTCATTAGAAACAAATCTTCCGTGAACATCGTCTTCATTCACATCGTCATTTGACCAGACCACCAAATACCGATGCTGATCGCTGTCATAGGCTGCGGAGACTGAATATCGGGAAAGCTCGTCATTAGCATCGGATAGTGTCCATACTGCTCCGGGCTCACCTTCCGCGCTAATTAATTGACCACGAATAATCTCGCCATCGCTCGTTTCCTCAATCCACACAACCAAAAACTCATTACTGAAACTGTTGTGTACTACTTTGACGCTATACTTGTATCCACCGGATGCACCAATGCCGAAGGCTGCTACGTCGCTTAGGGTTCCGTCCTCCCGATACAATTGGCCCGTGATCTGATTGTTGAACCAGTCTACGCTTTCATTCGTAACGACCAAATAAGTATGACCTTCAGAATTATGAACAGCAGCGGTTTCTTGGATAGCATTTTGAGCGGCCGTTCCATAAGCTTCAACTGCTAGTTCAATACTTGTACCAGGCTCAGCAGAGGATAGTCCCAGCTCACTTAGAGGAATTTTAAATCCGTACACTTTGTGCTGATAGGTTACTTTGTCTGTATACGTAAAAAATGCTTGCCCCCATTCCTGTTGAGGCACTGAAACCTTAAACTGCTTTACCCCGAGGCTGGTATTAATATTTATTTTCGCGTAATCTTTATCACCGTCCATCGTATTATCGGGAGTGAAATCGATGATCGCATATAAATATTCCGCATCATTCGCAACCCAGCCATACGTGTAGCCATCCGGATGACCTGAAGCAGGCTTGGTTAATTCTTTGAACAAAGGTTGCCGTGCGTATAGTTGCTCAAATTTACCGTTAATTGCTACACTCACCTGCTCTGAATTAAGCTTATATGTATAGAAGCGAGAGCTATGGTCTGTGCGTTTCTGTTTCTCCCTAGCCGGGAAATGAAAAGGAGTTGTGCTAATTATTTCCGCTTCAATTCGCCCAGTCAGAGACAGTCGGTTATTGGAACCCGCTGTTGAGAATGTGAACTCCATCCCGTCTTCGTCGATCGGGAGCACATCCAAGTCTTTGTTGGAGAGCTTACGCAGCGCAGCTTCACTTTCTTCTGAAATTATGGAAACTGGCGGTTTCTCTCCCAGTAAGACGGAATCAAGGTAGGCAGCACCGCCGCCTTGTTTTACTATTTTGACATCTACTGTTCTATCGACCGGGAATATGGCTTTCAGCCTTGCAGTATAGTCCTTCAGAAATTCATCGGCAGGAATTGTGTCTACTTCTGACCAATCCGCTCCTGCTTTCGTGTAAATGATAAAATTGCCATTAGACGAAGATTTGCGACTAGTACCAAAGTCCTGAAGTTTTGACGGTAACCCCAGCGCTTTTGAACTTCCGGCCGGGTTCGGCTCCCTTCCATAAGCATGGAACGGAGATAACATGCTGATCAAGAGTGTGAGTATTAAGATCAAACTGTTGTACTTCTTTCTGCTCCGCGTAAACAATTAAACTCCTCCTTATTTAGGCATAATTTCTTATATCTTTGAGGAGTATAGCGAATCGATCTTACAAAGGTCTTACAAATTGTGTTTGTAAACACGGCTTCATTACATCTAAAGAAGTAGGAGAAACCAATTCCAATCGCGAGTAGGCATGGGGTATACACCAATTGATTCAACAAAAAACCGCCAAATCGCTTAGCGACTGGCGGTTCCAATTTCCAGACTGGATCAGAAAACTAACTTTCTTCCTCTGCTTGCTGGCTTAATTGCTTCACAAATTCAACTCTTGCCGGATCTGTAAGCTTCGTCTCCACTCGGAAACATGTAGGACATAAGAAAGCGTCCAGATGAATCTTTCCGCCCAACAACGGCCGTTTCCATTCCGCCATCGAGATGGGCTGCTTCACAATGTCACTTGGCGCAAGCTGACCTATATGTATCATCTCTTGGCCGCATGTCACACAATCCGCAAGCACTTCCTGACGATCAAGCAATTGCCGCGACGCGACCTCGTAAGCTGACATGGCATACAAATCATCATCTAATGACGCATCTGAAAGGCCAGATCCTGTAAGTTCATGCGCTTGTACATGCTCAGCTACCCCCGACTGATCGCCGTCATCGTCGAACAGGGACACGCTGCGATAATCGCTGAGCTCATTAAGGCAGTGGGGACATTGTTCCTCTGGTCCCAAATCTTCATCCCAAGCGATTTCGGTTTGGCACCAAGGACAAATCGTGGTTTGTTGATCGCTCATGCCTCAAGCCCTCCAATTATCCATTTATTACAGTAAATAATACACGCCTATTGCAAAAAACACAAAAGCGAGAAAAAACAAGATGCCCCACAAATATTTCATATTAAATCACACTCGCTCCAATTACGTAAGATATGGACACCGAAAGGAGTAACGACAACAAACCTACCGCCCGGTTATCCTTCTCAATTTCTTGATCGATCTTGAACACTGGTGTCAGGAATTCAAATATAAAATACGTCACAAGCAACAATACAAAACCAAAGCTTGCCCAAATCAAGGAGTGAAGAATCGTATCATTGTTCAAAATGGCAAACCGGAAAATATTACAAATCCCGAAGATTTTCCCGCCCAACGCCATAGCAACCGATACGTTTCCTTTTTTAATTTCGGCCCAGTCATTGTAACGGGTTACAAATTCAAATATAGCTAAAAAAACAATCAGTGCCAGGATTGCTACAGAGAAAAAAGCTAGTGTTTCTAAATACGGGTTCGCCATTAATACATCCACTTCCTCAACCATCGAAATCAGCCGTCCCTTCTCAAATGGCTGAAGAGACTAGGAAAGCTTAGCTTCCAAAGTCTCTTGAACACCATTATACCATATTCGGTTCGATGTTAGATTTTGTTCTTCTCTGCCAGCTTGGCGCGAAGAGCCGCCATCTCATCTTCCACTCCGCCGGTCTTATCCAGTTGGCTCAACTCATCATCGAGAGAGCGGCTTGAGGCGCGGATATCATTGCTAGCTTCCGCTTCGGCTTCCAGCTGAAGCACCTTCTCACTCATACGATCGAAGCCTTTGGCCGCGTTATCCGTACCGAAGCCGGACATCGCTTGATTGATATGCTTCTGAGCTTTGGCAGCCTCAGCACGAGCAACAAGCAGATCCTTCTTGGACTTCATCTTATTGAACTCTTCCTTCATGTCGGTGAGCTGTGCACGAAGTCTATCCGCATTCGTCTTGGCGACTGCATGTTGATTCTTGAACTCATCCAGACGGGCTTGATGCTCTTTCTTATCCTGCAGAGCACGGCGGGCCAGATCTTCATTTCCTTGCTCCAAAGCTTTCAAGGCCTGCTCTTCACGGCGAGATACCAAGTCTTGTGCTTCTTCAGTCTGCTGCTTGAATTTTTTCTCAATCGCGATTTGCTTCGCTACAGCCGCTTCCGCTTCCAGAATATCCTCTTCCATATCACGCAGGAATTGGTTCAGCATCTTGACCGGGTCTTCGGATTTGTCCAGCATGTCGTTAATTGAAGCCATTGTCAAATCACGCAATCTCTTGAAAATTCCCATTGTTTGTTTCCTCCCGCATATTTGTGGTTTATGATTCATTTCGTGAGTCTGAGTAAGTCTTGTAAGTGACCTGGTTTTTCAACGCGCGTCGTTGTTTCGGTTACATCCATTTCATACGCAAAATGCGTTCATCGGTTTCAAATGAAGTTGAAAATTTACAAACTTGCCCTATTCCAGCTCAACTACAGTTACCCCGATACCACCTTCACCGTAATTCCCAAGACGGAAACTTTTCACATGTTTATGTTTGCGGAAATATTCCGTTAGCCCCGTGCGCAGGACGCCTGTTCCCTTGCCATGAATAATAAAAACTTGTCCTAAGTTATTCAAAAAGCTTTCATCCAGAAAGCGGTCTGTTTCTACAATGGCTTCTTCTAGATTAGAACCTCGAAGATCAAGCTCAGTACGAATATTGTCATCCCGTGTGCGCTTCACGGTTGCAGTAACTTGCTGTACCTGCTTCACAGGCGCAGCCTTGATCAGCTCCAACTGATCCCGCTTTACTTTCATTTTCATAATGCCGATCTGAACCATTGCTTCCTTGTCGTTAACAATCTCCACAACATGGCCCTTTTGTCCAAGATGGATTACCTTGACCTCGTCGCCAGCCTCTACCTGCTCCGCATTCCGCTTCGCAGAGCCTTGTTTCTGCTGCTGCTTGTCGCGCAGCTCCGGCACCGCCTGATCAAGACGCCGCTTGGCGTCGATCAGCTTGTGCTCCTTCACGCTGCCGCGCTCCTCGAGCGCAAGCCGCCGCAGCTCGCGCACAACCTCCTCCGCCTCGGCTCGCGCCTTGGCGACAGCATCGCGCGCATCCTGCTCCGCGCGCGCCAAAAGCTTGTCGCGCTGCTCCCGGAATCGCTGCTGCTCCTCCTCGAGCTGCTTACGCAGCAAAGCCGCCTCCCCGCGCAGCTGCTCGGCATTGCGGCGCTCCGCCTCCGCGGTCGCTCGATTCGCCTCCAGCGAGGCGATCATCGACTCCACGCGCAAGTCGTCTTCGCCGACATGTCCACGCGCTGTCTCGATAATACGCCGTGCCAGACCAAGCCGCTCTGCAATCGCAAAAGCATTACTTCGTCCAGGCACACCAACCAGCAGACGATAGGTGGGGCTTAACGTCTGCACGTCAAATTCCATGCTCGCATTGATGATCCCTTTACGCTCATAAGCATAAGCCTTCAGCTCGCTGTAATGCGTCGTCGCTATAATTCGGCATCCGAGACGATGAATATCCTCAAGCAAAGCAATCGCGAGTGCAGACCCTTCGGAAGGATCCGTCCCGGCACCCAGCTCATCCAGCAGTACCAAGCTTTTCGGAGTCATATCTCTAAGAATGCTAATAATATTCGTCATGTGACTGGAGAAAGTACTCAAGTTCTGCTCAATGCTCTGCTCATCCCCAATATCGGCGAAAATGGCATCAAATACACACATTTGACTATCGTCTTCAGCCGGAATGAACAAGCCTGACATCGCCATCAAGCTAAGCAGTCCTACAGTCTTGAGGGAAACGGTTTTCCCCCCTGTATTAGGCCCTGTCACAATAATGGTGGAGAATTGATTTCCGAGCTCCAGATCTAGCGGAACGACCGATCCAGCTGATATAAGCGGATGACGGCCTTTCTTGATCTTGATAAAGCCCCGATCATTCATCATCGGGAGCGTAGCCTTCAATTCCCTGGCGAGCCCTGCCTTGGCAAAAGTGAAGTCCAGCTCGGCAATAGCTTCTACACTGTACCTAAGTTCATCCGCAAACTCCGCAACGATGGCAGTAAGCCGAAGCAGTATCTTCTCAATCTCTTGTTCTTCGCGCAGCTTGAGCTCACGCAGCTTGTTATTCAACGTAACCACTGCTTCAGGTTCAATAAACAAGGTCGCCCCAGAAGCGGATTGGTCGTGAATAATGCCGCCAAAATTACTGCGGTACTCTTGCTTGACCGGAATTACATATCGGTCGTTACGAATCGTAATCAATGAATCCTGCAGCATCTTCTGAATCGAGGAGGTGCGAATCATCTGCTCCAGCTTGTCACGTGCTCTCGATTCGCTTGTTCGAAGCTCTTGCCGCACTTTGGCAAGTTCCGGGCTCGCGCTATCCATCACATCCGCTTGGTCGTCTATGCACGCTTTAATCGCTTGATCCACTTCCGAATGATCGCCGATCCCTTCCGTCATTAATACCAGACTCGGGATTGCGTCATTCTCATGGACCGTCTGCAGGAAGCGTTTCAATCTTCGTCCGCCAAACGCTGTATTAGCAATGTCTAGAAGCTCCGTTGTGTTCAGCATTCCGCCGATCTTAGCTCTTTGTAAAGCAGGTTTGACATCGCGGATCCCTCCAAAAGGGGCACCGCCTTTCAAACGATCCACTTTCACCGACTCATCTGTAGCCTTGAGCAACCTCTTGACAGTATCGAGATCCGAGCTTGGGCTAAGCTCCTCTGCTAACGCTTTTCCAAGGGAAGTTGCTCCATGCTCTGTCAATCGACGAGTAATTTTGGCAAACTCCAATGTATGTAAAATTTTTGAATTCAAAAGTAAGAACCCCTTCCTAAACTTAACAAAAACCACTTGCATGTTGGTCTATCCGTCTATTATAGCCGATGGGGTTTGACGTTGCCATTCCCCTGTTCATGTATAACTATTTTTGCCGACATGTGGGATTAATACTTCCGATGATTTAGCAAACACTATTAACGAACGGCATGTTGCTTCTCATACAAAACCGTAGCAAATCAGGGAAGGGAGGTACCATCATGCACTTTCTTGGCCATCTTGTTCGCTTAGTCGTTGCTACAATCGTTCTAATGGTCGTCGGATGGATTGTGCCGGCTTTCAGTATCGGAGGGTTCTGGAGCGCATTCTTCTTGGCACTTGTTATCGCCGTAGTTGGGTGGATAATTGAAGGGATTTTCGGCAAACGAATTACGCCGTTCGGGCGCGGGATTGTCGGATTTCTGGCAAGTGCGGCCATTATCTGGTTCGCACAGTTCATCGTAAGCGGGGTATCCGTGTCTATAATAGGCGCAATTCTTGCCGCTCTTGTGATCGGGATTGTCGACTTGTTCATTCCAGTCAGCACCCCATTCGACTCAACCAAACGCGAGAAAAACGCGACCTAGTTAGTCGTTACAATGCGGCTCCACAGCAATGAAGCTTGGCACCTAGTGTCAAGCTTTTTGCCGTTTGATACAAAACGTTAACCAGAAATTCACAGGAATGACACTTTGTTATTTGCTTTATTATTGTATACTATTAGAGAGTAATCGTTGTATATTTTATCCATAATGGAGGGGTATTGATGAAAAAGTTAATCGTAGCAATCATGGCACTAACCGTGATCTTCGCAATCGCGGCATGCAGTAAGAAAGAAGAAACCACACCAGTATCATCACCATCTCCAACCACTGCAGCATCACCTTCAGCTAAACCAAGCACTTCGCCTACAGCGTCTGCATCACCATCATCATCAGCATCTGCAACACCAGCGTCTTCCTCAAGCAAGGAATTGAAAATTACAGCTACCAACTGGAAGTTTGATTCCGCGGAATACAAAGTGAAAGCTGGGGAAACCTATAAAGTAACGTTAACTAGCACGGATGGCGTTCATGGTGTCAAGGGTAATGGGGATTTGAAATTGGACGTTGGCGCAAACAAAACAGTTGAGTACAAATTCGAGAAAGCCGGCACATACGAAATTCAATGCAGCGTTCCTTGCGGTAATGGACATACGACTATGAAAGCTAAAATTGTCGTTGAAGCTTAAGCATTATGATAATAATTGGGCAGTCTACTTATGTAGGCTGTCCTTTTGTATTTGGAGCGGTTGGCGGGGCTCTAAAGCGGAAAAGCCGCTTTGCAGTTCGCGAAGCGGCGCTTGGCGCAGCTCTAAAGCGGAAAAGCCGCTTTGCAGTTCGCGAAGCGGCGCTTGGCGCGGCTCTAAAGCGGATAAGCCGCTTTGCAGTTCGCGAAGCGGCGCCTGGCGCGGCTCTAAAGCGGAAAAGCCGCTTTACAGATCGCGAAGCGGCGCTTGCCGGCGGTTCAAAGTTTTTGCCTATCTCCTCCTCAACCGACCGATCTCTTGATCCCATACCCAAGGACTGTCGCCAACCCAATTGGCACCGCCAAGAAAATTTGAACGATGCGCCAGTGAGTTCCCATAAGAGATGTGATCGCCTACTGAGCTAGCCTCTTCCATTCTGAGAGTGATGCTCCACTCTCGGAAGTTGGCGGGAGCAGGTGTCTGGAAGTCGGGAAAGCCGCCTCCAGCACCTTTTCGATCGATACTAACGAGTCTCTCTTCTATAGCTCTGAGTACCTGCCAAAATTCCAGGTCACCCATACCATAAATCGAAAGTCGATCAGTGACGGTTTGGAACAACTGCACCGGATTAAGCTTGTGATGATCCCTAATAACTTGGACTATCTCGGCCTCTATTCGATTAAGGTTGGTGTCAACCGAAGGAAATCGCTGCAGATGTGCGGACCAAGCAGCATGAAGCAACGGGAGAGCATTTGTGTTCGTATCAAGTAAATGCTGTACCTTCATTGGATCAGAAGATGTATAAGCCTTCCATGCTTCCGAACCAAGACGCAGTTCTTCTTCACTGACCTCGTGCCAAGTGTCGATGAGACTCAGCAATTGTTCGCTCGACAATTCTCCGAGTCCTTTGAAATTCGGCTTCCCTGGAAATGCTCCGATCCATAACAATTGCAGCTTGGAAGAAGGGAGTTTATTGTCATAAAACCAATGAAGCAAATACATAAGAATCGTAACGTCGAACAAATCATACTCAAACCAGAGAATAATCTCATCGTATGAATCTGTTTTTCGCAGGGTCGCATGTTGAGCAGTCACATTGTCTATGTATAGATTCACCGGAATACCTAGCGTACTATGCAAAAAGGATGCACGTGTATGCAAACCATTGGACAAATCCGATAAATGCTCAAAAACGGGGCCAAATGTCAAAATTTCACGCCATACGAGTATGTCACTGCCTTCAGCCAGTCTGCCGATTAGTTTCTCTCCCACTGAATCTCCATTAACTATATGCAGCTGTTTTGAGGTATTGATTGCCATCCACTCCTCTCGCATTGCCTCAGGCATCGGACCCGGCACCCCATAGCTCTTTAAGCTTCAGGGCAGCATCAGGCATATGTTCCATAATAAATGCAGCAGACTTTGATTCTACCAATACAGCTTGAACTTTTGGGGAAGGGAGTGCACTCATAACATGCACAGCGATGACAATAAGCAGAACCGCCTCCAGCAAAGCTAGAGCTGCTCCCGACCACTTATTGATCAACTTGATTCCAGGCACCTTGGTAAACAGATGGAGCACCCTGCCCAGGAAAGTCATCCCAACCTTGGTGATAACGAATAATAGTGTGAAACTGATCGCGTTATAGAGATAGACATCCAGATTCAAGCCCTCGATTATAAATGCATACTGCTCGATAGATTGAAATGCATGAAGAGGCATAATTCGGATCAACCCAGAAGCAAGTTCATCATAAAAAATAAAAGCAATCACATAAGCGACAAAAAAACCGGCGATAGAAACAAGCTGGGCGACAAGCCCCCTGTAATATCCCAGGAAGATTGCGCCCGCTATAGTGACGGCGACGATTACATCCAACAGATTGTTAGTATGCATGTGTCACCTTATTAATCATTTCCAACGATTTGTAACCATTCATTAAACTCGACTTTGAGCTTGGAATACTCAATCTCAAGCTTGCGATATTTATCTTCGAGCTCTGAATCACCTTGTGTTGCTGCCGCACTCTCCAGCTGCTGTTGTAGTTCATGCTCACGTTGCTTCGCTTGTGTTAATTGATCGCTCCATTCCTTCTCTGCTTCCTCGAAACGTTCAAGCCATTGCGACTCGGCCTGAGCAGCGGCTGCTTCCTGCCAGCTGTCTGTCTGCTGCTGCATCGCTTGCATGCGCGACTCTGCACGCTCGGATTGCAGCAGCACTTCATGCAACTGCTCCTCAGCTTGCTGCAGCTTCGATCTCCAGGACGCTTCAACCTCAGCTTGCGAAGCTTTCCATTGCTGCTCCGCCTCTCGAAGCTTCAACCTTTCGGCCGCTAAAGCTTGATCGCGCTCTGTTGTCAATCGCGCCCCTGCCTGTGCAATCGACTCCTTGTGCACGGCTTCAAGCTTGCGTATGTCCTCTTGTCGATCATGAACGTTCTTCCGTTCGCGCTGCAACTCCTCTTGCGTTCGCTGCAGTTCCAGCTTGAGCTGATCCCGTGCTTGTGACGCACGGCTCTCATACTCAGTTAGTTCAAGCTTATGAGCTTCCTGCTGAGCAACAAAGTTATCCAACAGCTTCTGCTCCTGCTCTATTGCCAGCTTACGCTTCAACTCTTGGGCATGAGTCTGCTGCTCAAGCTCCCGCTGCAATTGAGTCTTCTCCGATTCCACTTGCTGCAGCAGCTCATCACTGGTGTGCAGCAGGTCATTCTGCTCCGCGCGTGTGAGCTCTAGCTCTGCCTGGGTGGTGCGCAGCTCCTCGCGGGTTCGAGCCAGCTCCGCTTGCGAACTCGCCGTCAAGCTCTCGAGCTCCGCTCGCTTACCCCGCAGCTCCTCGCGACTTCGCTCAAGCTCGCCCTGCACGCTCGCTATTACGCTCTCGAGCTCAGCCTGCTTGCTCGCCGCTTCGCTTGCAAGCTCCTCGCGACTCCGCTCAAGCTCGCCCTGCACGCTCGCTATTACGCTCTCGAGCTCGGCCTGCTTGCTCGCCGCTTCACTTGCAAGCTCTTCGCGACTCCGCTCAAGCTCGTCCCGCACGCTCGCAATTGCACTCTCGAGCTCGGCTTGCTTGATCGCTGCCTCTTGCTCCAACTCAGCCTGCTTGCTCGCTGCCTCCTGCAGCAGCTCAGCCTGTTTGCTCGCTGACTCCCGCTCCAACTCAGCCTGCTTACTCGCCGCCTCCCGCTCCAACTCAGCCTGCTTGCTCGCTGCCTCCTGCAACAGCTCAGCCTGTTTGCTCGCTGCCTCCTGCTCTAGCTCCGCTTGTTTGCTCGCAGCGGATTGCTCGAGTTCCTCTAGCTGTCGCTTGTGCTCACTCGCTACCTGCTCGCTGATTCGCATCAGCTCGCCTTGCTCCTCGCGGCTCCGCTCTAGCTCGGCTTGCACACCATTCAAGGCTGCGCGGTTATTCGTAAGATCGGCGCGGACTCCCTGCAATTCCGCACGGCTGCGAGATAGATCGGCACGCACACGTACTGCTTCACGATCTAATTCCTCACGTTTGCGCTTGTTCTCCGCCAGCTCATGTTCTGCTGCTCTTAACAGCTCACCCTGCGATTGCTGATAGCGGCGGTGTTCCTCCTGCAGCTGCTGCAGGGCTTCCTGCTGCTCATGCAAATCATTTAATAACTGCTTCTCCCGTTCCAGGTATAGTTCATGTTGGGAATGGCTATTCTCCTGCGCTTTCTGGTTTGCTTGCTGCAGAGCAGCCAACTCTTCCGTCAAGCGCTGCTCCTGCTCGCGCCATTGTCCAGCCTGCTGCTCATGCTCCAGCTTCTCTGCCTTCGCGAGCCCCAACTGTTGCTCCCGCTCTTCTGCCAGCTTACGCTCCCGCTCCACCGCTTGAGCCAACTGTTCTTCAAGCTCAACCTGCCGGGCAGCTGACTTCTCTTCCAGCTCGGTGTAAGCCTGCTTAAGAAGCTTCGCTTCTTGTAACTCTGAGGTGACCTTGTCCATCTCGGCCTGGATCTTCAGAGCCTCATCTGCCATTGTTACTGCAGCAAGCACAGCAATCCGTGGCATATCCAGCCGGTGAGAGCTTTGGGCGATTTGATGCATCTGATCATTAACTTGTTGGGCTACTCGTCGCACATATCCAATGCTATTTGTTGTCAGGAGCTTGTAAGTGACTCCGTATATATCAACCGAAACGCGTATTTTATCGTTATTTTTCACGAGAGGCCCTACCTTTCCATTGCCGTCCCGGGTAACCGGAATCGTTCGTTCGCGAGAGGCCTGTATGAATAAAAAGACCGGTTCATCGCGTTAGAATATAACATTCGATGTGACCGGCCATATTTCCTTCCTATTTGCGAAGCTCCGCGCTGAATGTTTCTTCCAGAACCCGCACTACAGAGCCATGCAGCTCTCCAACTTCGTCATCTGTCAACGTTCTGTCCTTGTGACGGTACACTAGAGCAAAAGCGACGCTCTTTTTATCCGCACCCAGACGCTCTCCTGTATAAATATCGAACACTTCAATCGATTCCAGCAAGGCATCCGCTGTTTCTCGCACGGTTGCCACCAGATTGCCCACAGGAACCTCACGATTCACAACAATCGCCATATCTCTGCCAATGGCAGGATATTTAGGAAGTTGATCGTAAGCGATCGTGAAATCTGCATAGTCAAACAAAGGCTGCAGCTCGATTTCAAGTACGTACGTATCTTCCAAATCTTTGGCTAGCTGCAGAGCAGGATGCAGTTGACCCATGCGGCCTACCCCAATAACACCCCGATCGGATTCAATTGTAATCTCAGCCGTGCGGCCTGGATGGAAACCTTCCGGTTGTGCTGCTTTGAAGCGAATCCCTTCAATTCCCAGATGAGAAACTACCTTCTCGAATATCCCTTTGAGGGTATAGAAGTCAACGGCTGGAGCTTTACCGCCCCAATATTCTCCGCTTATTTTCCCTGTCCACAGAATACCCAGCATCAACTTCTCCTCCGGCAGAGTAGACAGTTGTTCTTCCTTGGTTATAAATACTTTTCCAATTTCAAATATGGCTACGTCGTTCGTATTCCGATTCCGATTGTAAGCAGCCGTGTCCAAAAGATGCGGAATCAGACTGGTACGCAGTGTACTCCGTTCCTCACTCATCGGCATACCTAGCTTTATAGGATGCGCCTGCGGGTACATGCCTTGGAACTGCGTAATCTGATCGGGATGGGTAAAGGAATAGGTGCTCACCTCATGCAAGCCGCTCCCTGTAAGCAACGAGCGAAGCTCACGGCGAATCTGCTGCTCGCGTGTGAGCGAGCCTGGTGTTGTTACACCCTGAATCAAGCTTGTTGGAATATTGTCATAGCCATATAAGCGAGCTACTTCTTCGATCAGGTCGACATCACGTGTAATGTCACCTCGTCTGGAAGGCACTTGGACCAGCAAAGTTTCCTCAGCTATTTCCTCATAGGTGAAATGAAGTCGATTGAAGATAACCTTCACTTCCAGCAGGGCTAGCTCCGTACCTAGATAATTGTTAATTTTGACAAGCGGCAGCTCAATCGCAACCGGCTGAGGCTCACTTGTGCGTGCTTCCACAATACCTTCGTTCACATGTCCGCTAGCGTAGCGCGCGATCAGGGAAGCGGCGCGGTTCAAGGCAGGAATGACCGCTTCCGGGTTCACTTCTTTCTCGAAACGCACGCTTGCTTCCGAGCGCAGACCGAGTTGACGCGACGTCTTCCGCACGGAGCCGCCTGCAAAACGCGCGGACTCCAGGATGAGCGTCGTTGTCTGCGGCGTCACCTCGGAATTCGCGCCGCCCATCACCCCTGCGATCGCCACCGGCTTCACGCCGTCGGTGATCAACAGATTGTGCGGCGCAAGCTCGCGATCTGAATCGTCAAGCGTGACGAGGCGCTCCCCGTCGTGCGCCAGGCGCACGTCGATCTGGCCGTTCGTCAGCTTGTCGGCATCAAAGGCGTGCAGCGGCTGCCCGTACTCCAACATCACGTAATTCGTGATGTCGACGATGTTGTTGATGGGGCGAACACCCGCCGCCATCAAGCGATTTTGCAGCCACAGCGGCGATGCGCCGATGTGGACTGCTTCTATGCGGCGTGCCGCATAGTGCGAGCACTGCTCGGCCGCGGTGATGCGGACGCTCACGTGGTCGGCTGCTCGCGTCGACGATTGGTGTAAGCCTTGTTCACTGTCAGGAAGCAACACATCGCGCCCAAGAATGGCAGCTATCTCGTAAGCTGCGCCCAGCATGCTTAAGCAATCGGAGCGATTAGGGGTTAGATCGAGCTCCAGCACCTCATCGTCAATTGCCAGAACGTCTAGAATCGATGCTCCGATCTTCGTATCCTCCGGCAGCACGAGAATGCCTTCTTGAATTTCTTTTGGCAGCAGCTTGTCGTTCAGTCCCAGTTCCTTGGCTGAACAGATCATCCCCATTGATTCAACGCCGCGCAGCTTCGCTTTCTTGATTTTGAAATCCCCCGGCAATGTTGCTCCTACTACGGCTACAGGAACTTTCTGTCCAGCTGCCACATTAGATGCGCCGCAAACGATTTGCAAATCTTCTCCTTGGCCTGCGTCAACAATACATACACTTAATTTATCCGCATCGGGATGTTTCTCCCGTGATTTGATAAATCCTACTACTACGCCTTCCACGCCTTTATTGCGATTCTCAACTACGTCAACCTCGATCCCGCTGCGTGTCAGCTTTTCCGCTAGATCAGCGGCTGTATAATCTTTCAAATCCACGTATTCTGATAGCCATTTATAGGATACTTTCATCGTATTGTCCCTCCCTTTCCAGATCGCTTATATGTGTACAAACTGCTTCAAGAACCGCAGATCATTCGTGTAAAAGTGGCGAATATCATCCACGCCGTACTTCAGCATCGCGATCCGTTCCACACCCATCCCAAATGCGAAGCCGCTATATTCCTTTGGATCATATCCAGCCATCTCCAACACTCTTGGATGGACCATACCCGACCCGAGAATCTCTAACCACCCTGTATGCTTGCAGACACGGCATCCATTGCCGCCGCACATCATGCAGGACACATCCACTTCAGCACTAGGCTCCGTGAAAGGGAAGAAACTTGGACGAAGACGAATCTGAGTCTGCTTGCCGAACATCTCTTGCACGAATTGAAGCAAGGTGCCTTTCAAATCGCTCATCCGGATGTTACGGTCAATAACTAAACCTTCTATTTGGGTAAATACGTGAGAATGGGTTGCATCATCATCATCGCGGCGATACACTCGTCCTGGACAAATAATCTTGACTGGCACTTCTCCCTGGCGCTTCTCCATCGTACGAACTTGTACTGGAGACGTATGTGTACGCATTAGCAGCTCATCCGTTACGTAGAAAGAATCCTGCATATCCCGCGCTGGATGATCCTTGGGCAAATTAAGCGCCTCGAAGTTATAATAGTCTTTCTCAACTTCCGGACCTTCCGCAACGGTGTAGCCCATGCCGAGAAATATATCTTCAATTTCCTGAATGACCTTATTCAGAGGATGCACCGCACCTAGTGCTGACGGTCGTCCAGGCAATGTGACATCAATCGTCTCCGCCAACAGACGTCCTTCTGTCTCTTGACGTTGATACTCGGCTTGCTTTGCTTCCAGTACTTCTTCGATGGCTGCGCGGACATCGTTGGCCACTTGACCAATAATCGGACGTTCCTCGGCACTCAAAGCTCCCATTCCGCGTAAAATTTCGGTAAGCGGTCCCTTTTTGCCTAAGTACTTCACGCGCAAATCGTTCAGTTGTTGGCTGCTGGATACTTGCTGCAGCTCCTGCAGCGCTTCTGCTTTTAGAGCCTGTAATCGTTCCTTCATCTTTATGCCCTCCTCCTCATATTCACACAAAAAAGAGCACCATCTCCCGGTAAGGGACGATTGTGCTCGCGGTACCACCCTTGTTAAGCGTGACGCCCGTTATTCGAACGAACGGCACTTGCTTCACTTGATCGATTAACGGCTCGGAACCGGTACCCTCTACTGTTACCCTAAAAAGTGAAGTAGGTTCAAGGGACTGCTCAGGAGTGAACTTCGGCGGCCTGTTCCGTAGAGACGCTCTCAATCTGTGACGTCTCTTCCCTGTAAGGAAGCACTGCTTACTCTTCTCCGTCAACGCATTTGATATACCTGTAATTATATGCAAAGCACTGCTAGGATGCAAGTGTGAGAGTGTATTTACTAACGGTAGCGGCTTACCGACATCGTTGAGGTTGGAAGTATAACATTTCCATTTTATTTGGAAGAAATAATATGTATCTCAAATGGATAGTATGCGAAGTAGGAATCATATGATCAGATAATCCATGTTTTTAGCGGAAGATGTCCATGTTCTTCATCTCTTTACGGGAGTAAGCTACAGACAAGAAGGTATTATTGTACTTTAATGAAGATTTCAACTTGATGAGCTTCGTGAGAGAAAGGTTACGTGTCAGAATGAAACCCGAATCCAGAATTTACTTGGACGCTGTCCTGCAAAATATCAAAAGCATTTCATTCTTCACCTTTCTGGGTGTACTTATTGCGCGCCTTGGCGCAAGCGACTTCGAAATCGCTCTGTCTAACTCGCTTCCCGCCTTTTTCTGCGCGCTTTCCCTAGCCTTTCTAACCCGCCAACTCCCCCTCACACGCGGGGTCTTTTTAGTTAGCGGATACGTTCGACAATTCGCTTTTATTTGTATGGCCTTATCGATCCTATTACCTGATCCCATACCTGTCTTATTCGTGTTCTGGTCTATCAATGCGATCTCTGTAATCGTAACCTCTGCCCAACAGCCCGCTATTTTCAGACGTGTTATTGAGCCAACCAGGTTCCCGATCTTGTTCAGTCGAGTCAAAATCATTGCCATTGTCATTGCCACTGTTGGGAGCTTCCTGATCGGAAATACTTTAGATGCAACAGATCAATGGTTCCCATACAACTATGTCGTTTCCATGCTGATCGGATGTCTCTCTACCTTCACAGGGATGGCCCTTATTGCTAGTCTCGCCCCGCGGGAAAAGATCAAAGTGCAGTTCACATGGGTACGTCCCTTTCAGGAATGTGATCGGCAAATATGGTGGATGGGGCTTAATAATGCAGGGATTGCTATGGTAGCTCCGCTGTTCACGATCTATCACATTAAAACACTGCATCTCACCAATACTCAAATCGCTTACTTTGTTGTTGTATCCGGCATCGTGTCTGCGCTTTCCCTTCCTTTTGTTCGTAAGCTGATGGAGCGCTTTGGTGCTAATCTTCTGTATAAAGCGTCTATACTGGGAATGGCTGTCGCGATTTTGCCATATGGCCTCGTCAACTCCTTCTGGATGCTGATCGTACTGCAAGCTTGGGTTGGCTTATCCATGGCCATTGCGGAAGTATCTACACAAACGCTAATGATGCGTGATGCTGAGAAACACAAGAAGGAGATGGCTTACTTCTCCGATTTCCAGCTTGTCATGCATCTCGGGAATACGATTGGTCCGCTGATATCAGGCGCCCTTCTCTTATTCCTTCCGCTGTGGGCAAGCTTCTGCGTTATTTTTGGACTGCGTCTGCTTTTCTTCGCATCCTATCGCTTGCTGCCAGAGCGTCGTTATGAAACGGTTGAAGAGGCGCCGGAAAGACCGAAGTTAGGTTCATTGGGATACAAATAACCGTTGATGCTTGTGTAACAAGCTTCAACGGTTATTTCTTTTTAAATGAAGTTAAGGGTAGTGGGTTTCTTCTTTCCTGTTAGTTAGCGGATTTAAACTTAACTTCCTGCTTCAGTGCTGCCGCAATTTGCTCCGCATACCCCTCGAACAGCTCTTTTCCGTGATATTTAGGTCCCATCAGCTCAGTACGGTATTTCGGCCAATTGGTGGAATCCTTTTCTTCCAGCAGCACTTGAGCTTGGTACACATACAACTGCTTACGGAATGCGGCAAGGTCATAGCCTTGTACAGGAGCAACATTCGTCCCGAGCAGCGCGTATTTGTAACCTCTTAGTTGCTCAACGATTTTACGATCGCGGTCTGTTTCTGTCGAGTTCACAAGCTCAAGACCAAGAGGAGTCGGAGCGATCGCAATGCTGCCGAATATGGCGGCATATATTTCATTGTAACCTTGGTTATCGGTGAAATCTTTCTTATAAGCATCTGAATCGACTATCACTTTCTTGCCGTCACGCTTGTAATGAGCGCCCTCTAAGCCGTAGTGGGTAAGTAGGAAGCCTTCTTCGCCTGCCAGCCAGTCAAGTATTTCAATCGTGCGCTTTATTTTTTTCTCATCGGACTTTGAGCTGATCATGAATGGAGTGGACGGGAGCGCCTGATAGCTCAAATAGTTATTCGGTGCGATGTTGAAGGGTACAAATTCGGCCGCTACTCCGGTAACATCTTTGGTTTTTTTCTGAACACTGTTGGGCGAATTTTCGAAAGCGGCTTCCCGTCCAGTAGAGTAGAAGATTCCGACTTTACCCTGTTGAACTTTATCGAGATGTGCGGGGCTCTTCTGCAGGTACCAATCTGGATCGACAATCTTTAGATCGAGCAGCTTGCGTATATCATCCAGAACGGCGCTGAGACGAATGTCGCTTCCTGAGTCTATGAATTGATTTTTGTCGTCAACATAAAACCCTGGGTTCAAGTTGTGCTTAAGCCATACCGGAAAGTCTTTTGGAATTCCCGCTCCGCCTGCTGCAGAAGTAATACCGTACGTATCGTTCTTCCCATTGCCGTCCGGGTCATTGAACGTAAACGCTTTCGCAACGGCGAGGAATTCATCGTAATTGGTCGGCACCTTCAGGTTCAAGCTCGGATCCTTTTTGTTCAGTGCATCAATCCAGTCTTTTCTCACATAGTGGGAAATAAACTGCTCCCGGTTGAAAGGAATCGGCGCTCTCATGAATACATCTTGAACTTGATAGCGTTTCATATCCGTTTCGTTGATCCAGTATTTGTAATAGTTAGTCATCGTTTGCGGTGTCACATATTTGGTCAAATCTGCCGTAATTTTGTCGATGATGTACTTGTTCGACTCGGCTCCGCCTGCTTGGAACATGTCCGGGAGATCGCCGGAAGAAAGGCGAAGGTTCAGCTTGGTTTGAAAGTCGTTCAAGTTGGAAATGTAATCGACTTTCAATTCTACGTTAAACTTCTCTTGAATTTTCGCAAGAATGATATCTTTGCTTTTATCCGAAGGTAAATTCTTGTTCGGAGGACCCATGATCATAAAGTTGAGGGAAAGCTTTTCTTTTGTTTCCGAAGGTGCTGCTGTTCCAGTCCCTGCACTCGGCGTTGCTGACGGCTTCTCTCCCGATTGGCCGCAAGCTGCAAGCACCAGAGCGGATGTCAATGACAATGCGACGATTTGATTCAGTCTTTTCATTAGAGTACCCTCCTGATAAAAGGTTAATTAGTATAATTAAAGAAAACGCTTTCATTATGAATAAAATATACCCCTTTACTACTTGCACAAGGTTGCATTACAACTCATTCAAATGGTTTAGCTATTTAGTCATTTATCATCCCCTAGTGAAGTTTACTAATTCATTTCTAATCTATATATAATGTATAGTTTGCCTAAATAATTGTCAATACAAATTCACGATTAATTCATATTGCAATAAAAATAAACCACGCCCTTTCGATTCACTCGAAAGATACATGGTTTACAGATTCATATCACCTAGCCGCCGGCTTTGACCTTGCTGGATTCCGATAACGCTTCTTCAATATTGCTGCACATTGTGTCCTTATCATGAAGCCCTGACCAATACAGTTTCGCTTCACGCAATACAATATTAAGATCTGATGGACTCAGTAATAAGTCGGTCGATAACCGGAAAGTAGGAATAAGCTCCCTGAACATGTGATACCGGGATGGGCTGTTGTTAGAATCGTTCAATCCCTTCCATTCAGCCGCGCTTTTGTTGGCCGGTATGCTTAGCGTTCGCTTACGTATGAGAAGCTGAGCTTCGTAAGAAGTCAGAAAATCGGACAATAGTTTGGCGGCTTCCTTAACCTTCGATTTCCGGTTAATGGCAAGTCCAATAATTATCATTAATGTTCTGTATTCGTGAGAATAAGGGACAGGAGCAATATCAAACGAAAAGTCGGCGTCTTTAAAATAGTTAAGACCCGCATACGTTGTCATGATGATCGATACTTTGCCTTGCAAAAACAACCGCTCTGCATCCGCGTCGCTGGCTGAAAGCGTTGCTGGAAATACGTTCTTCATGCTCAGTATTTCCTTGCAAACATCCAAGCTGTCTATCAGCTTAGTATCGGCTAACGTATAGTTCCCGCGCTCGTCCGGCTCGAATCTCATCCCGCTTTGGAGCATAAATACCGGAAACCGGTTACGGGCGGACATAGAGAAGTAGAAACCATATCGCTCATTACTTATCGCCAGCTTCTCCGCGACTTCAAGCAGCTCCGACCACGACCATCCGCTATCGGGTTCTGGTATGCCGCTCTGAGCGAAATGCTCGCGGTTATAGCATAGGACGAGGGGCGCGAAGATCAACGGTTGCACTAACTGACTGCCATTTACAGTGAACGGCTTCGTAAGAAACGAATACTGGCTAGGAATGTTCTCCACTGGCTCCAACATATCGGTCGCATCGTGCTCTAGCAATGTCTGGAAATTGTAATCGTTGATGGTCACGATATCGAGCAGATTGGCATCCATATATTCTTTGGCGAAAGTGTAATAACGGTTTGTAGGCATGCCAAGCGTTTGCACATGAATATTAGGGTAACGTTTATGAAATTCCTCGAGTATATATTCAATATTAGTCTCGGAGTTAATCGTGCTGTGATAACCGAACCGGACGATCGTTTTTCCTTCGGGTCCAGGGTTAACGATCCTGTTGCCTACTTTTGGAATTTTCTCGATCATGCCTTCCAGGACAAGCAACTCCAGCCCCTTGCGTACAGAGTTGTTGCTTAGCTGGAACTGCTTCCCGAGCTCCGCTTCGGATGGCAAATACTTATCGGCCTCTAGTCTGCCCGATAGGATGTCTCTTCGTAATAGTTCTACCATTTCGTCAAGCCGGTGTTGAAATGTTTTGCGGCTTTGTTTCTCTTTTTGTGGCATATCCCAGATCTCTCCATCCTTGCGAACAACGTCACAGGTTGTAATACACATCTAGATTATATCATAGCTAAACATTGGCTTGCATATTTAATGGGTTCCTAATGGAACAGGATTCTTCATCATCTAATACTTAAAAGTCCCCCTGACAATAGCAGGGAGACTCCTTCTAGATCGAAGTTACATAGTTACTGCAATTGGAACGATGCAATCAACGCTTGGACATCGGAAGCAAGTATATCTTTTGCGTTTGGTGTAATCTTGTCCGCCATCGCTGGATTGTTCAAATGCTTCAGAAAATCTTCAAGATGCTTGACAGCTTTGTCTTCATCACCTTTATCGAGAAAGTGATGGGTTTGTTTAATAGCATTCGTAAGCTGGCTTGCCACAGAATTCTGAATATCCCCAGCTTGAATGTACGCATTCAGTTCATTCTCAACCGTTTCCAGAGTGGATGCAACTGTAATTGTTATGTGATTGGTTTCAAACGAAGCGCCATCAATTACGACCTGGGCCCATATTTCAGCAGTCCCAGCATTTTTAGCAACAGGCTTACCGTTCTCAAAGGCGACAACCGAAGGATTGCTGCTAAAATATTGAGGATTTCTTCTCTCCATCTTTTGGATCGTGCGTCCTTTTTCCAATAGTCCTGTTATGGCAGCTTCCGTTGTTTCGTTTCTTGTCAGGCTTGCCGTCGTGACATCCAAGCGTGCCCCTATTGGGCGGACAACCACCCCCGGAATGGAAATCTTAAGCAGATCGGTTTCCTCGGTCAAATAAAAATTCCCGAAGTCGTCTTGGGTAAATCGGTTATGTTTACCGGCGTTTCGAATGACTGTCTTTTGTTTGGTTACCCCATCGATTACAAAAAACTGATTATTCTGGACGCCATATACATTCCCGTCGGTGCCGACCTGGAACTGGGCATCGCGCCAAATAGCACTGCTATACGAGCGGGTGACAAGATTTTTCCTAAAAACGACCTCTCTTGTCACCGGATCAAATATGAATAGATCACCCTCTGCAGAGCCCCAAATCATACCGTCTGGTCCGACAATCAATTCCGTAATCCCTCTTTTTCCGGGTATTGGAACGACCTCGAACACTTTCTCCTTTTTCTCCACATCCCATATGAACAGCTTCGCTTCCGTCTCTGTAGGGATAGCGCCCAGACCACCCCATATGTTCGATCCGCCGTAAATGAGTCCGTCTTTATAGGTTACTGCTGTTACACTCTGTTGATCGATTACATTCCAGTACACCTCGCGTTCATGCGTCTCCAGGTCAAAAATGACAAGCGCCCCGCCGTTGTAGCCGTATTTTGGAACAGTACCAATAACGAGCTTTCCTTCCTCGGGCATTACGGTTCCAGCAAGTCCCCGATCCTGAAGACCAACGTCAGAAGCGGTGAACAAAAAGTGGGGGTTCGGTTGATTCGGATCCTGTCTGTCCCATGGCAGCGACTGGTCATACTCATATACGTTCATTCCGGTATAAGTGACATAATAAATTTTATCCTTGTAGCTATAGACCATGTCGGTTTGATTCCCCGGTACCGTCTGTTCTTTACCGACCGTCTGCTTGGAATATTCTTCTCTTTGACCCGTCACAGGATCATAGATCGCATTGCCGCCAACTACAAAAGCGCTTGTATGAATTCTGCCGTCGTTCCCTTTGCCCGCTGTGTGTAAGCCGCTAGGCTCACCATCGATAGGGAGGAAAATATTCCTGACTTTGCCCGTCGCCGGACTGTACTTGAATAGTCTACCTTCCATGATTCCAATTAGCGTGTTCCCGGGAAAATCCGGATCGGAAAGCTGGGCGAATGTGAATCCGTTGCCATCTGCGAGTGTATCAATTCCTAGCATGTTGTATTGCTTCGTATTGAAATCATAATAGCCAAGCTGAGAAGCTGCTGTGAAGTAAATTTTGTTCTCGTCAGGAGACTTGGGCGAAACAAGTCTAGAGGTTACAGGTGTATCCGTATCTTCAAACACGCCTCTTGTCAGATCAAGGGCGACTGTCGCTCCTGGAGAAAGCCTCATGAACAGCTTATCCTCTACAACCTTCATATCCCAAACGAATTGTGCCGCCGCAGCAAATCGTTCCGGGAGCTGGATTTCGGTCTTCTCGCCTGTATCTCGGTCATATCGAATAACATGGGCATGAGAACCGATCCCGAAGTAATAATCGTTTCTTGCTGCATCGTAAGCTACCGAATAAGCATAGAACTCTTCAGGCGTAGCTCGGCCTAAGTTAACCAACTCGCCCGTTGCCGTATTATACTCGAAGGTCTCATTTCGGTTGTACGTTCCACCTATAAGAATTCCTTCCGGTCCATTCTTCAAATCAAAGGTTGCTGAGCCCGGTAACTTCTTTACAAAATGCACCTTATCTTCCCCGGGAATATATTGGAACAGATTCGTCGGCGTTCCAGCCACGTATACGGTCCCATCGGGCTGAACGGTAAGACCTCTTAGATGCTCGCCCTTGTAATATGTACCATTCACCGTATCCTCGACTACAATTTGCTTGAGCACTGTTTCCGTATCCACATCGATCACCAGCAATTTGGCCGGGATACCTTGTAGTGTTGCGTAAGCGAGTGTTCTACCTGAAGGTTCCGTGTGGAATACCGCTCTTGAAATGTCGATGTTATGCACAAACTGACCTAGATTCGTCAACTCGTATGGAATGATGACTTTCTCCTCGATGCTGAAGTGGAGGTCATCGACGGTAGTTGCTCCCTTGCCTGCATTTTGAGAGTAAATCAATACTCTCGCGATAGTAGCTGTTGCCGGGGCATCCGCCTCTAAATTATATTCAGCCCATTCATTCGAAGGAGTCAAAGTTACAAATTTGTTGCTGAGTGAACTGCTTACAACATTATCCTCCGGTTTTTTGTATGTTGATGCCTACAAACACGGTACCGGTAGTGTTTGTAGCCTTGATCCGCAAACGCAACGAATCCCCGCTGGAAACCTCGATTGGATCGCTGTATGCAATAACGGCAGTGGCAGTTGAATTGTCCGTAACGATCAAGCTATTAGAGCCTTCACTGCTTAAAGTATCGGTTACTTCCATTGCGATCCCCGTGGCGGTACTTCTGAGCTGCCAGCCCGGAACAGGGCGATTCTCATCCCCCAACATTTCGAAACCCGGATTGACTAGAAGATTAGGCGGTGCCGTCTGGGCACTCGCGGGCAAGGAGTTCGTCATAATAGCCGATGTTAAGAGACCTATAGCGAGCATCGTTCTAACCGCAGTCTTCCATAGCTTTAATCTCATCGTTTATCCCTCCGTATACTTTTATGGATGTCATCCCAATAACCGAATCAATAGCTGAGTATTGCTCCAATAATACCCCCTGCATCTTCTTGATATCTTTCATAAACATCAGATGCTTGGTCCAAAGGAAATTGCTCCGTGAACGTAGAGTCTATACGAACTTGACCAAGTTCAATCATGCGGAGATAGGCACTCATATTACGCCCTTCCGTCCACCTCACGTACCCGACCGGATAATCGACCCCCTCCTTCTCATAGCTTGAATCATACCGTCCCGGCCCGCCCGCGCGAGATACCATCAATTGGACTTCTTTCTTGAACATGGACGAGCGATTAACATCCGTTTGCAAATCGCCAACAACCACGATCTTTCCTCTGTCCCGAATCCATGAAAAGCTTAGATCCAGCAATTCCTTCTGCTTTCCTCCGATGCAATGAAAAACGGCATCCGCACCCATTCCCATCGTCATAGTCTTAACCGCCTCATTGACGTCTTCAGGACTGCTGCAAACGGTGACATAAGGCGTTGATTCCAGAGCTGCCCTGCGATTAGGCAACAAATCAACCGCGATCACATTCAATCCTGCCGCTGCTGCGATCCGTGCCATCAATTGCCCCACCATTCCAAGTCCAACAATGACAGCGGTTTCACACAATTGCAAAGCTGACAACCGGAGCGCATGCATCGCGATTACTCCAATTCCGACAGTAGACGCCTCAGCCAGCTCGACACTATGAGGGACAGGTACAACGAGCTGCTTGGGAACGAGAATATATTCCGAGTGCCGGACAAACGGTCCCCCATAACAAGCGACACGTTGACCTTCTTCAAGTCCTGAAACTCCCTCCCCGATGCCGACTGCAATTCCTGATGCACTATAGCCAATCGGGAATGGCGTTTCACGCATCGCTCTTATCGATGATAATTCCGTCCCGGGACTGACTGTCGAGTAACACGTTCTGACCAGCACATGCCCTTTCTTCAGCTCGGGGAGTGGTTGATCCAGCAGCGATACATTGCCAAGTTGACTGACTACAACCTTCAAGGCGATATCCTCCTTCAATTAGAGTACGGCATGATCTAATTCATTTATAATTCATATTAACTGTATAATCATCCTGAAAATTTGTCAATTCAAATTCATTATTAATTCATATACTCCATTCTATCCAACCACGACCTGAATGGCTTACTGCCTGCAGATTATGCATGAACTAGCGGAATATGGAAATGATAAAGGTGCATCAACCTCACACTTTAAATCTTCCAAAAAGGAACTTATGGGAACTAGTATGGAACAAGGCAGCCCTTCGCAAGAAAAACAAGCGATCTCAACGGATCTGGAATCGAATATCCAAACGATTCATTCCCGGCTAGGTTCATGTCCGGATGTGATCGTCCGAATCATGAACAATAAAAGGGAAAGTACGGACGGTTTACGGTTTGCCCTTATCTATATCGACGGATTAGTAGACACAACGAACGTAAACTATATGATTGGAGAAATCGCAAAGCAAACCGAATGGGAATTACCTGAGCTCCGAAGCCCCGCAGGCTTTTTCCGATTCCTCCAAGATCAAGCGCTTGCCGTCGGCGGACTGAAAGAAGCTCATACGCTGGAGGATGTGTTTAGCAGTATTTTTAACGGAAGGACCGCAATTTTGTTGGATGGCTGCAGCATCGCCCTAACAGCAGATACGATAGGCGGGAACATGAGAGCTGTGGAAGAACCCAGTTCCCAGACAGTCATTAGAGGCCCTAAAGAGGGATTCACGGAGCATGTACGGACCAACACGGCTCTGCTTCGACGTAAGATTAAATCGCCCGATCTTCGTATAGAGATCAAAATTATTGGAAGAAATACGCAAACCAATGTCGCTGTCGTGTATTTGAAGGGAGTCGCGAACGATAAAGTGGTTGAGGAAATCAATAAGCGTCTGGATTCGATCGATACCGACAGCATTTTGGAGAGCGGGTATCTCGAGGAATTTATCCAGGACGCCACGTTCACGCCGTTTCCTACCATACAAAACTCCGAACGTCCGGACGCGGCTGCCGCCGGTATATTAGAAGGTCAAATTGTCATCATCGTCGATGGAACGCCTTTTGTCCTGCTGGCACCCGTTACTTTCTTCAAATTTTTCCAATCGAGCGAGGACTACTACCAGCGTTATGACATCGCGACATTTTTACGCATCATCCGTTACAGTTCATTCTTCTTATCCATGCTGCTTCCATCTCTGTATATTGCCATTACGACCTTTCATCAGGAGATGCTTCCTACAACTTTGCTGATCAGCCTAGCCGCCCAACGGGAAGGCGTGCCCTTCCCCGCATTGCTCGAGGCCATGATGATGGAGATTACGTTCGAGGTATTGCGCGAAGCAGGCGTTCGAATGCCGCGAGTCATCGGCCCGGCCATATCGATCGTAGGCGCCCTGGTTCTTGGACAAGCTGCTGTACAAGCTGGCATAGTCTCAGGTGCCATGGTCATAGTAGTCTCGTTTACGGCCATCGCGAATTTTGTTATCCCGGCTATCAATATGGCTATTGCGGCCCGTCTAATCCGCTTCTCTCTCATGATCCTTGGGGCAACGTTAGGGCTATTCGGCATTATGTCCGGCTTAATGGTCATGCTGATTCATATGGCAAGCTTACGATCCTTCGGAGTTCCTTATCTAATGCCTGTTGCTCCTCTTATTAAAGGAAATCTGAAAGACGTATTTATTCGCGTACCTTGGTGGGGGATGGTCACACGGCCCCGATTGATCTCCTCCAATCATGTGAGACAAGCGAAGGGGCAAAAACCGTCGCCGCCTGATAAACAAACGAATCCTGAGGGAGATAAGAGGGACTCATGAAACAAAAAATAACTTCATTTCAAGCTATTTTGTTAGTCATGAGCACGATCCTGCCGACCGCTATTTTGACGGTGCCGAATCATGTAGTCCGTTTCTCCAAGCAGGATTCGTGGATATCCATCGTGATTGCCACGATAGTCGGGGTGACGTTCGCCTCGTTAATCGCATCCATCTGTCGGCAAAATCCGGAACAGACCTTCCTGGGTTGGTTGCAAGGCCGATTAGGCCGAAAGATGGGCACGTGTATCGGGATTTTGTTAACGTACTATTACTTTACGGCCGCTTTAATCATTCTCCGTGAATTTATCAATTTTCTAGGCGAGAATGTCTTGACCAAAACGCCATCATACATGCTGTTGATGGTTACTGCTGGCGTAGCCATGTATGCCGTCAGTCAAGGAATCGAGGTCATTGCACGGATCAATCTGGTCGTCGTTTTTGCCGCCATTCTCGTCTTTCTCATCACCGTCATTTTGCTGGCAAAAGACGTTCACCCTCGATTCCTGCTTCCTTTTTGGGATCAACCTTTGTCTGTAATCGCACAGGGCGGCATGCTTCCGGTAAGCTGGCTTTCCGAAGTTGCCATTGTATTGCTGGTGGCTCCTTTCTTGAATCATCCGCAAGAAGCAGGAAAAGTTGGGATATCGGGGGTGATCCTTGCCGGGGTGGTACTGAGTGTATTCGTCGTTGCAGCGGTTACAATGTTTGGTCCGAATCTCCTCTCGCATATGTCCTTTCCAACCTTCAATATGATTGGGATCATTCAGGTCGGCCGATTCTTGGAGCGGGTAGATATTTTGTTTATCTCAATCTGGATCTGTTTGATGTATGTGAAAATTTCCATATTCATGTTCGGTGCTTTTCATTGCTTTGTCCAAACGTTCCGGATCAGAAGCGAGAAGCCTTTTCTGTTCGCTCTGGGGCTCCTTGCTGTACTAAGCTCCTTATACGCTTGGCCGAAAACGCCGTATTTTAATTATTTCAGTTCATACGCTCTGTTACCCCAATTGATAACGTTCAACGTCATCCTTCCCCTGTTCATTTGGCTCTGTCTTTGTGTGACTAGTACGAAAACATTGGAGGGGGGGAACTAACATGCGGAAACTGAAGGCATTCGCCGCATTGCTCCTGCTATGCGCCATTCTCCCTGGATGCTGGAATCGGGTTGAACTAAACGAGCTTTCTATAACATCCGCAACCGCCTTCGATTTGGATGGAGACGACTGGCTCATTTCCTATCAGGTTGTTACCCCCTCTGCCATTTCGTCCGGCATGGGAATTTCTGGCGGAGGATCGTCCCAATCGCCTGTAATCGTCTTCTCCACTCGAGGTCGAACGATCCGCGAGGCCGTTAACCAGAGCACTTTGGAACACCCGCGCAGGCTCTTCTTCTCCCATACGAATGTCCTTGTGGTCAGCGAAAGTGTGGCGCGCCGGGGATTGAGCCAAATCCTAGATTTATATTATCGCAACCCCGACGCTCGTGAAACGGTTAACGTGCTGATTACAGCTGGAAACGCGCGATCCATTCTCCAGCAATTGATGCATACCGAGAAAATTCCCGGTATGGGTATTCGTCAAATTATTCTCAATGAATCCCGTAATTCTTCTATGCTGCCGAGCGTTATGATGTACGAGTTGGCAATGGCTTTGACCAGTGGTGCGAAAAGCGCCGTGATCCCGGAAATCGTCCTGTCAGGAGAACCGGCTGAGGCGTCACTCAATGCATTGAAAAAATCGTTTAATGCTTCCAAACTAAAAATGGGGAAACTCGCCGTGATTCATGAAGATAAACTGGCAGGATGGTTAACGAAAGAGGAAGGGTTCGGGGTATCCTTTATCACGAATAAAGTGAAAGCCAGCACCATTGCGTTTTCCTGCAAACAACCCGATGGGAATACTTATAATTCATCCTTCCGGATGGAAACCTCCTCCACTAAGCTGACGCCCAGGAAGGAGAACGGACATTTTATTATGAATGTGGACATCAAAGGAGCCGGGGTTCTCGTGGAAAGCAACTGCTCTTTGGACCTTACCAAACCCGAAGTTATTAAACAATTGGAGCAACAGCTGCAAGAGGAGATTACACGAATCGTGAAAAAATCGTGGCAAGCGACCAAACGCCTGCATGTCGATGTACTGGGTTTCGCGGATGTCATCCATCGCAAATATCCGAAGGAATGGAAAAAAGTAAAGAATGACTGGGCTTCCGAGTTTGTCAAAATGAAAATAGAGCCCCATGTCACCATCTCCATGGATCGGATTGGTCTTAACAGCAAAACCTTCCAATCTCCAGAAAAAGGTGATGAGGGATGATCTCGCCATGAAGACGGGTTTATGGATGGCCTTGTATGGCATTTTTCTCTACTTGGGTATCCGTCAGATGCTCCAAAAGGGACATGCACTTAATATTTTCTGGTACGCCTGTTTGCTTGGATGGTGTGCTTATCTTAGTTTGGGGAAGCTTCACGGTTGGCCCCTGCTGACAATCGTGTCCCCCATGCATGCTTTCTTTGTACCTGCAGGCAAATGGTTAGAACATCTTATGGGAGGTCCGCCAAGCGAATGACAAGGAACATAGAACGGATTTCCAAAAACCAGCTCGCCTTCATGATCGTGCTGTTCGAAATCGGCAGCACCCCCCTGTTTCTTATTGGGAGTAAAGCCAAACAGGACGCATGGCTGGCTATGTCATTCGCGGCGGTATTCAGCTTGCTGCTCGTTTGGTTATTTTTATCCATTCAGCAAAAAGAGCCGACCCAAAGTCTGATGGGCATTCTGAAAATCTACTTCGGCCACATTCTCGGGTCAATCGTTGGCTTGACTTACATCCTATACTTCAGTTACGAATCGATGCGCAACGTCAGAGACTTCGGCGAATTGATGGCACTGACTCTTCTTTCGCGGACCCCTATGACCGTTACTATGCTAATCGTGGTCCTCATTGCCGCCTACGGCGTTTACAAAGGCGCAGAAGTGGTTTTCCGTATTGCCGAGGTGCTATTGCCGGTGGTCATGGTTAGTTACTTCATTCTCATCCTGCTGCTATTCCTTACAAAAATTGTTCACTTCCATATGCTGGCCCCCGTAGCGGAGAATGGCTTGGGTCCTGTCCTTAAAGCTGCATTCCCGGACATTGTCTCTTTTCCATTCGGGCAGATGGTCATCTTCCTCATGTTTTGGCATTTGAGCAGCGAGAATCGTATCCCGGTAAAGGCATCTTTCGGAGCGTATGCATTGGTTAGCGTTTTTTTAATTTTTATGAATGCTATCAATATGGCCGTCCTGGGTCCGACTTTAGTCGGTATGAGTGCACTTCCCCTCTTGCAATCCGTACAGCTCATCTCGATCGCACGCATATTCGAACGTCTGGATGTATTCGTAACCATACTGATCTATATCGGGTTGTTTATGAAGATGATCGCCTTTTACCTGTGCGCCGTACTCGGCTTATCCCAATTAACTGGAAAGGTTTATCAACGTTGGGTATTTCCTGTCGGCTTGATCATATTCGGCACTTCCTTTTTAGAGCCTAATTATACGTATCACATTTCGCTAGGTTTTACGTTCAGCCTCAAAATCTTCACCCTTTTTCAAATCGCCATTCCGGTTGTACTTTTTATTACCATGCTGTTGACCAAAAAGAGGGTTGCAGGAGGGGCGCATTGACCGCCCCTTGTCGGATGGCAAGAACATTAAAGTGGGAGCGCGCCTGTCAAATCACGTGTTACATGAATATCGGTGCGAGCAGAAAGGCTGCAATAAAAAAATCCAAAACAGTGCACCATTCCGCATACCACCGCCAGACGATCTTGTTGCTCCGCAAATGTGCAAAGTCCCAGACCGCATGGCCGATATAACCTGCCGCAAGCAGGATCAGTCCCGTTTCTCTGTCGACATACAGAGACACTAACGCGATAATGCTGAAAAACAGTAATGCGGCCGCCTGTATCAAGATGGTACGAACCCCGCGGAGATGACCGCGAATTGCGCCTGCAATCGGGTAGACAAGCGCGATGAGAACCAGGATAAATGACATGGGATCCGTCGAAGCAGGGAACCCTGTTGCGGCCATAGCCAACGCCAGGAAAGAAGGCCATCGTTTCTTAACCAATTCCACCCAAGAAAACTTCGTTCTTCGTTTCTCCATAATGTTTTCATTTTTAGAATACTCCATTTCATTCACTCCTTGTTTTTCTTTTTCACATAAAAGATATCAAAATGCGATTCCTTTTACGTCTATCTGCAGTTGATTTTTATTTCGTATCTATATCGATCGATTGATGAACAAGACGGATTCATCTGTTATGATGAAGTAAACCGCCCGATTGAAGGAAAGAACAATGAATCTAAACATATTTCGGCACTTTGACGCGCGCGCCGCGCATATTACCTTTATCGTTGCTTTTTTCATATTGATCATGCCCGAGGATCCGTTTCTACATGTCCACGTAATCATCGTTTACGCTTCTTATTCGGCTTGTTATATATGGATGGCGGTGGCGCCTAAAGGATGGTGGAACGCTGAAAGATTCGTTATTGCGGTTTGCGTTCTTATCGCAATAACCCTCATCATTCGCACCGTTCATTCCGATTACCCGGATCACCGCATTTTCTGGCCGCTGCTGTATATGCTGGGTGTGGCCGATCCAAAATGGAACCGTTCGACCGTTACTCTCGCCGTCGTCACTGTTTGCCTCATTTTTGTAATGATGCTGGTCGACGCGGTTTCATATGGCGCTCTTATTGCAGCTGTCCTAATGTATATCGCGGTCAGAAATCAAAGCCTGCTTCGCGAAGCACATCAAATGAACCGAAAGCAACTGGAACAACTGAATACAGCGTATTCCGAATTGCAGCAAACATCTGTTCAGGCGATGGGTTATGCTGCGCTGACGGAGCGTACGAGATTGGCACGCGACATTCATGACGGGTTTGGACATCAGATGACCTCGCTTATTGTTCAACTTCAAGCGTTGAAGCTGATGATTCCGCAAGATCCGGCTGGGGCGGCAAACAGCGTAGACGAGATTCTGAAGGTTGCTAGGAAAGGGATGGATGAGGTAAGGCTTGCAGTAAAGGAATGGTCGGACGATGAGAAGGGGCTGGGACCGATCGCACTGAAAGGCCTCGTCTCTCAAATCGAAGCCAATTCTATGTTACGGATAGTATACAAAGAAATCGGACCTATCTGTGAGTGGCCGGTTGAATGCAGCGTGATACTCTACAGAATCTTGCAAGAAGCGTTAACCAATATCCTCAAGCACGCTGATGCGAAACAGGTTGACATTGTAGTGGAAGAAGAGAATGAACATGTAAAGCTTCTCATTACGGATGACGGTTATTTCAGCGACGAGAAACCTTTGAATTTCGGATTTGGCCTAAACGGTATGATCGAAAGATGCAAATCTGCCGGAGGGAGCATCGTTTTCTCCGCAAATTCACCGAATGGTTTAAAGATACAAGCCGTTATTCCGCTTAATATAACATCGAGTACGGCTAATAAGGAGACGTTTCATGCAAACCGGGAAAATGATTCGAATCGTACTGGCGGATGACCAACCTTTCATCCGTAAAGGACTGCGTTACATAATAGACATTCAAAAAGATATGCAGGTGGTCGGAGAGGCTTCGACCGGAGAAGAAGCGGTGGACATTGCATTGCAAAACGTTCCGGATCTCGTCTTGATGGATATCCGCATGCCGGGCGGAACGGGTATCATGGCAACAAAGTCTATCGTTGAAGCTTTGCCTGACACAAAAGTCGTCCTCTTAACGACATTTGACGTTGAACAGTATGTGTTTGACGGGATTCGTGCCGGGGCTTCCGGCTATTTATTGAAGGATACGGAAACCGATGAGTTGCTGAGCGGCATACGGGCCATTCACCGGGGGGCAACCCTGTTCAATAGCAGCACGGCCAAACGCGCTCTAGACCAAATATTAACTTCAGGTATGGAGGAGCCGGATTCACCCGAGAAAGATCGGCTGCTTGGCGCCTTGACGGAGCGTGAAACGGAAGTATTGCAGCTGCTTGCTTACGGTAAGAGAAACCACGAAATATCTGCGATTTTATGCATTTCAGAAGGCACAACAAAAACGCACATACACCATATCATGCAAAAACTTGGGGCGCAGGACCGCACACAGGCAGTGGTCACTGCAATTCGAATGAAGCTGGTGAAATAAATAAGGAACAATTGGAATATCCGGAGAGATTTGCGGCGCTTGCGCCTCTGTACTTCTCATTCCAGCGCATCCACTCGTGAACGGAAGCCAAAGTTACGGGATCTAGTCTGCAAATATGAGTTGCGCTTCGCACATGAACAACAGTCGCCCCTCCAATTCCATTGGAGGGGCGACTATCGTACAATTATAATTCTTACTTCGTTTTCCGCGTTAGCGTTACGATCAGCGACAACGCTCCCAGCACAGCCGCTGCGATGGACAAGATCAGCGGCAAGTTGCTGTCTGCATCCCCATCATCGCCGCCATGTCCTGCGGCACCGCTGCCTGTGTCATGGCCATGCGAGTCTGTTGCTCCGCTTGCAGCCTTAACTGCTGTAACTGACGCAGGCTTATCAGAGCCTTCCGCTCCGACCCATTCGGCTACACTGCCATTTTTATAAGTCTGATACGACTTCCAGGAGAGCGACTTGGCATCGGCAGATACTTTGCCGGACAGGTTGAACTCCGTGAATTCTGTAGATGCCAGGCCGGCTCCCGTTGCTGTGAATACAACACCCGTAATTTTCCCTGTGCTATCCTTGCTTAGCTCATACTTCCAATCCGGTTTCGGCTCTACTCTGGAAATCGTAACACCTTCGGGAAATTTGATCTCGACCTTCATCGTGTTCGTATCCGGAGTCTCACTCGGCACCCGCACCGTAAATTTCTCATACGTGTTTTGTGTAGTTTCCTTCGGATATACAACTACGTGGGCGCTGGCCATTCCTGCGAACATGAACATGGCTAGCAAGCACGCGGTTAGAATCATACTTGTTTTTCTCATCATCTGCATCCCCTATTCTCCACTAATCTTGTACTGTATTAATATTAGTCATAAATGGACAAGTTGAGAATGACTCAACCGGGCTATTTTGAGGGGCGATTTTGAAGGTTGTGTGTCAATCCATGCCGGACTGCATAAGCCGTTAACTGGACGCGATTCTCCAACTGCAGCTTCTCCAGAATATTCTTGATATGATTCTTCACCGTATTCTCAGCGATAATAAGACGCTCTGCTATTTGACGATTCGTTTCCCCAGAGGTTACACAGCTCACCAATTCACGCTCGCGCGGGGTCAAAATATTAGGATTCGGCTCAGTGCCCCCGCCCCCCTCCGCAAAGGCTCCTGCACCCGTACGGAAATGTTGAAACAGCTTATCCGCCAGCTTTCTGGACACTGCTGCATCTTCATCCAGCAATGCCCTCAAGTAGGACAACCAATCGTCCGGATCCATGTTCTTGAGCAAATACCCTTGTGCTCCGAATTGAATAGCCGAGAACAAATCTGCAGCATGGTCAGAAACCGTCAGCATCACAATACGAATATGAGGATATTGCTGCTTGATCTGCTTAGTTGCCTCTAGCCCCGACACCTTTGGCATGTGAATGTCCATTAATACTAAATCCGGCTGCAAGTTGCCGCACATAACAATGGCTTCTTGACCGTCTGAAGCGTCACCAACAATCTCGAATAGCTCATCGCCTTCTAACAACGTGCGAACCGCTTGGCGTGCAAGAGGATGATCATCTGCTATCAGAACACGATATTTATGCATCTATACTATAACCTCTGCTTTCTTCCGAGTATAATCACTTCCGTACCACCGCCATCTTGTACAGCCGTTCGTATCGTAAACTCAGCTTCCAGCTCCTGAACCCGCTTGCGCATCATAGAGATGCCGTATTGACTTGGTCCAATCTGGGTTCCCTCCAGACCAATTCCGTCGTCACGAATGCGAAGCGTCCACGTCTCAGCAGACTCAGTAAGCTCAATTACTGCACTGGCAGCCTGTGAATGTTTGCGTACGTTCGTAAATGCCTCTTGTACGATCGAGAACAATTGCACCTGTTGTGAGGCTGACAGCTTGACGTTCTGCCATTCTATCTTCTGGGCAACGTCTACACCTGTCATAGCTTCCCACTGCTGCACCCACAGCACGATCCTCTCCACGAAGGATATCCCGTCCTCCGGCAAGGACCGCAAGTTAAAGATGGCTTGACGCAAGTGGTGATCAATCTCCGCAACAGCGGACCTTGCTTCCTCCGTCTTCCCGCGCTTCAGCTGAACATTCAGGAAAAACACATTCTGTGCAATATTGTCGTGAAGCTCTTGCGCCAATCGTTCTCTTTCCTCATATACAGCACGCTTCGCCTGCTCTCCTGCCAAGCTCTCATTCATCTCAGCGATGTTACGGAACATCCAATTCGCGAATATAAACGACAGAATGAAGGTCAATAATATGATGTAGAAGTTACCTATTTCCATCGACAAATAGTGCAGCATAAATTCGTGGCGGATAAGCTCAAAACCGCCGATTATGAGAGGCGGCAGGATAATCGTAAACCACTTCAACTTGCGTAACGACAAGCCCGCCACCTCCACACCTCTTAATAGACTCTCGTTTGGGATTTATACACCGTCTCGTCATCCTGGGAATCCATAACACGGAATTCCAACGCCCAGTTCCCCGCAAAAGGAATATAAGGACCGGAAGCTTTGTACGTATACTTTACATAACGATCCTGCTCCTCGAACTCTCCTTCAGCCTTCTCAACAGCAGACTGAACCAAAGGAACGTTTATTGCTGCGAGATCCTTCTTGTCCTTGTTTAACAAGCTCAATTGGACATTCTTCGGCAATCCATCCTTCTCCAGCATCCAGATATCGACTTGAATCTGATTTTCGCCCGGCACCTTCGGACTGATCCGGGCCGTCATGTGAACCTCTTCGCCCATCTCATGCCAATACAATGGCTCGTTGGGAGGAACAGGGCTAATATAAGTGAACAGCCCAACAATCGCAAGGATAATAGCCATCGCAGCCAAATCCAGACGCAGATAATCACGCAAGTCCTTCTCATTACGTTTCTTCAGAGCGAAGCGGATGCCTGCCCCAATCATGAGAACGAGAGCAACGAACACCACTTTGGCAATCAATAATTTGCCCCATTGGGAGTATAACAAGTAATGCAAGCCTGGCAAATATATAAGCGTCGAAATGATCCCTGTGACGATCAGGACAACTAATGCGAGTAGTGCTCCACGGGAGAACCGCGGCAAGAAACCATCAACGAATGCTCTCTGTGGCTTCCAGCCCGCCATGATCAGCAGCAGCCCGCCGACCCATATGGCCGCAGCCGATAGATGCACCCAGTTCAACGCTACAGTAACCCACTGCGGATCATAACCCATCGCGTGACCGTTTAAGCTTTTGACTGCTAACAGCAGGACGAACCATGCGCCATCCAGCAGCTTATTGCGATACAGCACAACGAAGCCTGCCAACGACACAATCAGACTTAGCGCCCAAGAGCGGCCTACCCAGGTGCCTGTGAATAAGGACATTAGTTGCCCTACCCCTTCATCACCCAGCAAATCTTGAAAATGAAAATAAATGAAGGCCAATAGCGCAATCAAATGGATTCTTTGCAGGGAGAGCAGCCACGACTTGTAAAAGGCGACTGAAGAAGTATTGCCCAAATGCTCCGGACGCAGATATATTCCCCAGAACACAACACCTGCGAGTGCAAGTAAGCTTATATAATAAACGATACGGAAAATATAGCGAAGCAGATCAGTCAGCCTCATATCCGTAGACAAGCCGTGATCGGCATGCAGGGATTGATCGGGACTCACACCGGTTCCTCCTGATGGTTGTCCCACAACAATGACATAAGCGCCCTCTACTGGATGGCCATCTGCCGAGACCACATGATAGGATACCGTAAATCGGCCCTCCTCCAGTTCAGGCATAGTCAGCGTGACCGTTTTCTGATCTTGGCTAAGAACGGCTTTTTCTTTAACCGCCTGACGGCCAATTTCATCGAACACTTTGATATAAAATAACTCTGACTCTAGTCTCTCGTTGAAGTTCAATATGATTTGTTCGGGAGGTTCTTGAAGCTTGGTATTCGGTTCAGGCTCCGCCTTCACGAGAATCGCATGTGCGGATGTATGCTGTACATGGCCGAACAGACCTGCTCCGAGCAGTGTTAACACGGCGAACAGCAGAATGGAGAAGCGAACTCCGCTGCGCAAATAATAAGATAACCCTGTCATTCTATGTTAGCTCCTATCTGGATTCATTAGTTACACATGATGCTGGTAAAGCTTCTATTCCTCTAATTGTTTGCGACCCCTGAACCCCTCGTTTACTCCATGATAATGAGAGACTGTTTCTTCCCCTTGCATCCAGCATAGCAGCACTTCTTCGCCATTCATGATAGCGGGAAAATCTACAAGCCCCATGTCAATATCTTTTAGCTGTGCGCCCTTCATATGTACACTCTGGATTAAAGTGCGGGCTTCCATTTGCAGAAATTCCATTTCACATTCCAATTGAAAAAAAGGATCATCTCCATTCAGAGATATAGCCCCAGCTTCTTTCCATTTACGCAGATCATTATATTTCTCTTCGAAGTTGTGTTTAATTTGCTGTAAGGAGCTAATTTCTTCCCGAATTTGAGGAATCAGCGCATTCGCTTCCTCTAACGTAAACCATTTGCGTTCCATCCTTTTCTCGCCTCCTTCATCGATTGTATCAAATCAAGTGAATAAAGAAAAACCCGACAGCACATAGTCGGGTATGAACGTGAACGAATGATGAACTTTGTTATTATTCCAGCCCAAGCAGCCTTCTCACACGCATCTCCAGCTCCACTAAAGAGAACGGCTTCGACATATAATCATCGGCTCCAAGCTCGAGACCGCGAGCTACATCGTCTTCTCGTTTGCGGCCGGATAACATTAAGACTCGCATCGAGCTATCCTGGAAAGCAGGCTCGTTCCTCACCTTTTGCAAAAATGTTAATCCGTCCATCTCGGGCATAACGCCATCTAAAATGCACAAGTCCACACTCTGCTGAAGCAAGTAGCGATAGGCCTCTTCACCATCACATACTTGTTCGATCTCGATCGGCAGCATATCCAGTCTTGAAGCCACAATTGAACGAAGAATTTCATCGTCATCCACGATCAATACACGCTTGCGAACCGGATCAGGTTCTGCAACTCCAGTATCTGCTGCGGTCTTCTCGCCTGCCACAATAATGCGGTTGCGTCCTTGCTCCTTGGCTGAATACATGGCTTCGTCAGCTGTGCGCAACCATACGGGCACCTGTGTCCCGGGAACCCATTCCGCCACTCCTGCGGAGAATGTAATCGAATAAGTCTGGCCTTCAAGCTGGGCTACAGGGTTCATTCTCGCATGCTGCAAAATCCCAGTAAGCAGCTTAACCGCCTGATCGTCCGTTGTATTCGGTAAGAGAAGAACGAATTCCTCTCCGCCGTAACGGGCGAGCACATCCGTGCTCCTAAGGCGCTGCTGCACGAGATGTGATAATCCCTGAAGCACCAGATCACCCACCGCATGTCCGAATGTATCATTCACACTCTTGAACCGATCAATGTCTATAAACGCGAGGGTTATCGGAGCGGGATATCGCTCAATCCGTTGTAATTCCAGCTCGATATGGTGATCGAAATACCTTCGGTTATATACACCAGTTAGAGGATCCCGAAATGCCATTTGCTCAAAATTCTTGGTGCGGTTAAGCAAGCTATAGATGCGTGCAGCCAACTCTTCATAACGGAATGGTTTGGTCAAATAATCACTGGCCCCAAGCATGAGGCAGCTGATCTTATCATTCACATCTTCTCTGGCGGAAAGAACAATCAATGGCAACCATTTCAGAGTAGGATCTTCTTGCAGAAATTCAAATAGCTCATAACCTGACTTGGGGTACATCATTAGATCAAGTAGAATAAGATCGTAATGATTCTCGTGAAGAAGTCTCTGAGCGGTTTCGACATCTGACGCATCTTCAGCGATATAACCGTCTAATTCCAATCGCTTAACCAAATAAGAGCGCAGCACCGGGTCATCGTCTATGAGCAAAATTCGGCTGTTCTCTAGTAAATTCCCTAACTTTAAGCCATGCTCCTTTTGAGTGCTCAGTTGAAATTCCCGAATATGGATATCCCGTTCCATCTTAAGCAGGCGAAGCGTGTTTCCTGAATTCTGCAGACTGATAGCCGCATGATTGGACCAGTCTTCGGCATTCAGACTCGTAGCGGTCTCACTCTGAGTCCATTCCCATTCCTTCAGCAAAGTGTCCGCGAGCTTGCCAATCGATACAAGTCCGAATATAGGGGCGCTCCCTTTCATGGTATGAACGATACGGTACCACTGCTCAGCTCCTTGCCAATTCGGAGAATATTCAAGCTCTGCGAACAAGGTATCCAGCATTTGCAGTTGATTCTCCATCGCTGCCAAGTACCGTTCCTTGCCTTCCCCTATGAGTCGCTCGCTGTTCGATTTCTTGTTTGATTCGGATTGTTTACGATCCTCTCTCATCGTTGTTCACTTCCACTTCGATAATGTCCTTCTTCAATTTCATTTCTTTCACATGGATACCCATTTGCTCCAGTGAGGTTGCTAATGACTGCTCATTTTGCATCGGGAACACAACTGCGCCTCGTTCTTTCCCTCGAGCAATAAGCTGTTCCGCTAATTCCAGTAACCGTTCTACAGAGAAAGGCTTCTTAAGGAATTTTTCCGTATCGGTTTCATGAAAATGCTTGGGCTGCTCCAGGACCGTCGAAACGATGATTGGAGTATTCTCGTATAAAGGTCTCTTCAACAGCTCCGTGACGAAGTCCCATCCGGACTTTTGCCCATCAAGCTGAATATCTACTATACAGAGTAACGGTCTCGCAGAGGACTGGTTTAACGAAAAGATTGCAGCCTCCGCCGTCTTCATATGCACGGTTGGCAGTTGTAGCTTTTCGAAAGAAACGGTAATTAATTTGGCCAGATTCTCATCATCTTCTACAATCACGATACTGTTATCGACTTTGTTCGCCACGTAGGAATCCATAAAAACTTGAAAAGTCGTTCCTTGACCAAGCACCGAGTCATAGGTTAACGATCCTTTGTGCGACTCGACGATTTCCTTCACAATAGACAAGCCGAGACCCGTTCCGCCTATTTGTCTGCGATCCGAATTATCTACACGATAGAATTTCGAAAATAATTTGTCTCTCGCTTCTTCAGGAATCCCTAGTCCGTAATCTTGAATCTGGATGACGACTTGTTTGCCCTGCTGGGCTATCCGCAGATCGATCCGATCTGCTCCTGGCGAGTACTTCACCGCATTGCTGATCAGGTTATGGAATACTTGCGTCATCTTATCATAATCCGCCAAGACGAAAGCTGTTCCCGATTCCGGAACATGGATATGAATTTGATGGTCCTGTTTTCCTTGCCACTGCTCCATGACGTCTTTTAACACCGTAACTACATCCACCGGAATTAATTGATAGGACTGCTTCCCGGATTCCATTCTTTGCAAATCCAAAAAGTCGTTAATCAGACTAGATAAACGGTTCGCTTCTTTGTAAATGGTCTCCATGTATTTCCGTTGTTTGTCCTTCTGAATATCTCTATGCAGCAAGATCTCCATAAAGCCAAGAATACTTGCAAGCGGTGTCCGCAGCTCATGCGAGACGATGCTTATGAATTCATTCTTCACTTCATCCGCTATCTCTTCGTCCGTACGGTCCCGGAATACGAATAAAAAGCTCTTACCGTGATCTTCTCCGTCCGCAACGACATTTACATACAGCTCGTAGTGACATTCACGGCCTTCATCATTCAGGATTGTAAATTTCTCTTCCAGCACGTCAAGCTGTCCCGACAGCACGCTTTCTATTAGCAAGAGAATCGATTCTCCGCGAGACTTGACTTTTGTAAGCAAATCCTTGAATATTTGTTGAATCGTAAAATCGTGGGTTTCCTCAACTCCGAACGTCTCATGCATCCAGCCATTGGTGAATTTGACCCTTCCGTCACTATCACACATGACCATTCCTTCGTGCACAGATTCAACGATTTGTCTGACAAAATCCCGTTGCTCCTGCAACCCTTCCTTTTCCTGAGACAGCTCTTCATTTAGTTCTTCAAGCAGCTCTGCTTGTTTCCGGCGGTCTTCATTCACGATCTGCGCCATATAAGCCAAGGAGAACTGACGGACCAATCCTGTCGTCAGACGTCCCATAGTCTCCGAACCTCGCGACTCCTCATAAGAGGTGAGCAGCAGTAAGGCGAGAAGCTCCGATTGGTCGTCCAACAGCGGGTAATAAATATCGGTGGCTGTCTCATACCCGCCGTGAATGCCGCGTTCTCGATCCGAGAGCCTCCTGATACGGGTAATAGCCCGTTTCTCTATCATAGCCCGCTGACTAACCCCGAATAGCTCCTCATAGGAAGCTGGCAAGTAGCCAGTCGGATAGCCGTAAGCATGGATGACTTCATAAGTACCGCTATGCGACCTAGGTGCAACGAGGACGGCTGCATCCATATGTAAAGCCTGCAGAAGCGCTCTGACCGAATGCTCCATGAATGCAGAAAGCTCTGCATATCCGGTCAATTTCTCCTGATAGGAGTTAATGAACTCCAGCTCCCGCTCTCGATCGGTCAGCTTCTCAAGCATAACCTCTTGCTCGTTCTGTTGGGCTGTTATCTCTTCATTCTGCGCTTCTAGCAAATCGCGTTGATCTATTAATTCCATATTGGATTGCTCTAATTGATCGCGCCGCTGTTGAAGTTCGCTGGACATGAACGTAATGCCTTTCATCAATCGTCCAAGCTCGTCGGTCCTGCCATTGTCGGCCAGTTCTACATTATAATTCCCTTCCGCAATCTGGTTAACGGATTGCCCCACCTCTATTAAGGGTTGGATAACATTGCCGCGTAAGTACCGAACCAGGAACAGACCTGCAATCAAACATCCCACTACAATGAATAAAGGTATATAGATTAAGAAACCTGTATCTCGCCGATTGTCATTGAGTAGTTTGCCGAGGTGAGTGTCCTGGATCTCTAGAATCTCATTGAATTTATTGTCCATGCTCCTTACCGCATCAGACGTGTTCAGAGAAAATGCCGCAAGCTCTTCGATTTCCTCGGATTTCTTGAGTTCAACGGACTTCTGCGAATACTTCACATATTGTTCCCATATAACAGAAACCTCCTCTAGTAACTTGTACTTGTGGGTTTCTGAAGCGCCTAGTCCATATACGTATTGCTTGAAGGTATTAAGATTAATTGCAAACACCTTGGCTTGAACATTGAACTCCTCAAGAAACTCGTCTCTACCATACGCCAGGAATGCTCTCATATCGGAGACATTGGTCTGTGCTTGGTTGTGTAATTGTTCAATCTGGACTTGATCGTTTAGTTCCTGTTCAAGCTTTTCACGCGTATCGGTTATCCGTTCATTCATATAGATTCCCACAGCTATAACCACGACCGCGAACAATGCCATGACCGTAAAGATGAATGAAGAGACCTTGAATGCCAATCCTTTGTTCCCCGTGCTCATAATGCGTCTCACATCTCCTTGGCTACTTCGCTTTCGCAATATAATCGGCAACGATATAAATTAACTGTAAAGGGCTAAACGGCTTCAGGATATACTGGGTTACACCTGCCGAATGGGCCAGCTCCTTATCCTTCTCAAGCGCCTTGGCAGTCAAAAGCAACACGGGAATATTCTTATTCGGATTATCGGAACTTCTTAACCATGCACATACTTCCACCCCGGTTTTCTCGGGCATCATATAATCAAGGATCGCTAGGGTATACGTCTCCTCTTGCAAAGCCTTCATGGCTTCCCCGCCGTCTTCTGCCTCTGTAATCTCATAACCTTCATCCGATAAAGTCTCTGTTAACAAAAAACGCAAAGCCGCTTCATCATCCGCCAACAATATTTTAATGTGACTCATAGTCAATCCCTCCATTTACCAGCCTAATTATACCATCATAACGAACTCTAGTATCGACAATTGTTCTCGTAATCTTGTATCATGAATATCTAATTGTCTCGAAATAAACTTTCATATCACAGAACGGACGAGTGAAACATGGACAAAGGATTACGAATCCTCGTAAGCATTTGCAGCCTGATAGCCTTTTCTATTGCATTAGCCTCCACGCCTATTCTTATTAAGGCTGAGGCAGGACAGTTGACCTTGGAATGGTCGGCTGCTGGACGAGCCATCTATGATTATTTCCAGGGACTTGGTTCTGGACAATCCTTTCTCTTCCTCACAGGTAAGACTGAACATGCTTTTTTTGAGCAGATTGGCGGTTACGCCCTCGTTTCCTTCGGTTATTCTGCGGCTGCTGCATTATCAGGGATTACGCTTGGATTATTAGCTGGAATGGGATTGTCGCGTATCCGAAGAAATTGGATCAAACAAGCATTCGAACTGCTGTCCATCATTCCTGACTTTCTACTAATTCTATGGCTGCAGCTTCTGGTTGTTGTTATTTATAAAAGAACCGGACTGTCCATCGCGAAGGTTGCTTCCTTGTCTGTAGATGATCCAGCTATTCTGCTTCCCCTCCTGTCGATGACGTTAATTCCTTTGTTATATATGATGCGAAGCATTTCTGTTCATACTCATCAGGTTCTGACAGAGGATTATGTTCTGAATGCTAAGGCAAAGGGTTTATCCAAGCTGTACACTTATACTTATCATGTGCTGCCTAATGTGCTGCCCTATCTGAAAGCTGAGCTGCATAAATTAACCGGAATCATTGTGGGCAATTTGTTCATTATGGAGTACTTGTTTAATCTTCGAGGCATGACCAAATTACTGTTGTCGAGCAGTTACAGTTCAACTAATTTGAAGGCTGGCTTATTAAAAGGATACCAATTCCCGCTAACGGTTAATTGCTTCATGGCTTTCATGTTGCTTTATTTGTGCCTCTATGGGCTGATGCGTGGTTATGTATGGCTGATAGAAAGGAAGTTTGCACATGAATAAGTCATTCTGGATTGGTATAAGCTTGACGGGAATCACGCTTATTATCGCCTTATTTGGACCCTTGTTTACTCCATTCTCACCTAAAGATCAAGTCAAGATTAGCTACGTGCAAACCGAACAGGGAAATGTGTTGATCGCGCCGCCTATTAAACCTGGAGCCGAGCATTGGTTCGGGACGGATAAATGGGGGTACGACATTTTCACTCAGCTGATGTACGGTGCCAAATATACCCTTGCCGCTGTTGCAGCCGTTGCGAGTGCGCGTACATTGATAGGTGGTTTGCTCGGGATGTTGCTTGGCTTCTCGAGGAATCAGTCCCAATCAAAGTGGAGTCTGAATTTCTTAAGCGGTGTTCCGATGTTCATCATCGTTTTCTTCGTGTTATTCGGGATCAGCATTAACGCTGGCCTGAGCCCTTTAATGTTAACCGTTCTGCTGTGTCTGCTCTTCATTGTGCTTGGGATTCCGGGTGTAGTGTCCGTTGTGCAGAATAAAACCTGGGAGATTCGCAAGCAGCAATATGTAGATGCGGCTATATCTGTCGGGGCTGGGCGCAGACGCATTCTATTCCGTCATATATTCCCGCATTTGAAGGAGAGTCTGCTGCTGTTGTTCGTGAATGAACTAATTCTGGCCCTTACGATGTTTGGCCAACTTGGCATCTTCAGCCTGTTCATTGGAGGCACAGAGATACAGAAAGACCCTACGATCTTCGTCCCGATTACGAACGAATGGGCTGGACTTGTCGCTAATGCCCGCAATTACTTGGATTACAATGAGTGGATGCTGCTGTTTCCAATGTCGGCTTACATGATGCTGTTGCTTGGATTTTTCCTATTATCCAAGGGACTGGAAAGCAAATACCGAACACAGTATAGCAAAGCCCCGCACCTTTAAGCAATAGTTTGTAACGAAACTAGCACAATGGTCTCACAAAAAGACCTGACCGAAAGTTCATCGGTCAGGCACTCGGTAGTTGAGTTCAGTTTGGTGAGTGAGGGCATGGGGATGGGCTCCCCTAGCACATTCTTATGTGCCTAGTCTGTAAAACTTCATTGCGTTGTTCCCCCAAACGCCTTCTCTCTGCTGATCAGACCATTCCCTAGGCAGCAATTCGTTCAGAGCATCAACAACCTGATCATAGCTGGCCGACAAGAGACAGACAGGCCAATCACTGCCAAACAGGACTCGATCATACCCGAAAATCCCGATTATATGCTCTACATACGGACGGAGTTGGTCCACCGTCCAGGGGGCTGTCCTTTCCGGTACCAATCCAGACAGCTTACATACCATATTCGGATATTCAGAAAGCCGCCTCATGCTGGATTTCCAACTCTCTAAGGGCTCATCCCATACCGGCTTTGCGATATGATCGATGACGGCCCTCAGATTGGGAACCTGCATCATCAGCTTCAAGACCGATTCGAACAGATGAGGTCTCAGCTGCAAATCAACAGGAAACTGCTCCCGTTCAAGAAAACGCATATTGTCTACCACCGCCGGTCGTAACAACCAATCCTCGGGCAAATCCTGGATCATCGGTCGGACCCCGACAAATCTAGGATGCTTGCTTAGCTCTACGAATGCATCTCGGAATAATGGCGATTCAAAATCCAGCCAACCCACGACGCCAATCAAGGACGGATCTCTATCGCTCAACGTTAATAGATAGCGAGTTTCATCCATGGTGGGGGCAGCTTGTACCGCCACGCTAAACTGGAGCTTATGCTTTTGAAGCAAAGGAGTGAGCTGCTGCGGCAAATAGTTGTTATAGAGAATGCCCTTATCTGCTGTCAGCCAGCCATAATCATTCCTGCTCACTTCCCAGTAATGCTGATGGGCATCAACCCTCATCCAACTGCCACTCCATATCAATGTAATAGTAGCATGGTCCAGGTGAAGACGTTGCTCTAGTACCTACAAGCAAGACAAATACCTCAGGCGGTTTCCCATTCTCAGGACGCTGCGCCTCGATCTCTATCTTATGCCGACCCGCTGCCAGCTTTAGTTCGACTTGCTGCTCCTTCGGAGCCCGATGATAAGCTGGCATAAATTCATGGGTAGCACTGGAATGAATGATAAGCACTCCATCCAGCTTGACCCGAACGGGACCATTCGCTGCTGCGATCAAACTTAGTGTTCTCTCAAGCGGATTATTCACAATGGACTCCGCATGATACACCGTGTTCGCATCATCCCTGTAATCACTCGTCCAGACTAACCGGTCCCCCGCCACATAAACTACATGCGCCTGCTCATCAGAAGAACTCGATATTCTCCATGGAGCGGCAGCCACCAGTGAGAAGTCGATATGCTGCTCTGCCCAGATCGTATGATCATGCATTCTTCTCCAAGTGAGGACTAATGTATTAGCAGGTTTTACTTGTTCACTTGCCTGAATGACCATTTCCCAGTGTACAGAGGCTCCAGGTGTTAACTCCACTTTTCGGCCGGTTGGAGCTGTCCATCCCTCTGGAACAGTTAATGACAATGTGCCTTCAACAGCAACTTTGGAATGATTCGTAAATGTGGCACATAAAACTCTCGATTGACTCGCCCCAATTGCCGGCCCCTCTGGTCCATAATCAATGACTAATTCCGCATCCGGATTCCTCCATGACCCTTCAGGCAGCAGATAGCGATTAGCCGTTGCCTTTCTGCTCCATAATTCGTTGACCCAGGCAAGATTGACAGTAGTTGGACGCGCCCATGCCGTCGACTGCTCAGGATGCACTATAATCTTTGTATCCCAGGCCGCCACAATTTGCTTGCCAACTTGGATTGTTCGCTTAGTCAGCTCATCGAGATTATGCGGCGCCGGGAATCCTTTGATTGGTGGGCTGACCACGACCCGATCACCTACAGGCTTCACCCATTTGTCAGGCAAGCCTTCCCGACCGAGCAGCATGCCTAAGATAGCCCCCAGTGTTGCAGCCGTACAATCCGTATCATATCCGCAATTGACTGCTTTCAAGATGGCATCCTCGAAGCTCTCGCCATATAACCAGCCCAGTATGGTGAAAGCAATATTTTGCGGAGCGTCCGTAAAGTTGTCGCTTCCATGCTTCTCCAGGATCAACTCGCGCGCTTCTATCCACGTTTTCCCTTCCTTGTGCCACATCAATAAATCCTTCAAGGCGGCGGCAGTGCGGCTCTCAGATGGAATATAGTTCATTCCAATTGCGATCAACTGATCCCGATCCTTCTCATAGAACACCGCGCTTTCCAATGCAGCAAAAAACATCTCTCCATAGACACCCTCGCCTCCTGCATGGTCCACGATAGCATCCTGGTAAGCATAATAAGCGGCCACATCCGGAGCTCCCGGAGCCACCATGGCCCAAATCTCGGAACGAATAGGGGATCCCATGCAATTCGTGAATGGATTGTTGAAATGCCCTGCAACCGGCGGGATCAATCCGCGTCTCAAGTTAGTTAACGCATATCCATACTCATCGAATGGAAAAAACACATGCTCCACCCACTCCTGGCCCAGCTCCTTGGCCGTAAGCCGCGGACCGTATTGCTCCAGCGCATGCAGCCATACCAACTGCAGATCCAAATCGTCATTTTCCAATGGACCATCCGGCAACACTGGGTAGAATGTCAGGTCCAGCAGCTCTTTCTTCCCTTCCACAGGCGCTCCTAGCGTGCCGCCAATGTTTTTGCCGAGCCAGCCTCCATACACTATACGATAATAATCTCTTTCATTCAGAATGCTAATACTCATTTCCTCGGCTCACCGCTTTCTGATTTGATATACTGATTATAGGCATCATAGAAAGTCGGGACCATGGAGAGCATTAAGATTTGGAAATCAATTATCTCGGAGGATTACATGTACTATTCGCTTTCAAGATTATCCCTTCTGGATGTAAAATGGGCCGACCTGTTCGATGCAAACAGCGAAAGCTTCCAAGACAATCACCATAACCCGCATTACGAGATCATTATCGCTGCGGCTGGGCCAGTCTTTCTGCAAGTCGGCGAACAGAAGCTGACACTGGATGCTGGCGACTGCGTTTTGTTAATGCCGTGGGAACAGCACCGAGGTTGGCGAGCGTCCGAACGTCAAGGGAAATTCTTCTGGGCTCAGTTCTCTTGTGAGCCGGAGCTCAAGGAGTTCCAAGCAGACCGAGTTCCTGAACTCAATATAGTCCATGTTCAAAGCAGCGGAATCCATACTTTGAAAGGGCCGATCGAAGAGCCAGTCATTCTCCCTAAGCATTTCTCGATCCAACATCACTTCAAGCTGCTTGTCCTTTTTGAAGAACTCGTCTCGGTGCTCGCTGAGCCCAAAGGCTATTATCGCTTCCATGCGACACTGCTTCTTGGTGAGATTTTGCGGCTGCTTGCGGGCGATTTTCTGGAGCAAAGTCATACCCATACGGTATTCCCAGCTTCTTATGCGACTCTCCGCAAGCTGCTTAATCATTTAAACAATTACTATGAGACAGATATACATATTGCCAAGGAAACGTTAGAACGGGTAACGGACCGGAAGTATGAATATTTGTGCCAGGTATTTAAGAAATATTCAGGCACTACAATTCTGGGGTATGTACATCAGCTCCGGATGCAGCAAGCCAAACATCTGCTGACGAATACGCATAGGAGCGTTCAGGAGATCGGAGAGTCGCTAGGCTACCAGGACCCTTTTTATTTCAGCCGTTTGTTCAAAAAATACGAGGGATGCTCACCGAAGCAATATCGCTTCAGCACTATGCTGTCTAAAAATTGATAAGATGGATTGACAAAAGGACTCCGCGGATAAGGAGAACCCAGTTAGTTATTCACTGCTTTGGTGAATTTAGTCGATGGAAAGGAGAAGTGAGCATTCGCAAATTTTTATTGCTAGACAGCGGAGAAATAACTGCAAAACCTGCAGCTAACTTCTATCAATCAGTAGACATTTGAATTATTACTGCAAAACCTGCAGCTAATAATTAGAGTTTTACCGAGATCTGCCGGATTTCATAGAATTAACTGTACGAAATGCAGTTATTTAGGTAGAATGCCTCAATCCCAGAAAATTAACTGCTGCTTTTGCAGTTAAAAGGGGTCGGCTCCCCTAGCATTAATAAATAAGCCCGCCCGAATCCGATCCTACCGCTTCTTTTTATCCCGCTTCCATTCAATAGACTTGTTAGGGTCCGGGTCATTAACGACTTCATTCCGCAGCATCTGGGACAAATCATCAATCGTCTTATCTAATGTTTTGCCTTTGAACCCGGACAGCAGCCTGCCTTTTTCCTTTTTCAATACAGCTAGAATCAATTTCTTCTGATCTGTAGATAGCATACGAGGTACCTCCGACAATTGAGATAAGGGTGCTTGATAACAATTAGATAAGGAGCTGGAAGCTTGTATTATCATTTCAGTGAAGATCCCACAATCGAGCAATTCGAACCGCGCCTTGCCAAGTCCGCCCCCCATTTACCGCCTATCGTCTGGGCGATCGACAGTGAGCATGCCGTCCATTATTATTTTCCAAGGGATTGTCCGCGTGTGATCTACACTAAGACGGGCTGCGCTTCACCAGAAGATACAGCCAGGTTCTTCGCCGATTCAAGTGCTAATAAAATCATTGCAGTAGAATCAGGTTGGCTGGAACGAATCCGCAGCGTTCAGCTTTATGTGTACACATTTGCCGAAGCTTCGTTTACATCTACCGGTGACTCCGCCGGCTATTATACTTCACCAGAAACAATTGTTCCTATTGCTGTAGAGCCTGTTGGAGATTTGTTAAGCCGAATTTCTGCGACCGGTGCCGAGCTGCGTTTTACACCATCGCTTGTGCCGCTCCGCAATGCCGTAATCGCATCTTCGATGAAATTCTCAATCATCCGTTTTGCCAATGCTGTTCAATAAAGTTGTCCCCGCTATTGCAACGAAAGAAGCAGCTCTTGGTACGTGGTATGAAACCAGGCATTCGCCCGTTCCATATTCCTGCTAATATCAGACGTAGATTGGTTGCGATACAGCTCCTCTAGCTGATCTACGGCCTCGGCGGGCAAATGCTGCGAAATATGGACCAAATAGTAATCGCTTATAAGGGGAGTATACCGTATTCGCAGAAGCTCCACCAAGGGATTCAGCACATATTTATGATAGTAGGCGTGGGCTTCCAGATAATGATTGCGCTGAACATATTTAATCGCTCTAATCCGCTGTTTAAACACCCCATCCAGCTGCTTCATTCTATGGTAGGTCTTGTCGCGCCGTGTCTGCGCATTCATCCCTGCGCTATTACGATATTGAATGACGCCAGCCTTATCGAACAGGATCTTTGGAATTTCGTACTTATTCTCCCTGTCAAAAGCGAATTGCCGGCTATGGCTCTGGATGGTTACATCTAATAAAAGCGTGGGTGCCGTGTTCTCAAGATGATAAACTTTATACATCAACTTCGGACCTGGCCTGTCCGGTCCAACAATCAGATCAAGCTCCCCCAACGTGCTGAGCATTTGCTCCAGCCTCTCGAATATTCCCTCTTCCGTCCCGTCCTCCACGTCCATTACCAAATCAAGATCGGAGTATTCATCTAAAGTATTCGTTCCGTCCGAACCCTCGAGCCACAAGGCGTACACTCGCTCATCCTTAATAAACCCGTCTTCTATCGTTTGAATAATCGTATCCCTCGTAATGTGCTCTAATGACATCTGTTGGACCTCCCTTTGTTGTGCTGATATGTAATAGATGTGCTCTGTTTCCATTAACTCATGTTTGGAGCAGCAGCTCCAGCATTTCTTTCACAGTATGTGCATTTCCGTCAACTCTTTCCATGTGATGACATGGTCATGAAATGAGCAGCCGGAAGCGAATTGCAGCTTGTAACCCTGGCTCTCCACTCCCTATACTGAAGCCGAAATCGCTAAAACCAATACATTTCACAACGAGGGAGGGCCAGCATGAAAGACACTATAGAGGTGCTGGTGATCGGCGCCACATTCGCTGGAATCGGGTTAGCCCAGCGCTTAGGAGCGCAAGGATTACTGGTGGAGCGGACAACGCTGGTTGGACATGAATTCATCAACAGCTATAGCCCAGGTCATACCTGGAGCCGTACGCCGCAGCTCCCGCTAACGGAGCAATTGCGCGAGCAATGGCTCGACCGCAACTTGTTGACCGAGAACGGCGGGGTTCACCTGGGAGGCATGGCGCCAACCGTTCACAAGCTGCTGCTTGATTCGCGACAGTCGATCCGTTTAATGACTGAGATCGTAGAGGTGAAGCCGCGACCAGACCACGGCTACGAGGTAACTCTATTCGATGCATCAGGTATACGCCGGATCCAAGCTAACCGCATCATTGACACTACATCGGAATGCCGATCTGCGACAGGACGTTTCCCGCTCGGGTCCAAGTTCATCGGAGCCGTGCTCCATCGGGCAGATGCAGCATCAGCCAGCGAACCGCGCATCCCGGAAGCGTTTGCGGATCGCATCACCGCCGGATTGTTCGCTTCAGAGTCGTACTTGCGGTTTCCGATCGATGCCTCGGCCACCTGGGATGAAGCCAGGTACGAGCTCCATCACTATTGGGAAGCAAGACCGGAAGCGCTGATCCCTTGGACTATCGCCGCGATAGCTGACGAGTTCGCCATTCAGCCGCCAACTCGACTCGAGCAGCTTGGAGAGGGTTGGATATGGATGCCGTCATGTGTGTTCGACAATCCGCTGCATGCGTTGGAAGAAGGCTACCATTACGGAGAAGAGGTGTTGCAGCATGAATCTGCTTCAGCGTGAGCAAGGAGCTGTTGTTTCTGCAGAGGTAAAGAGAGATGCAACAAAGGACGCTTTTTCCCTTAACTTCGATGTAATTGTTGTCGGTCTGGGCACCGCAGGGGCAATCTCAGCCATTACAGCCGCTAACAAAGGACTTCACGTGCTTGGATTGGAGCGTCTTAACGCAATGGGCGGGGCAGGAACAATCGGAGCGATTGTGGGCTATTATTTCGGCTCCAAGGGAGGATTGTTCGAATCGATCGATGAAGAGACGAAACAGCTTGAGGGGATCGGTTACACAAAAGCACGCGGGACAAACGCTGAAGTCAAGAAATACGTGCTCGAGCGTAGAGCCTTGGATGCCGGAGTAACGGTTCAATATGAAAGCGCCGTAATCGGAGTTTACATGGAAGGTACGACCTTATGCGGTGTACGCTGGATCGGCCCGAGCGGTATACAAGAAGCTGGCTGCCGGATCCTGATCGATGCTTCCGGAGAAGCTGAGGTTTGCGCTATCATGGGCGCAGCGATGCACATGGGCGGCAGACAGATGGACGGTAAAATGCAGCCGTTCTCCCATCCCTTGATCGCTTTAAAGGATGACTGGGTCCAACCTTTCTATACGGACTCTGGTTACGTAAATCAGACGAACGAGGAAGACCTAACACAAGCCATCATGCAATCCGCCTGTATATTCACCCATATGCCCGACCGATTCGAGGAATCGAGGAAATTTTTGAAGCTTGCTCCGCAGCTTGGCATTCGGGAAGGACGATTCATTCTCGGTGAAGAGCAGGTTACATTCGCAGACCTGTTAGCGGATCGGCAATCTCAAGAACCGCTCCTGTATGCCTACTCCAACGTAGACAATCACGGCAAAGACATAGCCTTCGAGAGCGATTTGCAACAGGACTGGGCGGTCGCAGCCAGTCTATGGGGCCTCAATCTATCCGTGCCTATTCCGTTAGGCGCACTCATCCCCAAAGGCTACGACAACGTCCTCGTAGCTGGCCGATCGATTGCCATTGATCATGATCTGGCTGCTTGCGTGCGGATGAAGCGTGACATGCAGAAATGCGGCGAAGCCGCTGCACTTGCTGCCTACGTCGCCCTGAGTCAAGAACTGCCGCTTCGCAGCGTCCCTTATGAGCAGCTCCGTCCGCTGCTGCTGGAAACGGGTTGTCTGCGTTCCTCCAATAACGTAGGGATGAAGAATGGCATGACTACTCAAGATGATGAATCGAATATAAGTCTCGTATGGTTAACAGATCACGAGCTGATCAAAGAGGGACTAGCCAGCGACAAGCCGGGAGTCGCGATCTGGTCTGCCAGAAGAATCGGTTCAGCTATCAACGCATCTCTTAACGAATGGATGAGCGACTCAGCCCCTGATCGGGAGCATTTGCGCAAGCACAGTGCTTTTGCACTAGCTCTGCAAGGCGATAAAGCAGCCATCCCTGTGCTTAGGGAATGTATGAGAGAGCGTGATACGTTCGTTCCCAAAACAAGCCGCAAATACAACCAAGTAAGGGGGTACGCCTCCATTTACCTGTTAGGTAAGCTTGGCGACGCGGAGATCGTACCAGAGCTTTTGCAAATTATGCAAAGCCGGGGACAATTCATCAACCTGTCTACGGACGTGGAATTCATTAATCATAATGATGAATATTTTTTCCAATACTTCACCTTCTCCTTGATGGCATTGTTCCGCATCGCTGATCGTCATCCAGAAGTACGCAGCGACATCCTGCAAACGATAGTCCCGATTGTAGAGGACCCTGCCTTTACCGTTCATGTAACCCTGAAGCCATCCAGGGATGTAAGCTACGATATGGCAAATACTGTCCGCGGAATCGCGCGAAATATAATTGCCTCGTGGCAAACGCAATATTCGGCTACTACGTCCCAATAACCAGAATTGTCATCAATTGCAAAGGCATCTGGAACATTGCTAATAGCTTTGCAGCTTGTTCGGAGTATACTCAGGAGGTAGGCTCCATGTGACGCCTATCCTTCGATCTAATACTGATGGTCCAACATACACAATGGAGGTCTTGAGATTGAAAAAACAATTAACCGTATATTCTTTATCCATAGCATTAACGGGAAGCCTGCTGGCAGGCTGTTCATCCGACAACAACAAGGGTACAACTACTTCCACTAGCGCCCAACCAACGGCATCGGGGCCAGTCAAGCTTTCTTACTGGACAGGGATTCCTGCAGATGCGACCCGATCTTTGAAGAACTATGGCGAAGCTTTGTTTTATCAAGAGTTGGAGAAAAAGACGAATGTCAAAATCGAGTTCCAGCATCCAGCAGTCGGCAGCGAGAATGAACAATTCAATTTGTTGATCGCCTCCGGGAACTTGCCGGATATCATTGAAAGAGACTTTACAACATATCCAGGGGGTCCTGAGAAGGCGATCTCCGACAAAGTTTTAATCAAACTCAATGACATTATTGACAAAAATGCGCCTAACTTGAAAAAGTATCTGGATGAGCATCCCGATATGAAGAAAGAGATCAGCACCGATGACGGGACTATCTACGTGTTCCCAGGAATCGGGATTGGCAACAACTCCGTATCCGGAGGGATGATTCTCCGCAAAGACTGGTTAGATGAGCTCGGTCTGGCTGTACCGGAAACGATGGATGACTGGACGAATGTGCTGCGCCAGTTCAAAGAAAAGAAGAATGCCAAGACACCTCTTACGATGAAGCTATCTGACTTCAACCGCGAATTGTTCAATGGCCCGTATGGTATCGGTTGGGAATTTTATCAGGAGAATGGAAAAGTCAAGTATGGACCTTATGAGCAGAACTACAAAAACTATTTGACCCAGATGAATGCTTGGTACAAGGAAGGTCTGCTAGACCCTGATTTTGCCACGCAGGATGCCAAGTCCTTCGATGCCAAAGCAGCAAACGGAAGCTCCGGCGCGTTTTTCGCCTTCATCGGCAGCGGGATGGGCAAATATTTGAACGCCGCGCAAGGAAAGTATGATCTTGCGGGAGCACCATATCCAGTGCTTCGCAAAGGTGAAGAGCCGCGTTTCATTAACAAGCCTTACGATTACCGCGGGGGCGGCAGCGCAGGTATTACTCCTTCGAACAAATTCCCGGCAGAGACGGCCAAATGGTTGGATTACCACTACTCCAACGAGGGACACATGCTGAAGTCATTCGGAGTAGAAGGTCAAACTTACACGATGGTGAATGGTTACCCTAAGTATACAGATCTGATATTGAAAAATCCGGATAAGCTATCTGTTGGCGAGGCCATGTCCAAATATTTGAGGGTGTCTACCCCCGCCCCTGGATTAGTCGGTGACGACCGTTACATCGATCAATATTACGTCTTCAAGAGTCAGAAGGACGCGTCTGTTATATTCAGCCGTCATCAGAAAAACGCTACCGCGAACATGATGCCGCGCGTTACGCCTACATCAGCGGAAGCAAGCGAGCTGTCTGCTATCATGGCCGAGGTTAACACCTATCAGAGCGAAATGTTCCTGAAGTTCATTATGGGCGCAGAGCCGCTTACTAATTATGACAAGTATGTTGCCCAGCTAAAGACTCTCAAAATTGAACGAGCGATTGCAATCAAACAAAGCGCGCTTGAGCGTTATAACAAGCGTAAATAGAATCAGATCTGCTTCAGGCAGGGCTACTAGCTCCTATCATGCCCTGCCTGAATTCTTTTTCCGATACAGATTGGAGAGTGCCTCATGAGAAGCTTCCTGCTGGATTACCGCAAACATAAATACTTATACTTCATGATCCTGCCCGTTGTCGTCTATTACGCTTTATTCCATTATGCTCCCATGTATGGAGCCATCATTGCCTTTAAGGATTACAGAGTTGCGCAAGGGTTCCTGGACAGCCCCTGGGTAGGGTTCAAGCATTTCACGGCTTTTTTTGAAAGCTATTATTTCTGGCGGCTGCTCAAAAATACTTTGCTGCTGAACGTATATCAGCTCTTGTTCGCCTTTCCGGCGCCTATCATATTCGCGCTCTTGATTAATGAAATCGGTGGCCGCTTCTTCAAGAGAGCCGTGCAAACGATTACTTATCTCCCCCATTTCATCTCACTCATTGTGATTTGCGGGATGATCACCCAGTTCGTAGCAAGAGAAGGCGTCATCATGGATCTGCTTGTTTGGCTTGGGATGGAGCGGACGGCGCTGCTGTCGCACCCCGAATATTTTCGCGCGATCTATATTGTCTCGGACATCTGGCAAAGCGTAGGGTGGGGTTCCATCATCTATCTCGCTGCCATTACCGGGATCAATCCCGAGCTGTATGAGGCTTCCCGGATCGACGGAGCAGGCAAGTGGAAGCAAACCCTGAACATAACACTGCCTGGCATTGCGCCCATTATTATTATTTTGTTCATTCTGAAGATCGGCCATATGCTTGACGTCGGGTTCGAGAAAATCATTCTTTTATACAATCCCAACACTTATGTAACCGCTGACGTAATTAATACATTCGTGTACCGAAAAGGTCTCGGCGCATCATTCGAATTCAGCTATGCTACAGCCGTAGGATTGTTCCAATCGGCACTCAATTTCCTGCTGCTCATCATAGCCAACAAGATTAGTCGCAAATTGAGCGATAGCAGCTTATGGTAAAGGGGAAATTCAAGTGCAACTAAACACAATACGCAGAAGCACCGGAGAAACCGCGTTCCAGTGGTTTAACACTTTGTTCATGATCTCGATGGTCGTAATCACTTTGTATCCTTTCGTATATGTGCTCATGTCTTCCTTCAGCGACTCCAAGCTGCTCATGACCCATACGGGAATACTGCTGTGGCCGGAGGGTTTTACTTGGGGGGCTTACAAGCTCGTCTTTCAGAATCCGAATATTATTCGCGGATATGCGAACACGTTATTCGTCGTTGCCGTGGGCACAACGATTAACTTAATTCTGACCAGTATGGGTGCTTATGTGCTGTCACGCAAAGGGGTTCCTTGGACGAACACGTTAATGCTGCTCATTGTATTTACGATGTTTTTCTCGGGAGGCATGATTCCTTCCTACTTGCTCGTGAACAATTGGCTGCACATGGGCAACAGTTTGTTCGCGCTTATTATACCTGGGGCGATCTCTACCTGGAATTTAATCATTCTGCGCACATCCTTCGCTTCCATACCGGAGAGTCTGGTCGAATCAGCCAAGATGGACGGGGCCAATGATTTCACTATCCTTGCGAGAATCGTTGTTCCGCTCTCTCTTCCTGTCATGGCTGTAATGGTTCTGTTCTATGGGGTTCACCATTGGAATGCCTGGTTCTCTTCCATGTTATATCTCAGAGATCGCGATTTGTTCCCGCTTCAACTCATCCTCCGCGAGATTCTGATCCAGAACAGTACCGAGTACATGACCAGTCAAGCGTCGGCAGGTGAGATCGAATCCGTCGGGGAGAGCATTAAATATGCTACCATCATGGTGGCTACCTTGCCGATCCTGTTCATTTACCCTTTTATGCAGAAGTACTTCGTGAAAGGTGTTATGATAGGTTCAATCAAAGGTTAACGGATAGGCTACACGAAAAAGGCAGCGGAGTGTGATGTCAGTGTTCGGTCTGAAAATAAACAGCGTAAGAGCAAGATGGCTTCGGTCATATGCGATCGTTCTGTTAATTCCGATTGCTATGATGCTTGTTACTTATTTTCAGACCCGTAACGTCATTGAAGATGAGATCAACCGCGCCAACAAGTCGCTCTTATCGCAGCTCCAGCAAGATATTGATAATCAGATCGAATATGCCTATCGTTTAAGCGAGGTGATCTCGACTAATTCCAAGGTCCGCCAACTTATGCGAACGCAGGGCACAATCGGTGCTGAGGATCGTATAGCCATGGTGCAAGCTTTAGCCGATTTCAAGGTGTACAATAGCTCCAACCGGTACTATAACCGCTTCTATCTTTACTTCCACAAAAGCGATTTCGTGTTGACGGAATCCTCTTACTATGAAACCGCAATGTACTATAACATGATGCAAGCAGGCTCTGGTCTCACTTACGAGGAATGGAAGCTTTTCTTGGCTCAGTCGTATCGAGGGCAATTTTTCAACATGCAAACTGGGGAAGGACAGGCACCAAAAGGAATCATATTCGCTCAATCTTTACCTTTTGAAGAACGCAACAACCCTATGGCTACACTAGTTATTGAGTTAAATGATCAGCGTCTGCTCGCTGCCATGCAGAACATCCAATCTTACAATCAAGGGAAAGTGTACATATTGAATGGAGCTAATCAGCTTCTTGCTACATCGGAGCAGACCAAAGAGGTGACTCACAGGTTCGACGGCATGATCGGCGATACCGGAACTCTTCATCGTCAATGGGATGGCCAAGAGGTGGTCATTTCCTATATTCAATCTAAAAGCACAAACTGGAAATATGTGTATGTCCTTCCCTCGCGCTTGTACAGCCAGAAAGCCGAATACGTACGCAACCTAACCGTGTTAACGCTGTTCATCGCCTTAGCGATTGGGGCCGTTCTTGCCATTCTGCTCGCCAAACGCAATTATTACCCGCTTCAGCAGCTTGTCCGTTCCGTAGCAGCGCGCTCCAAGATAGACCTTGGTGTAGCAGGCAATGAATACGATTATTTGGAAGAAGCGATCGAGAATACGATGGACATCAACAACCAGATGAACCGGATGATGGAGAAACAGAAAAATGTGCTTCGCTCGAATTTGCTCGTTCGAATACTCAAGGGACGAACGGAACAGGACTTTCCTGTTCTTGAAGTCATGGCGGAGTATGGTTTGAAACTGCGGTCAGATCATTTCGCCGTGCTGTTGTTCTACTTGGAGGATTTTAGCGGATTCTTCCGAAAGGAAGAAACGGATGCGGAGAAGAAGCGGGAATTCGTCCAGCTGATCCTATCGAATATAGTAGAGGAAATGGTCGGGCAGCAGCACCAGGGCTGGATGATCGAGGTCGATGAGATGCTCGCTTGTATGATTAACCTGAATGGCGACACCTCACCTGAGGAGGCGAAGCAGGAGCTGACCCGTATAACGGAAGAGGCCCAACGGTTCATTGGCAGCCGATTCCATATTTTGTTTACTGTATCGGTGAGTACCATCCGCAGGTCTGTCTCTGAGCTGCCTGCCGCTTACCAGGAAGCTATGGATGCGATGGAATACAAAATGCTTTTTGGGACCCAAACGATTATTTTTTACGATCAGATTCAGAGCTTCAACCGCTCCTATATTTACTCTCTCGAGAATGAACAGCAGTTGATTAACCACGTAAAAGCTGGAGATTTCGAGCACGCCAAAAGCATTCTCGATGAGGTCATCACCCGCAATCTCTCCCAACAAAGCTTGTCGATCGAGATGGTTCGCTGCCTGATGTTCGACATTATCAGTACGATGATGAAGGCCGCGATCGAAGTGAATCTGGACCAAACCGAGCTGTACGAGGATAACATGAAGGCCATCGAAGAGCTGATGAACGGCGTAGCTGTCTCGGCTATGAGGGACCGGATGATCGTGTTTCTGGGAAAAGTATGCGATCACGTGCATGCCAAAAAGAAAAGTCATAACTTCCGCCTCAAGGAGAATGTGCTGGAGTTCATTAATCAAGAATACCGTGATCACAACCTGTCTATTACTACGATTTCGGATAAATTTGATATTCATCCCTCTTATTTGTCACGTTACTTTAAAGAGCAGGTTGGGGACACATTAACCGATTACATCAATAAGCTGCGTGTAAAAAAAGCGATGATGCTGCTTCAGAATGAGGAAATCCTGATCAAAGATATATGCGATTTGGTCGGCTTCTATAGCATCAGCACCTTTATACGACTATTCAAAAAGTATGAAGGAGTCACTCCAAGCGCTTATAGGGAGAGTAGTAAATATTAAGGTCCTTGATCGGCCTAAGCATACGTCACATAAGCAAGAGCCCCAGCCTTAGGCTAGGGCTCTTGCTTATTCTGCTGCTCCTTACCGTACAACCATCAAGCCTCGCGCACCACTTGTTGACGGCGCCTCTTCTTCCATACCACGCCATGACTTGGTGAGAACAAGAACGCGAGCACGAAGATGACTCCTGCTACAGTAACCATACAGCCTGCGATCGAAGCATCCAGATAGAAAGCAACCATATACCCCACGACAGAGCTGGTAATCCCGATCAGTACACTGTAGAGGATCATTACACTCAAGCGCTCCGTCAATAAGTACGCCGTGGCCGCAGGCACGATAAGCATGCCTACAACGAGAATAGCACCTACGCTCTCAAAAGATGCAACGGTTGTCACCGATACGAGTCCCATCAGCATGTAGTGGAACAACGCCACGGGTATACCCAAGGCGGCTGCCAGGGCAGGGTCGAAGGCACAAAGCTTGAACTGTTTGTAGAACAGCCCGATTACACTTATGCTCAGCAGCAAGGCTACACCTAACACCCAGATTGCCTTCGGCCCCACATCCACTCCGAACATAGTCAATGTATCCAACTGAACGAAAGCGATCTCTCCGTACAAGACACAATCCAGATCCAAGTCGACTTTGCTTGTGAACAAGCTGACGAGCACAACTCCGATGGAGAACATGGCGGTGAATACAACGCCGATCGAAGCGTCCGATTGCACTCCATTCTGGTGGAACAGCTGGATCAAGAACACCGTCAACAAGCCAATCAGTGAAGCTCCGAGCAGCATCCAGAAGGAATCTCGTGACCCGCTTATCAGGAATGCGATGACGATTCCCGGAAGCACGGAATGACTAATGGCATCCCCGATCATAGCCATCTTCCTCAGAATGAGGAAGCAACCGAGAATTCCGCATCCACTCGCCACAAGTGCTCCGGTTAATATAATCCAGAAATCACTCATACGGAACCGCCCTCCTTCCCACGACGCTGCTCCATCTCAAGACTAACATCCCGCTTTACCGATAGTCGCAACAGCATCTTTGCTACCACTCCGCGTCGAGGGGCGAAAAGAACGGAGATTACGAACCACAGTGTAGCCGACAGTACAGTCAACGGACCTGTAGGCAGATTATTAACCAAGGAGCTCAAAAAAGTTCCCATAACCCCGCTCAGCGCTCCGAATAATCCGGCAAGCACTACCATTACGCCTAGCCGCTCTGTCCAATAGCGAGCCGACACGGCTGGAGTAATCAACATGGCAGCCATCAATACGACTCCAACAGCTTGAATACCTACCACAACGGCTACGACGATCAGGAACATTAATAGTTGATCCAGCATAGCGATCGGAAATCCCATTCCTCTGGCGAAACCGGCATCGAAGCTAAGCAGCTTGAATTCTTTGAACAATAACGCACATAACCCAACGAGCAAGCCCGAGATCACAACCATCGTTATGACGTCTGAATGTACCATTCCCGCCGCTTGACCGAACAGGAATTTATCCAGCCCGCTCTGATTCCCGCTGCCTCCGTGTTGAATTTGCGTAAGCAAGACGATTCCAATTCCGAAGAAAACAGATAGTACCAACCCAAGCGCGCTATCCTGTTTGATGCGAGAGTTCCGTGTAATATAGCCAATGCCGAATGTAGCAATCAACCCCGCCACCGCAGCACCTATCAAGAAGAAAAATATATTCTTAGAGCCTGTCAACATAAAGGCTATGCAAATACCAGGCAGAGCGGCATGAGCCAGCGCATCGCCCATCAAGCTTTGCTTGCGCAAGTAAGCGAAGCTTCCAAGCACGCCGCTGCTGAGCCCGAGCAGAAGGCTGGCCATTAAGATCCACTGTGCATTGGGATCCTTCAATAAATCGAACCAGTTCATCTGTTCATCACCTCGAGTTTAAGATCAGCGGTTCTTCTTCACGATCCAGAATAGTGAGCCGACCCCCGTACGTTTTTTGTAAATGATCCTTAGTGAATACTTCCTCAGTAGGACCAAACTGCATGACCTTCACATTGAGCAACAATACCCAATCAAAATATTCCTTCACAGTAGATAAGTCATGATGTACAACCAGCACCGTCTTTCCTTGCTGCTTCAGTTCATTAAGCAAGGTAATAATGGCCTTCTCAGTTGCAGCATCGACACCTACAAACGGCTCATCCATCAAATATAATTTGGCATCCTGAGCAAGCGCGCGCGCCAGGAATATACGCTGTTGTTGACCGCCTGACAATTGACTGATTTGTCTCCCGGCCAAGTCTGCCATTCCTACCTTCTCCAGACACTCCATCGCTATTTTGCGCTCAGCCGCGCCTGGACGTTTGAACCAACCCAAATGACCGTAACGCCCCATCATAACTACATCCAGAGCATTCGTAGGAAAATCCCAGTCCACCGACTCGCGCTGCGGCACATATCCGATCAACCGCCGCTGCTCCGCATAGGGCCGTCCATATATACGTACATCTCCAGTAACCGAAGGAATAAGTCCAAGAGCAGCCTTAATTAGAGTAGACTTGCCAGCTCCATTCGGCCCAACAATCCCGATCAATTTGCCTTCCGGCACACTTATGCTTATATCTTCTAACACTGGCTTTTTCTGATAGGCTACGGTCAGCCCTTGAATGGATAAAGGAATTTGCCCCATGATTGTTGCTCCTCTCTATATGTCGACTCATTGTCTGCTCTTAGATTACTTCAGTGCTTTCACGATTGTATCCACATTATGCTTAACCATCCCGATATATGTGCCTTCTACGGTGCCTTCAGCACCCATAGCATCTGAGAATAATTCTCCGCCTATCTTGACGTCATGCCCTTTTTCCTTGGCCCCGTCAACTACAGCTTGAATCGTTTTCTTAGGAATACTGGATTCCACGAATACGGCTTTTATTTTATTATTTACGAGGTAGTCCCTTAAATCGGTTACATCCTTCAATCCTGCTTCAGACGCGGTACTGATACCCTGTAATCCCATGACCTGAATATCATAAGCGGCTCCGAAGTAGCCGAATGCATCATGAGCCGTGACAAGTACTCTGCTTGCTTTTGGAATGCTTGCAATGTTGGTTTTTACTTCCTCATGGAGCGCCTGCAGTTGTTTCAGATATGCGCTAGCGTTAGCTTTGTACTGTTCAGCATGAGCAGCGTCGATTTTCACCAGCTCATCCCGAATGACCTCTGTAGCACTCATCCAATTGCGCACGTCGAACCAGATATGGGGGTCATGATCCGTTGAATTCGCTACGGCAAGAAGCTTCGATGCCTCTATATTTCGCGAAACCGCAATGGTCGGTTTATTCTTGTTCATTTTCTCCAAGATTTCGCCCATTTTACCTTCAAGGTGGAGACCGTTATAAAAGATCAGATCTGCTTTGTTCAGCTTGCTGATGTCTCCTTGTGTTGCTTTGTACAGATGCGGATCCACTCCGGATTTCATCAAGCTGACCACTTCCACATGGTCGCCGCCTACTTGCTTGGTTATATCAGCAATCATTCCGATTGTTGTTGTAATCTTAACCTTGTCGTCCCCGCTCTGAAACGTGGCCTGAGAGTTCGCGCAGCCTGCAACAACGGACAAGGCAACACTCAAGTATAACATTCCCCAAATAAATCGTTTCATTGATGAACTTAGCTTACTCTTCTTCTTCATTTGATATCTCTCCCCTGAGCATTCTCTTTGACTTAATCTTGCACCCATGATGTTTCCCTATGTCCTAAAAGTTGCGTACAACCTCACTTGTTGTCGTTATCCTTATTTTTTTATTATACACAAAAATGTTTCTCTTGTGCAACATTTTATTTTGGCAAAAAAGAAGCCCTCGTCAACAAACGACGAGAGACTTCTTTTTCAAACCTATTCCCTGATCCCTGCATTAGGGTTCGGCACTCCGTATAAACCGTATTCCTTATCGTATGCATCGAACATCCTGCGCGCGATTGGCGCCGCTCCGTAGGATCCGAATCCACCCTCAGGAATAATAACCGCCACCGCAAGCTTCGGTTTCTCTGCAGGCGCATAGGCTATGAAAACTGCATTATCTATTTCTTTCCCTGCAACCGATTGGGTCGATGTACCTGTCTTGGAAGCTACCCGGTAAGGGAAACCTTCGAATCCTTGCTTACCTACCAGCTCCATACCGTTCTGGAGAACATCCCAATATTCTTTCGGGAATGTCTCTTTGCTTAATACTTCTTTTGTAAATTGTTTGATCGGCTGCCCATCATAAGAAGTGATTTTGTCCACGAATTGCGGCTTTAATCGCTCGCCTCTATTGCCTAGCATAGTTACAAATTGCGCTAGCTGCAAAGCTGTATACTTTCCCATCTGACCCCATGATGCTGGAATAAGCGCGGCCTGCGGTCCATACAACTTATTGGTTGCATCATATTCCTTGATGCCTGCTGATTCGCCCAGCAAACCGCTCCCCGTGACGACGCCTAGACCGAAACGCTCCATGTAATTGTTCCAAACCTCGAGTCCATTAGAGTTAGGCCTGAAATATAAACGGTTCCCTACCATGGCAGACATATAAGTATTGGAAGAATGCTGAATCGCTTTCTGCGCATTAATCGGCCCCCAAGCTTTGCCGTCTGAGTTGGACAACTTGGCATTATTATCTTTCCCGTAATAAAAAATCCCAGTATCATTATATATTTCATTAATCCCCATCAGCTTCTCATTCAGGCCAAGTAAAATCGTGAGCGGCTTGATTGTTGAACCAAGATAAACAAGAGAAGTTGGATGCTTGTTAAGCTCCTTCTGATCTTTATAAGGCGGCCTTACTTCACTAATCGTCCCATTTCCAAAGAAAAATTGCAGATTGTTGTAGTCGTCTTGACTAATTCCGCCCTTCCAGACATTGGGGTTGTAATCAGGCATGCTGGCCATCGCCACCACTTTACCTGTATCTACTTCCATCGCTACCGCGTAACCTGTTGTCGCGTTAGGTGCATAGCTCCAACGATCCCGAGCAGGATTGCGTATATAGGCCAGATGCTCCACGATGGCATTCTCGGTTTCCAACTGAACATCTTTATTTATTGTCAAATACAGATTGTTCCCTTTCTCAGGCTTAATTAGGGAGACAGGGCCCACGATTTTTTGCGCTGCGTTTACTGGATACGTTTTTACTCCGTTTTTGCCGCGCAGCTCCGTCTGGTACATAAATTCTATGCCATCAAAGCCTACATCCTCCGAGTCCAGATAATCCTCTGTCAAATCATTGGATTTCGCTTTTTCACGGTAAAACTCTCGCCCTTGAGCACTTCTAGCGGTTGAAAAAGATTTCAAGTATCCGACCAGTTGTACCGCGATCGTCTTATCGTTATACTGTCGAATACTCTCCTCTTGGATCTCGATTCCAGGCAGCTCATCTCTATGCTCGGAAATAAATGCAATCTCGCTGTTGATTAAATCCGCTTTGATTCGGCGGGGAACGGCGTAAGGACTTGGCTCGCGAGTCGTATTCTTGTCAAGATCGTAGCCGACATCCATCTTTTTGATAATCTCTTGCGCGGTCATTGGTTTTTTGGGATCTCCGTAATCCCTGAATATCGCTTCAATTCGCTTGGCCAACTCCACGATTGCATCCTTATCCTTCTTGCCTGGTTCTATTGTGTAGAACAAGGATTGGGTGGATATCGACTCGGCAATCGGATATTCCTTCTGATCAAATATAGTGCCTCTGATCGAAGGAATCGAGTGATTCATGGACTTCATGCGTCCCTCTTCCTCGGACAGAGCCTTACCTTCAACAAATTGCAACAGAGCCAGCCTCACGATTAAGATGGAAAATAGCAAAAAAATACTAAAGAAAAAAAAGTTCAATCGAAATGAAAAATGTCTGTGCTTCGTAATCTCTTCCTTGGACGGATCTTCTCTGGTCATGCTAGCCTGCTCACTCCTTACTCTGCAGTGGTACTGGGGCTCTGCCGCCACAAATCTCTCAGAGAGTGGATGCCGTCTCCTGAATGATAAGCGTACCGCTTGATTTTGATTGCTTGTATACCGACTTGATTAGGTGCCCATATATCATTCTGATCATGATCGCCTACATACAGCACTTCCTCCGGCTTCATACCGGATTGTTCCAACGCCAGCTTGAAGATAGCCGGATTCGGCTTCTCCAGACCGACTTCAGTTGAGACAATAATGGGGTCGAAATAATGATCAATCTTCATAAATTCCAGGATGTTGCGCAGGGTCGGGGCAAAATTGGAGATGATGGCCATCCGATATCCCCGTCGTTGCAGCTCTTCCAGCGTTTCACGGACATCATCAAAAAGAACATATTGCTCGGGGGAAACGAACAGATCATACATCTCATGGCACCATCGATGAATGATTTCTTCCTCAACTTGTTCGGGTGCGCCTAACTCTCCAAGCATGTGCTGATAGAGCTGAATCCAGAAAGCCCGGTCCGACTCCGGCGAGCACAGCTCATTCCCAAGCACTGGCTTATTATAGTAGAGCAGACGGAATGCCGAGTCGAAGCGTTCTCCAATCTGTTCAGCCGTTCGATGAAACGACCGTTCGCCTAGGTAACGTTGCATCGTTTCACGCGCTCCTGGTACGGTTAAGAGGGTATCTCCGGCGTCGAAGAAAACCGCTTTATAGTCATTTGCAGGGTTAAGAAGCATAGGGGATTTAAGAACTCCTTTTTATGTGACAATCCTATACTCAGTTTACCATAAATAGAACACCCCATTCCACATGGACTGCGGTCTGGGGTGTATCGAATTATACATCTCGAATATGCGTTTTATCGAAGTTAGGTGAATTGAACCAATTGTCTCCACTTGATACCCATGTCGAGTCGAGCGGAATCCATGTTTGGGTGTCCTTCATTAACACCTCGTTCCAGGCATGCGGACCGTAACCGCCTCGCCCATCATAGCCTTGACCGGTAACTACTTTAACCTCGAGACCAACGGATCTTGCCATGACGGCATATAGTCTGGAGTAATCAATGCAAACGCCTTCCCGTGTCGCGAACGTTTCCTCCGGAGTCTGCTCTTTCCAGATTCTCTTGGTCTCGTAAAGCTCTACCTTATCCCAATCATACTGAATTCGTGTGCCGACCCATTGATACAGCGCTCTCGCCTTTTCTTCATCATTTGGTTTGTCTGCCACGATCACTTTGGCCGCTTCGGCAATATCCGTTGGGATCTTCGCATCTACAACCTCATACTTGCGTTGCAGAATCTTTTTATATTCTTGCCCGACTGCTCTCGTTAGCACTGGCAGCTGTTTCTCCAGGAAATCACCACTGAAAGGCGCAATTACTTGCGAAGCTCCTTGAGCATATATTCCCGAGGATTGCACGTAATTAGCGAACTCCGTCTGCGGGAACAAGGTCGTAAACACGAATAAAGCGGCAATTAACATCAGAGACCTTCCGGCTCCGATTAGTGCGCCAATCCCCCCTCCAACTCCGCTACTCCATAGAGCTCGGCTAGAACCGGCTTCCAGCGGCCGATTGAACCACTTGGATGCATGCACGAACTGCCTCCATATCCAATACAAAAGCTGCTTTACACTCGTGTACCCGATCAGGAATAAAGTGCCTGTGCGCAGCAAGGGGAAATCCCGGATTGCTGTAATGAATGTATAGTACATCTTGCGAACGAAACTCATATCTTCGTTAGGTATGATGATATTCTTCGCTACTAGAGCATCCCTGATGATTGGAGACAGCCACTCCCCGATTTTCCAAGCCATCACGATGCTTATTACGGTTATAACTCCTTCGGCTGCGAAGAATAAGAACGATTGCGCGGAACTAGAAGCCCCTCTTAAGCACCCTTGTACGACAGAGGCTATTATAAGAACCACAATGGCAATAGAGATCAAGTTCACTCCACTCCACCCTAAGTCGTCCAATCCTTTTCCTCCTTCAGCAGTCCAAGTCTATAACAATGGTCATAAACATGGACTTCGGTATTATCCGTTCTTCTTGGCAGATTCAATGACTGATTTTACAGCGTCGTCGAGTGCAATATTGAAGGATGGAGCTCCTGCAATACTTACGCTCACCTCAGATGCCCCCGGTTTGCCCTCCAGCTTAACTTGTCCCGATGTGACCGTATAAGTGCCGTCTGGATTGGTCTTGAACTTGGCGTCCTTCCCTGCCAACGTCTTAAGCGCCTCTTCTTTGGCCGATGCTGCTGCATCCTTGACCGTTGCTAAGGCCTGTGTCCCCATCTCTTTAAGCTCGTCTGTGTAGGATGCTCCATAGTAGAACAGCCCTGCGACAATAGCAAGCACGATAACCCATTTGACAACGGTCTTGACAATTTTGATGACCAGAAAGAGTACAACGATCGCAACAACAATGACTAACCAGCGATCTTGCACAAATGTAATAAGCTGATCCATTTCTCCACCCTCTCCATTAACCAATTATGCTCATTTCAACCTCCATCATACTATACGAAAACATACATGATCACGCTTTTTTTACCCTTTGTCCAAAAAAAGGTATATCCTGTCGGACAATCACGTACAAGTAGTGGAGAACACATCATGTTTGAGAGAAACAAAGCGGAAAGGAAACGGGTGATCCTTGAATGAAAACAGCTATATGGCTATACCTGTTTATGTTCGTAGCTTTCTTTGACCTTCACGCTCAGTATCCGATATTAACTCCATTCGCCTTGTCGCTAGGAGCTGCGCCGACATTCATCGGTTGGATTATGGGTATATATTCCATTACTCATCTCCCTGGCAACCTGTTGGCAGGCATTTGGGTCGATCGCTATGGAAGTAAATGGTTTATCCTGTTGAGTTTAATAGGTGCTGGTATTATCCTGCTCTATCAATCCAGAGTTACCGATCCTTGGCAGCTGTTATGGATTCGATCGATCAGCGGATTTGTGCTCGCCTTTCTCTCCCCTGCTTGTATGGCGATGCTTGCCAAGTTAGGGACGAATCGTGTACAACAAGGGAAGCTGATGGCCGGCAATGGCTTGGTTCATACGCTCGCCTCCGTTGTATCCCCCGCGGCTGGGGCTTATTTGGTAGCGAAATACGGCTTCACAGCATCCTTCAACTTCCTTGGTTGGGCTCTAATAGTCATCGGAGTGTTAGCCATGTTCGGTTTACGCGAGAACCGGCGTGTTCCGAATTCCAATGAACAACTGGCGATTGAGAACAAGCAAACGTTCGGGCATGGACACGGCCCTTCTCCAGCTCTATCGCATAATAACGGAGATGACAGCAAGGGGGCAGGCAGTGAGTTAGGGGCGATTCCATGGTTGTTCTTCGGCATTCCGATGGCGATCTCCTGTTCACAGGGCATCTTGTTCTTCGAGCTGCCGCTTATGAATGCTGCTCAGAATTCAATCCTGACATCGGGGCTGTTATTCTCCATGGTTAGCATAGGCGCTCTCGTCACATTAAGCATGCTGTTCCTGAATCGATTCTCTCCCTACGTACGCACCGTTTGCGGAGCACTGGCTCTTGCCATGTGTTTCTTCAGCCTGGCAGTGAAAATGCCATTACCTCTCACAGTCACCTTATTCCTGATCGGAATGTCTAAAGGGATCATCTTTCCTGCAATGGCCACCTTACTGGCGACCGTCTCCAGCTCTAGTCGATATGGCAGAGTCTTCTCCTTATTATCCGTGTCCTTTTCCATCGGAGCCTTCATCGGCCCCATTCTGGCAGGACAAATGCGCACATCTATAAGTCCCTATTTCATAGCCTTTCTATTCCTGATGTTAGCCTTGTCGCTCCTGTCACCCCACAAATTCCGAACCATTAAACCCGTATTTCATCAATAAACACCCAATTTTCGGGCTATGGGTAAATACACAGTCCATCCCATCTACTCCACAATAAGATAGTAGTGTTAGGAGACCACTCCAGCTTGGAGAGGAGGGGAACAGTAATGTCTTCTTTTGATCACTTTCATTCAACTTCGTTTATTCTCGTCCTTTTTATCCTTCTGGTAATCGTGACAATGGGTTGTTTGTGCTAGTACAGCCCCAATAGGCACACAGGAAACCTGGCTGCGGCCAGGTTTTTTTGATTTTAATCCACCCCATGTAGGGAAATGTGGCTAAAATGGTTCATTTTCGATAAACTGTAACTATTGCATGCATACGAGGTGAAAGAAGATGAAGGCCTTATCAAGCTTTCTTAAATTAAGTCCGCCCAAAATTATGGCAGCCGGTTTCGCATTGATCATCCTGCTTGGAAGCATACTTCTAGTACTGCCGATTGCATCCCCTGAAGGCAAGACAGTGAGCTTTCTGGATGCGTTGTTCACTGCCACCTCAGCAGCTTGTGTCACAGGGCTTGTTGTCTTGGATACCGCGAACGACTTCACAGTGTTCGGACAAGTTGTCATCCTTTTTCTCATGCAGCTGGGCGGACTCGGATTTATGACCGCAGCAACTTGGTTCGCGATATTGCTTCGCAGAAGAATATCATTAAAAGAGCGAATCGTGCTTAAAGAAGCGATGAATCAGAACGCGATTGAAGGAATCGTTCGGCTAGCTCGACGAGTTATGCTTTACTCTCTAACCATTGAAGGAATCGGAGCGTTCTTCTACACCATTCATTGGTCATACGAGTTTTCACTGGGCAAGTCGATCTACTTCGGGATTTTTCATTCTGTATCCCTATTCAATAACGCAGGCTTTGAGTTGCTGGGAGGATTTCGCAGCTTAACGCCTTATGTTGACAGTATTATCGTGAATATCGTCTCCATCGCTCTTGTCATTTGCGGCGGAATTGGCTTCATCGTTATGTCTGATCTGATTGAATTCCGCAAAACACGTCTGCTCTCTCTACATAGCAAGGTTGTATTGTCCCTATCAGGCATCCTGTTAGCAATCGGAGCGCTCGTCATATTCGTATTCGAGTATACGAATCCATTAACGTTCGGTCCGCTGCCCGACGGCAGTAAAATCCTTGCTTCCCTTTTCCAGTCCACCAGCCTACGCTCTTCAGGTACGAATACAGTGGATATAGCAAGCATGAGACAAGGAACACAGTTCTTCATGGTTCTCATGATGTTCATCGGCGCAGCACCTGGTTCTACGGGCGGCGGGATCAAGATTACGACGTTCGCCATACTGATAGGAGCGGTTATCACCATGCTGCGCGGCAAGGAGGATGTCGTTCTGTTCCGGAATCGAATCAACCCCGATCAAGTGTACAAAGCAACGACGCTGACGATTATGGCCGTGTTCATGGTCACCATTGCTGCTATGGTTCTATCCACGACGCAAGACCGGCCCTTTCTAATGATATTATTCGAGACTACTTCTGCTTTTGGAACGGTCGGTCTAAGCATGGGACTGACTCAGCAGCTTACGGTTTCGGGTAAAATCTTAATTATCTTCGTCATGTTTATTGGCCGTCTTGGACCGTTGACTTTAGCTTACGCGCTGCAGCCAAGAATCAAAAAGGATTTGTACAGGCATCCCGAAGGAAAAATAATGATCGGATAACGAGTCTCCTGCCGGTTCGACATCCTGCGACATTTCCTGGGAAATAACAATACAACAACAATATGAACATATTCAGGGTGATCTTACATGTCAATCGCTATTATTGTCGAAGGGAAGAATGACAAAAGCCGTCTTAGACGGCTTTTGTCTGACTCGATTATGATTGTTTGTACATACGGAACGTTAAGTGTCGAGAAACTTGATAGGCTGAAGAAACAGATCGGTGATCGAGAAGTGTTCCTCTTTACAGACAATGATCCTTCTGGCAAGCGAATACGTGCCATATTGCGTGACACCTATCCGGATGCAGAACAGATCTATACGCGTAAAGGCTACGCAGGGGTGGAAGGAACGCCAGATGAATATATCATTCAACAATTGGAAAAAGCGGGACTGGATCCTTTTATCCAATACCCGCCTCTTGATTCTGTCCCCCAATAAACTCTCCATCAACCAATAAACTGCAGCAAATAAATAACGATAGTTACTGTGAAAATGCTGAATACAGTTGAGGAGAATACAGCCTGAGACGCAAATTCCGGCTCATTGTCGAATTCAACAGCTAACAGGACGCTGCTGAGTGAGGTTGGCACCGAACAGGACAGCACAAGCGCTTTTGCCATATCCCCTTCGATCCCGAATGCCCATACGATCAGGAATCCTAATACGGGCCCGACACATAATCTCATTACATTTGACAGGACTACATCCGATAGCTGGAGCTTCCATTTCATCCCGCCCAACTGAACGCCAAGGGTGAGAAGCGCAGTCGCAATAAAAGCGCTGGCTACGTAATTAATGGTTATATAGATCGGATGCGGAATCGGCACATCCAGCCAACGCATAATTAAAGCAAGCGGAATGACATATATAGTCGGCATGCTCGCTATGACCTTCAAGGTATCCTTCAGCTTCATACGATGCGAGTTGACGCTATAGATCCCATAGGTGTTGGGAAGCAAGCTCTGCATCATCATAATAATGATCTGGATCGACAAAGTAAATGGATCGTTAACGAAAACAAGCTGGTTCAAGGGAATCGCGTAATTGGCGCTATTATAGAACAATACGCTGTTTCGCATAGCGCTTTTCATTCCTGCGTGATATCGCCGAATCCTCATTATGATTTCCATCAATGCATAAGATGCCAGGAAGAATACGCTAAAAAACAGCAATACTTGCAGCATGATGGATAACGTGATAGCCGATTCATACAGCATAAGGAACATAATACAAGGGGAGAATAAGTAAAAATTCAATTTGGATAAAGTCCGAATATCTAATTTAAAAAGGATCTGTAACAAAACGCCCACTGCAATCATAAGACTGAGTGGGACTACATTATTGAGTAGTATATGAACAAAGTAAGACACCTTAAGTTCCTCGCTTCTATTTAGCCTTACTTAACTGAGTCACGACCTCAACGACTTCCTTGTAATCTATAATATCTCCTGCATCCTTTGAACTGATATACTTTCTTATGTTACCCTCTCTATCGAGAAGCGCGATGGAATTCGTATGAATGAACGCGCCGTCGGGACCTTTAAGAACACTGACCGCATATGCATTGGCCAAATCCTTCATAGCCTTCTCTTCGCCTCTTAGAAACTTCCAATTCGTCGAATCTTTTTGGAATTTGGCCGAGTACGTCTCCAGCTGCTTGGCTGTATCTCTCACTGGATCAAACGAGATCGAATACATCATCACGTCTTTCCCCATCAATCCTTCCTTCTCCAGCTCCTGCTTCACCTTGGATAATTCATAGGTTGTAGGTTGGCATATGTCCGGACAAGTGGACCAGAAGAAATAAACCAGCCTTACTTTACCATTAGCATCATTCAGACTAACTTGTCCCCCGTCCGCGCTCTCGAGCGTGAAATCCGTCGCTTTCTTGATAACAGGCAGCTTCGAAGCACCCACATCGGTCGTATTCAGAATAAGAACAGCAGCTATAGCGATGATAGCGGCGGCAGCAACCCCTTTGAACCAATGCTTAGTAATAAATTCCTGCATTACAGACCCTCCTCTATAAGTGAATTTTGATCCGTTTAAAAAAAGAAGCCCATGAAGGTCCATGGGACATTACAAACCACTGCACGATTCCAAGAAGCTTACACCCGAATCGTATCCAGAATCATAACAATGAACAATATTGGCAAGTAGTTAATGGAGTAAACAAACATTTTCTTCGCCCATTCGTCATCATCCTTAGCTTTGAATCCGATCAAGCCCAGGTACAGCCAGATCAAACCAAGAATAACAGCCGTTAACAAGTAGATCTCTCCAACGTACTGGTATAAGTAAAGCATAAGGGAAACAGGCACCAGCATAATCAGAAAACGCATCATGTGGATTTTGGTTACATAATTGCCGTGAACTACTGGAAGAAGCGGATAGCCCGCTGCTCGATATTCTTCCTTACGACGCATACCGAGAGCCCAGAAGTGAGGCGGTTGCCATAGAAACAAGATTCCGAACAGGATCCAAGCCCCTGCATCCAATGTCTCCGAAACAGCACAGTAGCCGATTACAGGAGGCATAGCGCCTGAGATCGCACCAATCGTTGTACTGAGTGTGGAGGTGCGCTTCAACCAAGCCGTATAAATCCAGACGTATACGAATAACCCAACGACACCAAGAAGCGCCGCAAGCAGATTAGCGAAAAACACCAATAGGGTTAAGCCTATTACACCGAGCACAATTCCGTAGGTTAACACTTGATTCGGACTTACTACACCTGTCGGAAGAGCGCGTTTCTTCGTCCGAGTCATCTTCGTATCCATGTCGCGATCTAAATAATTGTTAAGAACACAGCCCGAAGCCATTACCAGCGCGGTTCCCACCATAGTGAACAGCAGAGTGATAAGATTAAACGCTTCGCCTGATGCACCCCATGCAACCCAATAGCCTCCGAATGCTGCTATTAAATTAGAGAACAGAATACCCGGCTTCGCTAAGTTTACATAGTCTCTGATTGTTGCTTTGCGAACAGGTTCGAGCAGCTCTTGTGACTCAAGCGCAACTTGCTCGTCAACGCTTATGGTCCCATTCATCTGGAGCTGTTTGTCCATTATTTTGTATCCTCCTCTACCTTTTCGAAGGAAAGTGACTTCGAGAAAGCATAATCTATAATAATTTTTCGAAAAAAGGCACTTCGAAAGCCATATCTTATGATTTGTTCAAGAAAAGCGCCTTACTTATCATATCAACCTGCCTTTGTTTTTACAATAAAAGCGGGTACGAATTCATAAAATTGTCGAACACTGCGTCGATATCGAAGATTTTGTACTTATTTCAGAAAACTGTCACCAATCTGCAACCCGCCCAATATGATGATCATGTGGTTTTAGCCTAGACTAATGATCCGATTACGGAAAGGGAAGTGACAAAGCAGAACATGGCAGTCATCAAAGCTAACTCCGAGCACGTCAAAACGCTAGCACGTCTGATGCGTGCTGAAGCAGAAGGCGAAGGCGAACAAGGCATGCTGATGGTTGGCAATGTCGGAGTGAATCGAGTGAAGAGCAATTGTATGGATTTCAAAGACATCAGGTCGATTGAAGATATGGTCTTTCAACGGCCCGGCGGCTTCGAAGCCACTGTAAAAGGCTATTTCTATCAAAAAGCACGTGAAAAGGACATTCGTCTTGCAAAGCGGGTTATTGATGGCGAACGTGTACATCCAGCCAGCAATGCCTTATGGTTTTACCGTCCAAGCGGCGACTGCCCCAGTACATGGTACAATCAGCCGAACACCGGTCGTTTCAAGGCACACTGTTTCTTCGCACCCACTAATGAAGACTGTCCCGAAGTCTACAAAACTTATTAATCCCACAGAGGAGGCTTTTATACATTATGTCCTGTTATAACACTTATCGGGGGAATCCAAACCCGCAATTCATGTATCCGATGTACCAACAACCTCAAGCCCATTATCCAACAGCAGGTGGTCCTCTTACACCAAGCGGCAGTTACTTGCCGAGCACACAGACAATGCCAGCCACCACGGCTCCTTCAGCACCACTTCCAGCGGAGGAGTCGTACATTGAGAATATTTTGCGTTTGAACCTGGGTAAAATGGCTACCTTGTACATGACCTACGAGAACAATAAGGAATGGAACGCCCAAATCGTCAAAGGCAGACTCGAAGCAGCAGGACGTGACCATATCATTGTGTCCGACCCCACTACCGGCATGCGTTACTTGCTTCTCATGGTCAATTTGGACTACATTACATTCGACGAAGAGCTCAACTACACGTATCCCTTCCGTTAATCCGAACCTTTGAAGAGACCTCTGAAGCCTATCGCTTCAGAGGTCTTTGGCTGTTGTTCAGCTCCGCCGCCACACGAGCCACGCGCTAGCTCCATACAAGAGCGCACTGGTGTAGAACAAAACATCAATGGTAAGCCAGTCAATCAGGTAACCCCCGGCTATAACCGCAAATCCGGAAGCAACAGAAGTCCAAAAGTGATAACTCCCTATCGCTTCCCCTCTTGCGCCTTGTTCCGTATTATCGGCTAACAGCAGTCGCTCACTCATGCGCTGCATCGCACTGCAAGCCCCAATCACAAGCTGCAGCACAATCACTCCAGTATAACTCATAACCCAAGGGAAGCTTAACATGGCCCCCATCATGCCTAGAGCGCTCCCTATTAGGATCTTACGTCCGTTCTGATCGAGCTTAGGTGCGATCCACTGGGAAACGATCGCTGAGCTGATGGTAAACACAGCAAACGCGAGCCCGTACTTGGAGTAGCTGTTACCAAGATTTTTCAAGAACAGCAAGTAATAAGGGTAGATCATACCTGCCGCCAGCGTAAATACGCTCTGAGATCGAATAAGCCACTTGAAATTCATTTGGATGCGGCCTCCCCTATATATTGTTCATAGAAATAATTGATAAAAAGCTGCACCGGATCATACATAAGTTTCTTATCTAAAAATTGCTTATAATGCGGGTACACGGTTCGGAATTGTTCCACGGTAGGAAAAGGTGCATAGGGCAAGTAATAAGTTCCTTTATGGGAAATAAGCAGGTCCAGAATCCGCTCGATACTCTCCTTGCTTCTTGCTTGCCCCTTGTCCGATAAAGGCATGTTAAACAGAAAAACAAGCGCGAACATGTCCTCTTTTGCGTAAGACAGAACAGCTTCCTTATCCTCATTCACATACCGAACCGTGATATTAAGGAGATCCAAATCCTCTTCCTCCAGCATAAGTTCCCGTAGATTCTTCATAAAGCCGGCAAATTCGTTCACCGGAACAAAGTACTCCTGTAATAGATCGTTGCGTCCAGCTGCTCTGTATTCCATAAAAGTGGATTCTGACCTCATCGCATTATTGCGGCTAATCCGCTCCTGCACATCCTGATTGGAGAAATGATAGTGCTGCAGTTTCCAGAATGCATTCTTTCCCCAGTCAAACGTCCGGTTGAGATTAAAAAGAAGCTTGCTGATCCCGACACCCTTCTCTCTTATAGCGAGCTTGTTATGATTCCCTAGCTCAACTGTTCGATCAACGGAATAGTTCAACGCATACATATCCGTTAGAAAGTTATCAGGCGCAACAGATATACGAGCTATGTGCATTCGGATGTCAGGGTCTGTCAGAACCGTGCTGATAAAATATTCGCTGTAGCTCTCTACATTCGTATCAGCAAGAGACACAGCGTACACCTCGTCATCCGTTAATGACAAGGTTACATCTAATAGAATGCCGAACAACCCGAATCCGCCTAAAGCAAGAGGGAACAGCTCCGCATTCTCCGTTCGGCTAACCTGCTTGACCTGGCCATCTGCCATTAGCAACCGGAACGATTCCACGCTTTTGATCAAAGATCCGTTCCTGATATCCCGACCATGTGCGTTAATACTGATAGAACCGCCGACTGTGAATATATTCTGAGATTGCATGGTTTTGACTGACAGCCCGTTAGGATTAATATAATCCTGAATGTCCTTCCACGTAGCCCCTGTTTGAACACGGATCGTCTTCTGTGCGGAATCGAAGGAGAGAATTTGATGAAACGGAGTCATATCGACTACAATACCGTCCTTGTAGTAGGTGTGTCCTCCCTGACTGTGCCTTTGACCGGCTATGGACAGCTTCAAATTGTTCTCGCGCGCTTCCTTCACCAAAGCTATTAACTGCGCTTCCTCCTTCCCTCTCACAACCCGTTCGACTTTTACCGGATGCAGCCTGCTGTAATCCGTAATCAGGTACGGATCCTGATCAGACGTATTATGGGCGAAGTAGACATATAGACAAACTACCAGTAAGAGCGACAGGGAGACTGCTTTGCTGATGGATAGTTTCTTCATACATCCGGGATGAGCTGCAAGATTTCCATCATAGTAAAGGAAACACAAGGCAATTTCTCAGAACATATCGTTTCATCGCCTGAGTAGACATGAGCAAGCCTATAAGCTTCTTGTGTTAGTACATACTGCTCGAGTGCTCCGTTAGCGGGGTCAGCGAGCCAATATTCGGGAATGCCATAACGCGCATACACGATATGCTTATCGAGACGATCTCGTTTTACTGTAGAGGGGGATATGATTTCAACGACGAGATCGGGCGGCCCTTCAATCCCTCTCTGACTTAATATATGGATACGGCTCCGATGAACCATCATAATATCCGGTTGCCTCACTTCCGTCGGGCTAAGAATGACATCCAATGGAGCAAACATAACAAAGTATTGTGAATTGCAGGACTGTGTAAGTCTCGAATAGAGCTCCTTTATAAAAAATTGATGATTAATTGGCGGCCCGGGACTCATTAGCTCCAATTTTCCATCTGCAAGCTCGTATCGATTTCCGTCGTCCTCTCTTGCCGCATAGTCATTGTAGGTCATAGGCTGCTCATGGACAATCTCTGTTTTGTTTGACTTCCTATTCTCCTCATTCATAAGCGGAACCCACTCCCGATATAAATTTATATTAATATTATAACTCATCGAGTATGGGATGTTATACTATGAAAGCGTGCATAAATGGCAGTTAATATTTCCAAATTCGTATGAATACATATAAACGGGGGCAGGATTAGAACATGCCAGAGTCGACCGGTTACAAATCTATAGCACTTGATATCGCTCATAGAATCGTTAGAGGAGAGCTCCCTGTGGAGAGCAAGATCTCGGGACGTTCTCTGCTCGCAAGCCAGTATCATGTCTCACCTGAAACGATTCGCAAAGCGGTTAGTTTGTTGAAAAACGAAAATATTGTCTCCGTCTCACAAGGAAAGGAAATCACAATCGTATCGGATCAGCTTGCAGCTGCCTATATTAGCCGTAACAAATACCTGGAGTCCGTATATTCTTTGAAGCAAGATCTTCAGCAGTTAATGATGCAAAAGAAGGAAGTCGACAGCAAGTTTGAAGCGCTTATTTCGGAGATCATTCATGCATCGGATCGCATGCAGAATCTGAAGCCATACCACCCTATGGAAATCAAAGTGAGTGAGCATTCGCCTGCAATTGGGAAGACGATAGCCCACCTCCAGATATGGCAGCATACCGGAGCAACAATCGTGGCGCTGCGCCGAAACACAGAGGTGTCCATTTCACCAGGTCCTCACGTTATTCTTAGGCAGAACGATATCCTTGTAGTGGTAGGAGAAGGGCAAGTCCAAGAGCGCACAGAGCTCTATATCAACAGACCTTGATTCATTATTTTGAACTAACAACTTAAGTTAACCTTAAGGATTGTCAGTATCATATTCATTTGCTATAGTAGAAATAATGCATCTTTAGTCCTATACAAACTAACTTAAGAACTTGGGGTAGTGCACATGGTTCAGCTATTTCATAAGTATAAGAATCACGATTTTGTTTACCTTATTCCGCTTATTGCGCTATCTCTCTGGGTTCGACTAAGGTATTACTTCTTCCTCAAAAATTCCGGCAAAGGATTCCCTGACTCTGCTGACAGTCAGTGGTACCTTACGTATGCCCGTTCTATGCTTGCCGATTTTGATTTGAATCTTCATATGAACGACATTCTGTACTTCGGGTATAATATTTTACTCACCATCCTACTGGCTATTTTTAAAGAACCTGTTGCGATTCTATTCGTTCAGACCGTAGTTGCAAGTCTTTGCGTTATTCTTGTGTTCAAAATTTCCAACATGCTGTTCAATAAAACAACCGCAATTATTGCTTCCCTGCTATATGCGTATTCTTGGGAGATTACTTTATGGTCCACATACATTCTTACGGACAGCTTCTTTATAAGCCTCCTGCTCTTATGTGTATATTTTCTTCTCAAGAGTCTTGAATCCGAGAAGAAGATATATAAATGGCTTTTCGTACTCTCTGCTTTGTACTTATGCGTATTCCGGCCAACCGGCCTGTTGACGATATTCTTTATTATGATCTATTACGTATTCAGGATGGACAAACGCGCAATATTCACCTTCATAAAAAAACATAAATATGCAGTTGGAGGCGTCTTCACGGTTGCGATTGCCGTCTTAGCTTATATTCTAGCGGGACAGATGCTTTCACCCTTTATTCATTCCATTCAGTTTAATGCCAAAATGGTACTTTACAATGTGTATGCCAAAGGCTGGATATATGATCATCCCACTCGGTACGATCATTTCTTCAGACCGGACTATACGATTAACATCTTTAACAGCTTGATTCTCAGCTTTCTAATTAACAATTGGGATCACGTATTGATCCTATATGCCAAGAGGGCCTTTGCCTTCCTCGGCTTATGGGTGTGGAGAATTGATGTAACCAACATTGTTGGACTCAAGAAATTTTTCTGGAATATGCTGCCTTGGCTTCTGTTCGGGATCGGTACCCTTTCTGCCTTTATCAACGGGGTATTCCGCAAGGTGTCCATCGTATGGTTTATCATTCTCTCCGTTTTTGTATTTTGTATCGCCTTCTTCATTGACGGTATGTACCGCTACAAGGCTCCAGCCGTTCCCTTTCTTGCCATAGCCGCTGCATACGGCGCAGACAGCATTATTCGATTAGTGATTTACACGGTCCGCAAATATGCTCGAAAGCTATGGGATCGCAAGAAATTGACAGATGTTACCCCCGGGCAATAAGAATGACGAGAATCGCAATATACAAACGACAAAAAGCAGGAGCCTGTTGACAGGCCCTGTTTTTTTGTTTTCCCAAGTCATATATATTACCCCCTGCACAAAGCCTTTCGCTGTATAATAGGTAGCATAGAGAGTTACGTGTTGAACGAAGAGAGAACGGCTAGAGTTGGAAAGGAGTTAAGAATGATGTGTGCTTCCAGTGTTACAAAAATTTCGAGTGTCCCTGGCTTTCGACGCTTTCAATTTGACTGCACGCATGCTCCCATGCAAATGCAATTCAGGGCCATCTCCCTCTATCAGATAGGCGACTTGATCTGCGATTCCGGTTTCATTCTGGATCCCCATACACAGCCGTGTTATGAAATCTCCTATATTGTATCGGGTCAAGGATGGTTTGCCACCAACGGTAACCGTACAGATCTTCAACCAGGTGATATCTATATAGGCAAGCCCCAGGAAATCCATCAAGGGGGAGTCGATCCTTCGAACCCGTTTCGATATTACTATTTAGGCTTTCATTTTAATTCAACCGGGGATGAGGATAACTCTTTCTTACATATTCGCAATATGATGGATCATACCCAAACCCCTTGGTGCCGCGATCGTCTGGATATTCGAGCTCCGTTCATGAACGCACTTAAGGAACTTAGCAGTGCAAGCCGATTTTCTGACACTATGCTTCAAGTGTATCTGGAGCAAATATTGGTGTTGATGTACCGTAATTTTTTCTCTGATTGGGAGGCCAAATACCCTGGAGAAGGATTCGACAATGCAGCTAAGAGAGTCGTATACTCCGCGATCCATTATATCGATGACCGACTGCTGCAAATAAAAGATTTGGTAGAGGTGTCCAATGCGCTTGGTTATAGCCTCTCCTACTTATCCCATCAGTTCTCTAGGGAAACCGGGGACAGCCTTCGCAGCTACTTTACCAAAAGAAAATGGCATAAAGCAAAAGATCTGCTCAGAGAAGGAAATCACAGTATAACCGAAATCGCTGCCATCATGCAGTACGACTCTATTAATTCCTTCAGCCGGGCATTCCGTAATGCGTTCGGTCACTCTCCTTCGCAGTTCCGAGAGCGCCTTTTGCACAATTATTAGACGGGTTGAGACCAATACAGCAAGCCCCGTGTTTCGTATACTAGGTTAGAAACAGTGAAATACACATTACCTAAGGGGTGTTGGATATGGAATCCATACGCATCGGCATGATCGGTACGGGCAATATTGCTCATACTCACGTGAAGAATCTGCAAAGTATCGAGAACGTACAAATTGTAGCACTGTCTGATCCAAGCGAGCTCAGCAGGCAGATGCTTAAGCAAAAATTCGCATTGGATCACGCATCTGAATTCGCCAGTCACGAGGAGATGCTGGAACAAAGCGAATTGGACGCGGTAATCATCTGTTCGCCGCATACGCTTCATTATCGGCATGCCTCGGATGTGCTGGCGGCAGGGAAGCATGTACTGGTCGAAAAACCTTTAACTTGCACGTCCGCTGACACGGAACGACTGATCGCTCAGGCCGAACAGGCTGGAAAAGTACTTCAAGTCTCATTCCAGAGGCATTTCATCCCCCATTTTATGTATATACGGCAAGCGATTGCCGACGGGGCAATTGGACGCCTCACATCTGTGACCGCTACACTATATCAGGACTGGAAAGATTCGCAGGCGGGAACATGGCGGCAAAACCCGTCATTGTCCGGCGGCGGCATGCTTATGGATTCAGGCAGTCACATTATCGATGTTCTGCTATGGACGACTGATCTTACCCCGCAGTCGGTCACAACCCAGATGCACGATCAAGGCTCTCCCGTGGAGATTGACACGTTTACCTCCATTCGTTTTGCCGAAGGGCCGATAGGCAGTCTGAACATTATTGGCAAATCACCGGCAGCGATGTTCTCAGAGACGTATGCCTTCATTGGTGAAGAAGGAGGCATCTTCTATGACAACGGCAAAATCGTGCTTCGTCGGAACGGTGCTGACCCAATCGTACCAGAGCTGCCTGCTGCAACAACCAGTACGGACCTAAGCTTCGTGAATGCCGTTCGGGGCAATTGCGAGATTGCAGTTCCTGGAGAGTATGCGCTGAAGGTATTGCAGCTCACCGAGTCTATCTATGCTGCAGCAGGATATTCGCCCTTAGCCCTAGCAGAAGCGGAACGATAAACTTTTATAGAAGCACATATAAAAGAACGAACCTACTAAAACCACGTCTTCTAAGTGGAATTGAAGGTTCGTTCTTTTTTGAATTAGTCTGTACCATGTTTTACCTTTGGTTGTAAATGTTAGCTTTTTATATTCTCATGCTTACAACAAATACGACACCAATAATAGAGAGCAGAATGCCAGTCATGACGGGGACGAACCCAGAAAACTTGATGATAGATCCATCGTTGGCAGTCAGCCTTTGCTTAACCTTTCGACCGAAAATACCCGTAAGCACAAGAGCAACCAGGATAATCATTCCTCCCCCGCGTTCCATAATCAGCAGCCACAGCGGGCGATCTGCTCCCAGTTCCATCGTTACTAGCATAATAATCCCGCTAATAAGCACAATTACAGCTGCGGGGTGAGCCAGCATGCCGCTTATTCGAATGGAATGCTTGGCAAGCGCGCCAAGCTCTGTAGATATAGTCTTGTTCTTCAAATAAGACATGACTACCATCATCGTTAGCAAGGAACCTACCCATATTAACAAGCCTACCAGGTGTAAGAATAGCATTACTTCAAACATCGAATCTTCCTCCTTCACCATCCTTATTTATATTACGCTCTTTACTAGAATTCGTTAAAATTAATATAAGCAGTCAATCGGCCGATCTTCGTTATAAGATTAATCATTGTTGTCTGTCATACCTCCTGTCTCTCTACAATCCAAGTGTAGGACAGGAATATGAACGCAGGATGAACGGAATGTTACAGTCGCGGCAGCTTCACAATGAAGGTTGTGCCAACTCCGAGCTGACTTTGTACGTCTACACTTCCTTGATGCATGTCTACAATCTTAGTAACGATAGAAAGTCCTAACCCGCTCCCTGAAAGTTTGCGATTCCTTGCTTTATCCGCCTTATAGAACCTATCGAATATGTAGGGAAGCTCTGCTTCAGAAATACCTAGACCTGTATCGGTGATTTCGACTTCAAGCTCGTTATTGATTTGTATTCCGATCCGAATGGTATCGCCTTTCCTTGAGAATTTAATGCTATTCGAGATCAGATTGAGCCACACTTGATGCAGCAGTCCATAATCCGCTGTAATTACGATTTCCGGCAGATCAAGCTCCACCCTTAATTGTTTGTCCGACCACTGCCACTCTGTCACAATTAATACTTGGCGAATCTGCTCGTCCAGTCTGTAAGAGGTTGGCTTCAAAATATGTTCTTCCTTATCCAATGTTGCAAGAGTTAAAAGCTGTTTACTCAAGGAAGATAGACGCCTGCTCTCCTCTTCAATGATATGCATGTAGCGCAACTCTTCGTCAGGCGTAACGCTTCGTTCAAGTATTGCCTGGGAGAAACCTTGGATCGAGGTTAAAGGTGTTTGAATTTCGTGGGACACGTTAGCAACGAACTCTTGCCTCATCTCATCGAGTTGCTTAAGCGATCTTGCCATTTGCGCAAAATGCAGGGCCAGATTGCCTAATTCGTCACGCCGGGCAATATCCATCTTAATGTTGTAGTCGCCTCTAACGATTCTATTCGTAGCCTCAGTCAGCTTTTTCACAGGCATAACAATATACCGGGTTGAAATGAAAATAAAAAGGATGTTTAACAAAAAACTCGCACCTAACAACAACCCTAGTACTATTCTCACTACACCGATTTGCTGCTCCATATTCGGACGTATGAATACAGCGTAATGGTTCCCCTGCGAGATAACTGGAATTCCGATGCTGTTCATTATGCTGCTCTCGAACAAGCTCGTAATCATAAGCAGATTCCGATCTTCGGACAAGCCGTTATATATTTCACCTAGAAGAACCCGTTCGATCTGCTCGTTATTGATATGCTGGTGTTTGAACGGAACACCATAAAACTTGCCATTCTGCTGGTCATCGACAGAATAGATTTGAAAACCCATATTCCCGATGTGGGCTAAATATTCCCCTAGATCCAGAGACGGTGTTTTTTCATATAACGTCCGTATTTCCTCGGCAATGTCCATAATATGGCTCTCGTTATATCCCTTCAGCTTCTCGACATAATATAAATTAGTCAGAAACAAAGCCATCAGCCCGCTGACTAATGAAATAAGCACGAACGTAACGACGATCCTTACATACAGCGATCTCATACCCCTTGCACCTCAAGCTTGTATCCTAGCCCGCGTACCGTCGTGATGATGAAATCATCCGTTCGATCTGCGAACCTCTCGCGCAGCCGTTTGATATGCACATCGATCGTCCGACTGTCGCCTTCATAATCGGTTCCCCATATTTGCTGCAACAATTGCTCACGTGTATAAATACGCCCTGGATGACTTGCTAATTGCGACAGCAGCTCGAATTCCTTCAAAGGTAGTGTGAGCACCTTCTCCCCTTTCTTTACCTCATAGCTGTTGCGGTCAATAGAAGTTTCATTCAATCGCAATACTTCGGATGAGAGGATCCGATAACGGCGCAGCAATGCTTTGATCCGGATCAAGAGCTCTTTCGGTTCAAATGGCTTGACCATATAATCATCCGTTCCTGACAGGAACCCTTTCTCTTTATCCACAATCTCACCTCTCGCCGTTAGCATAATGACCGGTATATCATAGTACCTTCGTATTTCCTCGCATAGCTCCCAGCCATTCTTTCCTGGCATCATTACATCCACCACCGCCAGATGGACCAGCTCCTGCTCCATTATAGCCGAGCCCTGCTCCCCATTCTCTGCTTCAAGCACCACATAACCTTCCCTCTTCAATACAAGGCTCAGCAGTTCCCGAATGTTCGGTTCATCATCTACTACTAATATATGCGTATTCAATCCTGTACACCTTCCCTATAAACTGCTATGAACTATATAGTACCATTCCCTAAGTAAGGTTAGCCATCTGACTTCCTGCTTGAATAGTTGGATAGACAAAAAAAGCGAAGATTCCTTTTAACAGGTCTTCGCTTTCGACAAGTCTACTATAAGTTTGTTCGGAGTTCATCATGACGGTCTTTGTTTCTACTCATCAGCCTGCCCCGGCAGATATCTGACGCGAATCAACGGTTGCAGCCGCTTCGCGGTCAGAACGTTGATCCTTGTACTGAAGCTCAAACAATCGGAAGTAATACCCTTTTACCGCGAGCAATTGGTAGTGATTCCCGATCTCACGCACTTTTCCTTTGTGCATCACAATGATTTGATCCGCATGCTGAATCGTGGATAAGCGGTGAGCCACGATCAGCGTAGTGCGATTCTTCGATATAGACTTAAGCGCATCCTGTACAACCAATTCCGTTTCTGTATCAATGTTCGATGTGGCTTCATCCAGAATCAGAATCTCCGGCTTGAAAACAACAGCACGAGCGAATGACAGCAGTTGACGCTGACCAAGAGATAAATTCACACCGCGCTCACCAAGCCGTGTAGCAAATCCTAGCGGCTGCTTGTCAATGAAAGAGGTCATATTCACCATTCTGGCCGCCTCCTTGACCTGCTCATCTGAGATCGATGACTCATTCAAACGAATATTAGAGGCAATATCGCCAGTGAACAGGAATACATCCTGCTGCACGATGCTGACCGTTCGCCTTAATTGTTCTAATGGAATATCCTTAATGTCGATACCATCCAGCTTGATCGTTCCCTTCTGGATGTCGTAGAAACGATTGATCAGTTGGATGATCGAGCTCTTCCCCGCTCCAGTTGCCCCTACGAAAGCAATCGTCTGCCCGGGCTCAATTCGGAAGCTTACATCTCTTAGTACCCACTCTTCTTCATTGTAAGCGAACCATACATTCTCGAACACAATCTCACCACGTACTGCACTGGGCAGAGGCTTGGTGTTCTCGCTATCGACGATGGCCGGCTTCTCGCCTAACATGTCGAATATGCGCTCGGCTCCGACCATTGCGGTCTGGATCTGATTGTATTTCTCCGCCAAGCTCATCAGTGGGTTGAAGAACTGCCTTGCATAATGGGTAAAGGCATACACGATACCAAATGTAATCGAGCCTTCCAATACGCTCGCGCCCCCATACCAGATCAGCAGCGCGATCGCCAGGTTTCCCAGGAAACCAATAGCAGGCTGGAACACCGAGTTAATGACCGTTCCTCGCATGCCGGCTTTGTAATGCTGCGTATTCAGGTCATCGAATTGCTCCCATTGCTTCTGCTCCCTAATGAACATTTGCGTAATGCGAATACCGGATAAATTCTCAGCCAGGAACGAGTTCAGACGAGCCAGCAAAAGCCTCATTGTACGCTGCGCTTCACGCACAACCATCCTATACCAGAACGTCATCCCGAATAAGAGCGGCATCACCACTAGCATGAGCAAGGTCAGGCGAACGTTCAAATGGAACATAATCCCGAGAACACCGATTAGAATAATGATGTCTTTTACCAGATTGACGACGACTTGTGAATACAGTTGGTTCAATGATTCCGTGTCTTGTGTCACCCGTACGACTAAACGTCCAACCGGATTGCGGTCAAAATAAGACGAGGACATGCGGCTTAAGTGAACGAATAGCTGTTGCCGAATTTTATAGATGATATGCTGTCCTGTATACTGCAAGAAATTGGTTTGCAAATAGTTCAGCACAGAGCCTATTAATACAGCTGACAGGAACAGGACACCGAGTACCAGAAAACCTCTAATATCCTTTTCATGGAACTCATCAATGGTTTCATTAGTAAGCAGCTCGGCCGGATATGCCATCTGATCCGTCTTGACGCTTACTCGTCCATTATCGTTCACAACACTCGCCGAAGCTACAGCCTGATCCTCTAACCAACCACCCCGGATCAAGTAAGGCTCCCCATGTATTTCTACGATCTGGACAGCTTCCGTCCCTGCAGGGAGTTGTTCGAGCTCACTTCCCTGAGGCAACCGCACGTAGGCCTGCGTTCCGACCTCGAATGGCTTTCCTTGATCCTTTAACAGATCCGACTGCTCAGCTGGAGCGGTAATCATCGGCCGATTTAATCCATTAATATGATCATCAATAGCTACCTTCATAAGATACGGTCTGGCCAAATCGGTAATGACGATGAGAAAAGCCATTACGATACATAAGCTGACCATTTTCCAATGCGGCTTCACATAAGCAAGCATTTTGCGCATTAGCTGAGAATCTTTTACTTTCACTAATTGTTTCTCTGAATGAATGCTCAACCGACTTTCCCCCCCGGCAGCGTTTTCTTGTTCGTTCCGGGCGATACTGGCTCAATGAACTCTTGCTTCGCAGCCTCGTCCAAAAGCTGTTTATGATACATATCCGCATACAAACCATTCAGCTCTAGTAAGGAGTCATGTGTCCCGCGCTCTGCGATTTCTCCTTCATCCATTACAATAATCTGATCGGCTGCTCTCACTGAAGAAATGCGGTGACCAATAATGATCGTCGTACGGTCGTTCATGACCTGATTCAATCCTTCAAGAATACGGTCCTCAGTCTCGGTATCCACTGCCGACAAGCTGTCATCGAAGATCAGGACCGCTGGTTTTTTGATAATCGCCCTAGCAATACTTACGCGTTGACGCTGCCCGCCAGACAGAGAAATCCCACGCTCACCGAGCGCAGTCTGGAATTGATTCGGGAACTCAATGATGTTGTCATATACCTGTGCAACCTTAGCCGCTTCCTCTACCTCTTCGTCTTTGTATGGCTTCGGATCGAAGCTGATATTATCACGTATGGTGGAGGAGAATAAGAACTGATCCTGGGGCACCATACCGATTTCTTTACGAAGTACCTTAAGGGGAATCTCATGTATATCTCTTCCATCAATAAACACGGTACCCGCAGGCGGGTTATAGAGACGAATAAGTAAATTTATCAGCGTACTCTTACCGCTCCCAACTCGGCCTACAATAGCAAGACTGCTTCCCTTCGGAACATCCATAGAAATATTTTTCAGAGAAAGCGTATGCGCTTCGGGATAGCGGAACGATAAATTACGGATTTGGATGTTTCCTTCGAGCCGATTAATACTCATATCTGCTTGATTATCATCTGCTACATCAGGCTGCGTATTCAGAATCTCAAGAATTCTTTTCTCTGAAGCTCTGCCCCGCTGCATCGTATTAACGACTTTTCCCAAGTTCTCGATCGGACCCATCAATAAGGATAAATAAGTGTTAAACGCAACAAATTCTCCGAGTGTAATGACTCTTTTCAGAACGAGAATACCGCCAAATATAACCGAGATCAAGAAGCTAATGCCGACAACAGCTGAGCTCGAAGCTCCGAATAGGGAATTGGTCCGCACCAGCTTGCGGTTCATCTTCACCGCATTGTGATTATCTTCATGGAACAAACGAATCTGTTCTTTCTCTTGCACGAACGCTTTAACGACTCTGATTCCTGCCACGAACTCTTGAACCCGGCTTGTCAGGTCCCCAATCGTCTCCTGAACATCGGTCGACTCCTTCTGAATGCGCTTGTTGAACCGATAGGCTAACAGGCTGAGGAAGGGAAGGGGCAGCATGGTAATCAAAGTCAAGTAAGGATCTACCCAAGCAACCATGGCGACAACCGTGATTGAAATCAGAAAGGCCGCTTCCAAGGTATTAAAAATTCCTTGCATCGTCACCTCTCGAATGACACTGACGTCACTGATCGCGTGTGACATTAAATCACCGATCCGCTTGTTCTTGAAATATTGGGCCGATAAGGTTTCCCAATGGCGAAACAAATCGTCGCGCACTTTTCTGTCCAACACACGCGACAAGCGAAACAAGTAAATTCGCGAGCTTGATCGGAACAAGGCAACTCCAAAGCCTGCCGCCATCATCCACAAGGCAATCTCGACGGCTCCCGCATAGGTAAGCTCTGATGCCTCTAACTGATCTGTAAACCGCCCCAGCAGGTTAGGAATGACTAGCTGCAGCACACAAGAAATGGACAATAATGCAAAACCGAAAAGATAGGAAACTCTGTACTGGACAATATGACCCCACAGAATGCTTTTTCTAATCATTCGCTCTCCTCCTTATCAGGTTGAATCCCTATTGTAAGATTACATGCCTGATATGGAACATTCAATGGATATAAACATCGTAAATAATGGACTATCTTATCATTCATTTATTGGATTATAGTATCTTATGAAACCTCCATATGTTCGTTTTTTCAGAACCTCCGACGATCCACGGAAGTATAATGGACCATTGCGGGTGTTTCACATCCTTGCGTTCTTGTTTAAACATATTAAAATCTTCATCTTCTTCAAGCAGCCATATTTCAACATACAATGAATCTTGATCTGTCGCTTCCAATAACTCAAGATGCGGATACCGCGTCCGGACGGTGCTCATAAATGCGATGTATGCTTCTTGATATTCCGGGTTAACCTTATACTCAACGAAAACTTTATACATTGTTAAATCACCTCGTAAGATTTATTTTTTCAAGAAGATCATGATACAATAATAGTATCACCATTTGGTTCAGACTTGTTAGGAGGAGACTTCTTTTGGACACTGGTACACATCTAGTCGTAGGAGTAGGCTTGGCTGGGTTAGCATATGTCGATCCCGTTGTTGCTTCTGATTCATTGACCGCAACCGCCGTCCTGATCGCTACGGTTATTGGATCTCAGATTCCCGATTCAGACGGTCTGCTCAGGTTCAGAGGAAATGCTTCTTATATCCGCAACCACCGCGGCAAGTCCCACTCCTTGCCGGCTCTTGCCATCTGGACTGTGTTAATAACGTTAGTCTTGGCTATTGTTATTCAAGGCGCCTCGATCCCTCACATAGCTTTATGGACTTTCATAGCAGTTGCAGTCCATGTATTCATGGATTGCTTCAATGCTTACGGCACACAAGCCATTCGACCGTTCAGTGAGAAGTGGATTTCGTGGAATATTATCCATATTTTCGACCCTATTCTGTTCGCTGGTCATGTCATTGCCATATTTCTATGGTCGGTCCGATTAGCTCCGCCAGATGTTGTTTTTCCAACCCTTTATGTTTTACTCGCTATTTATTACGTTTGGCGGACGATTGCCCATTGGGTTGCGATTCGCACAGTGAAACTGCAGGACAACAGCTTTGAAGCTGAGCATGGCTACTTAGTCATCCCCACGATTCATTTGTATAACTGGAATGTTGTGAAATCGATGGGAAACGGCCGCTATGTGCTTGGAGAATTTAAGAACGGCAAATTACGCTGGATTGACAAGGTAGAATGCGAATCCCATCCGGCTATCGACGAATCCACGGGTCATCCTGATGTTGCAGCTTTCTTATACTTAACCTCACATGCCTGCGCGGAGCTCAAGGAGCATTCTTGGGGCTTTGAAGTGCGCTGGGTAGATGTAAGGTATCGCCACCGCAAGCAATATCCGTTCGTTGCCGTAATGCTGATGGATAAGCAATATAATACGATGGATTCTTACGTAGGCTGGTTGAACGAGGATCGCTTGGAGAAGCGATTGAAGATGGATGCGTATTGATTCGGAGCATGTTCATATGTACAATAAAGAAGCTCAAGGGAATAATCCCTTGAGCTTCTATCATGCTTTGTTATGTTGTAACCCTAGTAGCGTGAACCACCAGATATGGACTGTTGACCAATTTGTACCAACCTCTTAGTTATGTTACCACCGATTGATCCGGTGTCGCGGCTTGTCATTTCACCGTAATAGCCGCCTTGAGGGAATTGAATCCCCAACTCCTGAGCGATTTCAAACTTCATTTGTTCAATTGCCTGGCTTGCCTGCGGTACGACCAGAGAGTTCCGAGAGTTACTGCGCGCCATAATAATAAGCACTCCTTTCATTCTACGTAATGGGTATGACCGGGCCCCGTCCAAATAATCGGCATACGCTTCATCAGCTTCTGCTTTCTCTTTGGTGGGACTCAAGTTGCATTTGCAAGCTTGCAAGCTTATTATGTTACGATAGATTAGGGAGTATGCAGATTACAATTACTAATTTTTGGGCTATTCCGACCCGCACACACACTTAGGAGGTCTTTGTATGAACCGTTCATTAGCCTTGTTATTCGCCGTAATTAGTGTTGCCTTACTCTGTGGAGTAAGCTTATCTATCGCTTACCGCAGCCTCTTGGGTGCTGTTCTTTGCATAGTAGGCGCCATAGCCTTCATGGGATACGGATTCGTCTTAAGCGCACGCATGCGCAGGAAGAGAGGAGGTTAATGTTCCGAAACCTCCTCTCTCTACTCTTCTAGCGGGGCAAGACGAAGCCCATCTTCTCTTTCACTTGCTTCACTGTTTCATCCGCAATAGCTGCAGCTTGCTCCGCTCCTTGGCGAAGAACAGTTTCCAGCTCATCAGAGGTGCGAATTTCTTTGTATCTTCTCTGAATCGGCTCCAGCGTTTCCACGACACGCTCCGCCAGATCCTTCTTGAACGGTCCGTAGCCTTGTCCCTCGTATTTCGCTTCAATCTCTGCAACTGACAGATCAGAGCAGCTCGCATAAATACTTATCAAGTTCGTAATCTCTGGCTTATTCGCCGGATCAAACTTCACTTCGCGCCCAGAATCTGTAACAGCCCTGCTGATCTTCTTCCGTATCACTCCTGGCTCATCCAGCATGGCAATATAGCTGCCCGCATTCGGGTTACTCTTGCTCATCTTCTTGGAAGCATCGTCAAGAGACATGATTCTAGCCCCCACCTTAGGGATGAATGGTTCCGGAATCTGGAAAGTATCACCAAAGCGTTGGTTGAATCGGCCCGCCAAGTCACGCGTCAGCTCCAAATGCTGTTTCTGGTCATCTCCAACCGGTACCAGATCAGTGCCATACAGCAATATATCAGCAGCCATCAGTGAAGGATAAGTGAACAAACCGGCTCCAATGGAATCCTTGCCGCTTGATTTGTCCTTGAATTGGGTCATACGTTCTAGTTCACCCATGTAAGTTAAGGTAGTGAGCAACCAGCCTAGCTCTGCATGCGCACGGACATGAGATTGAAGAAAGACACTTGCTTTGGCTGGATCAATTCCCGAGGCCAAGAACAAGGCAGTAACCGATTCCGTCTGCTCGCGCAGCGCAGCAGGGTCCTGAGGTACTGTGATAGCATGCAGATCGACGACCATGAAAAAACACTTATGTTCTTCCTGAAGGAGCACGTAGTTGCGCAAAGCGCCGATGTAATTGCCTAGTGTAAGCTGACCGCTTGGTTGTATACCTGATAGCACACGTTTCATATGGAATAACCTCCCGCGTTTTCATTTATTGCTATTACATGTTAACCGCAAATAAAATACAAAAAAGCCCTCGTCGCAAGGGACGAGAGGCCGTGGTACCACCCTAATTTGTTTCCGCATGAACAGAGAATTCACCAATGGAAACCTATTGTTCCGATAACGGGGAACTTCCGTTAAGCCTACACACACTCGCATGTAATGCGAAGGTTCGGCTTCAAGCTCCAGGACCCATTCGAGAAACGCTCCGCACCGACTCACAGCTACAACATCGGCTCTCTGAAACGGAAGACGCTCCCTACTTTTTCCTGTCATCGCCATTCACTCCAACATCGGATCGAAACTTAACGAGTTTCGCGGTGAAGGGTAACTTTCTTCAGGCGTGGGCAAAATTTCTTCATCTCAATACGCTGAGTTTGAGTTTTTTTGTTCTTAGTGGTTGTATAGTTACGGTCACCCGTTTCGGTACAAGCCAAAGTAACGATAACGCGCATCGGTACACACCTCCTTTACAATACATAACAGTAAGTCACGCAAGAATCGCATAATTAATATAATAACAGTCGTCGCGTCTTGCGTCAAATAAAGTTTAACTTTTCCCCGCAAAATGACGGGTAACTTCCTGTAGAAAGAGATTGTACGGACCGATTAAACGAGATATATTGGTATCATCACCTACTTATGGACGGAGGATTCCCATGTCAACCGAAGAGCATCGCAAAGAAGCTCCAACAACAGTCCGCTGTATGATCATCACGGTGTCGGACACCCGAACAGAAGAAACCGACAAGAGCGGCCAACTAATGAAACAATTATTAGAAGCAGAAGGATATATCATAGCCGATTACCGCATTGTGAAGGACGAGTATGCCCCTATACAGGATCTGATTCGTTCTGCAGCCGCCTCGACGGATATAGAAGCCGTACTACTGAACGGAGGAACCGGAATCGCCCTTCGCGATACCACTTATGAAGCAGTGCGTGACGTATTAGATAAAGAAATGCCGGGCTTCGGCGAAATATTCCGTTACTTGAGCTTCGCTGAAGACATCGGACCCGCCGCTATTCTTAGCCGCGCTGTGGCAGGTGTATGCGGGAATACAGCTGTATTCTCCATGCCAGGCTCATCAGGCGCCGTCAAGCTTGCTATGACAAGGATTGTTGTACCTGAGCTGAAGCATGTCATGCGTGAGATTTACAAAGACCGCAAGGGCTCCTTGTCGTAATCAGACATCAGGCACAAACTTTGTCCTATCCAGCTTAATCTCCGCATACGTTATAGTGTTCTATTCTTTCTTAAAAGGAGAATGTCGGTTGCAAACGATATTACGCTTACGTCTGCACATTGTGATTGGACTAGCTTGTATAAGCTTGATGGCACTTATCTATACCCGCAAACCATTACCGGACATATCCTTTCTGGCTTCCTTTGATTGGGCTAACTTCAAGACACTGTTCATTAGTATTGTATTAGAAGCCATTCCTTTCGTACTTCTAGGTGTAGTCACCTCTGCCTTATTGCAGACCTTCGTTTCCGAACAAACGATACGCAGAATGATTCCCCGCAATCCGGTGCTAGGAATTTTATTCGCTTGTCTGCTCGGTCTGATATTCCCCTTATGCGAATGCGGGATGATCCCAATCGTGAGACGGCTTATGTTGAAAGGAATGCCCTTGTACATAGCAGTCGTATTCATTCTAGTAGGCCCCATCCTGAATCCGGTAGTATTCGCCGCTACTTATATGGCATTTCGATCACGTCCAGAACTGGCATACTCGCGTATGGGAATGGCATTTCTAGTCGCCTTTTGTATCGGAATTATCATTTATCGCTTTTTCAGAACAAATCCCTTGAGAGGGGTCAGTCCTTCCGCTCCTATCAGCCAACCCTCTCAAATTCATATTCACGACAATCAACAAAGACACAGTCACACTCATGCCCGCCCCAGCGGCAATAAACTGTTCTCTATTCTGGGTCACGCTTCAGATGAATTTTTTGAGATGGGCAAATTCCTGATATTTGGTGCTATGCTCACTGCCTGCATTCAAGCTGCAATCTCTAGAGAAAGTCTAATCTCAATCGGGCAAGGGGAATACAGCTCCCACTTGTTCATGATGGGCTTCGCCTATGTTCTGTCGCTATGCTCGACCTCTGATGCTTTTGTAGCCTCATCCTTTACCGCAACTTTTACAGCCGGTTCCTTGCTTACTTTCCTTGTATTTGGACCTATGATTGATCTCAAAAACACACTAATGCTGTTATCCGTATTCCGTGCTCGGTTTGTGCTGGTATTAACATTCTGGGTTGCTGTTCTCGTATTGGCAAGCTCCTTGTTATTTGAAAGATTTATTTTATAGGGGAGTAAGAAAGGGGAGTCTGTTTCGTGTCATCCCGTACGCTAGCAATTCATTCGCTGTTAAAAGCTATCTTGTTGTTCGGTTTCGCAGCCTATATAGCCACATTGGTCAAATCTGACGCCATTCTTTATTATATCGCCCCCCGTATGCTGCTCTATGTCAAGCTGTCGGCGATCGCCTTGTACATTGTAGGGGCTTACCAATTATACGATTCTTTCCGCCTGTTCCGGGGCCAACAGTCCGCCTGTGATTGCGGAGATGACGGACATGACCATACGCCTTCCCGTTCCCTGTTCAAAAATGTTATATTTTACGGACTTTTCGCTTTCCCGCTCCTGATCGGGTTTCTAATGCCTGACTCCTCTATGGGGACCGCGCTGGCCGCCAAAAAAGGGATGAACCTGAACAGCTCGAGCAGCGTCAAATCGAAAGAGGTCATAGCAGAGCAACAGCCACTCAGTCCGGGACCCCCTGCCAGAACCCAAGAAGTGAATACAGCCTTGACCGAAGAACAATTGAAGCAGCTGTTTCCATCGGACAAATACACAGAACCATACGCCAAGCACGCCAAAAAACTGTATAAGGAACCAACTATCCAAGTACCAGAAGAACTGTACATCGAGACGTTGACAACTTTAGACCTGTATGCGGATTCTTTTGTAGGTAAAACGATCCATTTATCTGGCTTTGTCTATCGAGACGAGGATATGAGTGATAATCAGTTCGTAATCGGACGGTTCACAGTACAATGCTGTTCTGCAGACGCCGCCCCGTACGGGGTGCTTGTTCAATTCGACAAGGGCAATCTGTACGCGACCGATCAGTGGATCCAACTAACAGGTAAAATTGACCAAACCGAATATAAGGGAACGAAGCTTATGGTTATTCAAGCAAGTCGAATTCAGAAAATCGAAGCGCCTAAGGAGCTGTACGTTTACCCTAATTATGAATTTGGCGCTTGACACAACAATCTTCACATCACTATTCATTAGTCCGTGACAGACATAAGCGAACTTTGTTAAAATGAGTTTGGCTTAAAGGCGTTTCTTTCTGAAGTAAGATAAATTAAAGGAAAGTATTCCGATTGTTAAAGGAGCATCCATTCCAAATGTCTATTACCCAAGGAACATGGCAAGGTGTTCCCTCCTACATACTGGACAACGAGCAATTCTCGATCACCCTGCTCCCTTCCATAGGAAGCAATGTAATACGGATGTGGGACAAAGCGGCTGAACGGGAACTATTGCGTGTTCCTGAAAGCCTTGATGCGATTGTGGAGCAGCCCGGGCATTTCGGCATCCCTATGATGATGCCTCCGAACCGGATTCGACATGGAGCGTTCGAATTTGATGGCAGGAAATATCAATTGGCGATTAACACACCGGCCGGACATCATATTCATGGTATATTAAGAAGCCGCCCTTGGCAGATCGCTCGCACGGAAGAGACTGCTGCAGGAGTATCGATCACAACCTCCTTTCGCACGGCACATTTCTCTGAACTGGCCGAGCAATACCCGCATGATCTAACCATTGAGGTTACCTATACCCTCACTGTCAATGGCCTCTTGCAGGAAGTAAGCGCCACGAATCACAGCGATCTCCACGCTCCTTACGGCTTTGGTCTGCATACGTGGTTTATGTTAGATGGGAAGCCTGAGCAATGGACGTTCCAGCTGCCGGTCGAATCCATTTGGGAGCTGGACCCTGATGCAATGCCGACAGAGAATTTGCTTCCGCCCGGACCCTATTCTGAGCTGACTGCCGGTATTTCATTGGCAGGCCAGAACATGGATACTATATTCCAGATCGGCTCGAACCCAGTAAAAGCTGTATTATCCAAGGAAGGCTACTCGATTACGTACAGCGCTTCGGAAACGTTCAAACAATGGGTAATCTACACCAAGGGATTGGCACAGGACTATATCTGCATTGAACCTTACACATGGGTAACCAATGCGCCTAATTTACGGATGGATCCTGCGATAACAGGATTCAGCTCACTTGCTCCAGGGGAGACACGGAACTTGTGGATTGACATGAAGATTACCCGAGAATAGGAGCGTTATTATACAATGAAATCTAATCAAGGTTTTGCTATTGTTATTGGTACTGTATTTATTGATTGTAAGGGATTTCCTTTCAATACTTATCTTCCGACAGGTCGTAATTTGGGGCGGATTCAGTTCGTTCATGGAGGAGTAGGGAGGAATGTAGCTGAGAATCTGGGACTGATGGGTGTCCCTACCGGGCTTTTCTCATCAGTCGATGCATCTGGACTAGGACAAGAGGTGTTGACACGTCTTGAAGCTTCTAATGTGGATACCAAGTTCATGGTCAAGGCGGAACGGGAAGGGATGGGAATGTGGTTAGCTGTGCTGGATGAGAGCGGAGATCTGGCTGGTTCCATCTCCCAGATGCCCGATCTGACCTCCATGACAGACGGCTTCGATCAACATGGATTGGAGATGCTGCAGACTTCCTCCCATATCCTGCTAGAGCTGGACCTCAATGCTGAGCTGTCCTCAGCTGTTCTTAAGCTCGCCGAGGAGGCCAAGAAGCCCGTATACGGCATTCCAGGCAATCTGGACGTTATTCTTCAGAAGCCTGAGCTATTATCCAAGCTTGCTTGCTTTATCTGTAATCATGTTGAGGCGGAAAGATTACTTGGATATTCTTATATTGACTTGGGCGAGGCTGGCCGAATCCAAGCCATTCGTGAATTAGCCTTGAAGCTGGATTTGCAGCAATTAGTCATTACACTGGGTGCTGAGGGCTCCGTATATTATGATAAGGGAACAGACGAATCCGGCACTCAGACGATATTCCCGGTATCGGTTGAGGATTCTAGTGGGGCTGGCGACGCCTTCTTCTCCGGAACCGTTATGGGGCTTATTCAAGGGCTCCCTCTCTCGCAAGCTGTAATATGCGGTACCAAGGTAGCCGGATGGACAATCGAGTCCCCCGAGAATAACTGCAAGACGCTGCGTGCCAAGATAACAGCGGACCCTATTCTTACATCTCTCTTAACGAGCTAAGCTAGTCCTTATATCATCAGCCATACGGCGGACTACCTCTTCTGTATCTTTCATCAGAGGGCGGTAGTCCTTTTCGTCTATGACTGTCAGGAATTGATCGGATACAAGTAATACTTGTTGTTTGTAGGAACGCAAATTGAATACATAGGTCTCCTGCTCTCTATAGGACCGATCCTCCGCTTGTTCTACCAGTACCCATTCAATCTCCTTCCCCTCATTCAATAATCGGGTCCTGAACGAGATTCCCCGACATTCCGGATCTCCGCAGCCGCATACAAAAAAAGGGATCGATTGCCATTCATCAATAGACGCCCACCGATTCGGGTGTGTTGGTTGGAAGCAGCTCAGCATTAAGGCAGGCAAGCCTACATCCACACACATCGATTCATCGATCACCGTCTCCCCATCTGCTTCCACTATGACTTCAGCCTGCACAATGTGAAGCTCCTTCTCAAGCTTCATCCCTTTACATTCCAATCGAAAGCTTTGCTGCATGGTCCTTTCCCTCCTACACTACTAATGGTATTAATTATACCAGACTACCCGGTGTGGTTACATTTACCAATTCATGCAAGGAGTATAATTTCCCATAATGTCCATAATACGTATCAAACGGAGGTGATATCAAATGGCAGCAGGACAACAAAGAAGTCGCCGCAGCAACTCCCTATTGGTTCCACAAGCTTCAGCTGCAATTGACCAAATGAAATATGAAATTGCTCAAGAATTAGGTATACAAATCCCTACAGACGGCTATATGGGTTATATGGCTACTCGGGACGCAGGAGCACTGGGCGGATACATAACGAAACGTCTGGTTCAGATCGCTGAGCAGCAATTAGGCGGAAACAAAATTTTTTAATCCAAATGAATGAACAAGTCTGGCTCCTCTGGTGCTTTAGATCGCCCCGGATACGTGCCAGGCTTTTTGCTGTTCATTGAGATAGGGAGCGAGTAATGAAAAAAAGCTGCCCTGCAGCAATAAGCTGCCGGACAACTTTAGCATGAAATCGGAATAATTGCAGTAGAAATAAGAGTATTATCTGTCCGTCAATAAACTTGCCATGTTGTAATTCGACTCAAACTGAACGCTTGCACAGAGCATACTTTGCCGTATGGTGAAATCGAAACAGATCTCGCCATGCGTCCAATGCTTCTTGTATTCCAACGATTGCAAAGCCATGCTCAGAAATGACGTTTGTTGTGTCGTGGATAACCCTGTCTTCACTTGTTGTTCGACTTTCCCGTCTCTAGCCTCAAGCGGCAGATGACGGACGCCGAATTTCCCGATCAAGTTATTCCGGATCTGGATGAACACCGTTCCTGACGACAACTGCGACAATTCATTCCTAAGCTCCCTGAATACGATGTCCAACTGGCGGGTAAGCGGAAGATTTGTGATAATCATAAATTCCTCCTTTCTCGCTAAATTTGTAATATTATGTATATTTATAGGTCGTAAGTCATAGTATACAAGCAACTTATTCCTATTTCAACAATGCTTTACAATATATGTGTATTATCGACTACAAAAATAATACAAAAGACCCTCCTTTCTCTAACTAGAAGGAGGGTCTTTATGGATAGATAATGTGTATTGGGCTAGCCATAAGGAACATATTCCGTATTGCGCATTTCTAGGATCTTGGAGACTGGGACACCTGTCTTAGTATGTATTTCCATAATAGTGCTCTTTGGATGACGCTTCAAATAGTCCCGGATTTTCATAAATTGCTGATTATTCGCAGTCTGACAATCACTGCAGTATTCCGCCTTTTGCATCACGAAAAGCTTGCCGCAATCCTTACAATTCCTTAATGTCATTGGTATCCCTCTCTTCCGAACATAAACGGTTTTGCGAATCACAGTGAATAGCCACCGTTTAGCATATTTGATACCGTCTGGTATACAGCATTCGCTGAGACCAGCGAATTTGCGGGGGGAGTCTCTACTTGATTATACAAATAAATCCCAGTGTTTGCTAGAGACTTGAGAACTAGTGTATACCCAAGTCCGTAATAGACCGATTTCTTTCGACATGTTATAATTTACCTGTCTTAGCTAATATTAATGGGGAATGGGGTAATTGTTAATGTCCTGGTTTGATTCACTATCTTTTAAACGCAAGCTCCAGGTAGGTTGTTTTTCACTCGTTGCCGTATTTTCTGCGGTTTTGCTGATATTTGCATCCGCTTCAGATGCGTCTATTGTGGTGGCTATCGTGCTTGCACTAGTCATGTTCGGCATTAGTTACCCTTTAATCAGCTTTCTCGAGAGAGCGCTTACAGGACCAATTGAGAGTATTTCTAGCATTGCCCTGAATATCTCCAAAGGAGATTTCTCTATTAAGGTAGACGTCACAAGTGATGATGCATTGGGTGAGCTGGGACGCTCCTTCAATCGTATGATCGACAAACTTCGCGATATTCTGAACGAAACGACAGGGATTACTCGTCATGTCGCTGATACAACCAGGGATAGCAGCAACAAGAACCAGAACATGAAGCAGGTGATGGGTCAAGTGACTTTCAGCGCCAACGAGCTCGCCTCCGGATCCCAACAAATAGCTACCGAGATAGAACGAATGGCGTCGGCCATTAAGGAGATTGAAACGAAGGTATCCAATTATGCTTCTTCCACTAGAGAGATGAATACTCAATCGGACGCTATGATTTCCTTGATTAATCAAGGGAGGGCAGCTGTTGAGAGTCAGAGCGAGGGGATGGTGCGCAACGTAGAAGCAACCTCCACGCTTTCCAAAACGATTGACAAGCTGGCTCAGGAAGCGAATGGAATTTCGACTATTACGCATACCATTTCGGAGATTGCGGAGCAGACCAACCTGCTGTCGCTTAATGCCTCTATCGAAGCAGCGAGAGCCGGTGAGCAAGGAAGAGGATTCGCAGTTGTGGCGCAGGAGGTTCGTAAGCTCGCTGAAGAATCCGCTGCTTCTACTAAGGCGGTTTTTGGGCTGGTTCGAAGCATTGGACAAGGTATTGACCTTGCGCTTAAGCAGATCGTTCAGAATGAGCGGATCGTAGATACCCAGACCAGCCTGATCAAGGAAACCGAGGCAATCTTTGCCCGTATTGTGGAGAGTATCGGCTTCATTACCGATCAGATCTCTGGGTTCGCAGCCGAGAGCGAACGCATGTTAGAAAGCGCCAAGATGATCTCATCAACTATGGACAGCATTGCCACCATCACCATTCAATCTGCAGCAGGTACTGAAAAAGTATCCCTGGCGATGAATGAACAGATCGCCGCTGTTGAGGCTATGGTAGTACAGTCCGAGCAGATGGCCCAATCCGTGAGCCAACTGCAGCGGACCATTCAAATATTCCGATTGTAGAGACTGCATTACGCGGCTTTGATTATTTCTCGGTCATTTCCAGGAATGTCTTGACATCCTGGGTTGCCAGATCAACGGCGTTTTGCCAGAACTCAGGTTGAGTCAGATCTACACCCAGATGTTTCATCGCTAGTTGTTCTACCGTCATACTGCCAGTATCACGCAATAAAGCAATGTATTGATCCTCGAATGCAGATCCTGCATTGAGCGCATTGGCGTATAACCCGGCACTGAACAAATAACCGAACGTGTATGGAAAATTGTAGAACGGAACACTTGTGATATAGAAGTGCAGCTTAGATGCCCAGAAATGGGGGTGATATTCGCTTAATGCGTCTTGAAACCCTTGCTTCTGGGCTTTTATCATGAGTTCATTTAATTCTTCGACACTTACCAATCCGCTCCTGCGCTTTTCATAGAATTCCGTTTCAAACAAGACTCTAGCATGAATGTTCATGAAAAACGCGACGGAACGTTGAATTTTGTCTTCCAACAAAGCCAGTCTTTCCTCTTCATTGGCAGCATTCTTCACAGCCGCATCGGACACGATCATCTCAGCAAATGTCGAAGCGGTCTCCGCGACGTTCATCGCATATTCTTGTGCAAGCCCAGGAATATCATTCATGACGTGTTGGTGATAAGCATGTCCCAGCTCATGGGCCAATGTTGATACATTTGAAGCGGTATTGGCATAGGTCATGAAAATACGGGTTTGCTCACTAAGCGGGAACGATGTACAGAACCCGCCAGGGCGTTTACCCGCACGATCCTCCGCTTCGATCCATTTCTTCTCGAACGCCATCTCCGCAAAGTCCGCCATCTTCGGACTGAACCGACGGAACTGTTCAACGATAAGGGTCGCTGCATCATCGAATGGATATGGTTTGGTTGCTGCGCCCACCGGGGCCTCCACATCGTGCCAGCTTAACGTCTCGAGGCCAAGCAATTGCGCTTTACGTTGCAGGTAAGAGACGAATATAGGCTTGTTCTGTTCAATTACACTCCACATTACTTGCAGGGTTTGATCGGACATTCGATTGATATCGAGGGGTTCCTTCAGAACAGAATCCCAACCTCTGTTCTTGTACACTTGCAATCGGAATCCGCCTAAACGGTTCAAAGCATCTGCACAGAAATCAGCGGATTGCGCCCATGCGGTCTCCCATTGCGCAAATACCCTCTCTCTCACGGCTCGATCTGGACTATGCAGCTTGTTATGCGCTTGACCGGCTGACAGCTCCGTTATGGTACCATTGTCCTCAAAAGGAATTCTGAATTTGCTCACCGCTGTATTGTACAATTCTCCCCAGCCGTGGTAACCGTCTACGGACAAATCACTGATTAATGATTCTTGTTCCGGTGATAACTTCTCTTTGGCTAATTGACGACGCTCGTCTAAGGGAAATGCAACTGGTACGAAAGCGTCCTCCTGCAGAAGACGGCTCCAAATTTCATCAGGAATCTGCTTCAACAATTGGTCAAAATGGGTTAACACTGAGCTGAATTGCGCCCCCATTGTAGCTACTCTACCGTTCAGTTGCACAGCTTTCTTATCATCTTGATTCTCAGCGGTCAAACAAGCTACGAACGAGTCCGCTTCGCGGATCTTAAGCAGGATGCTCTGCATCGTATTCACAAGGGGAAGTAATGGAGCTCCTGTTCCATCATTTGCCGGGTAAACGAATTTCTCCAGACTTGAACGGAATTGTTGAATCTGTCCCTCCAGCTCCTCCATAAATTGCGAAAAGGCTGGCGAAGCGCTGCCTCCTGCAAAAATGACGTCCATATCCCAAACGAGACTGAGCGGTTGCTTCATGGCTATCTCACCTTTCTACTTCATACTCAACTACCTTTCCATTTAATCATACTTCAGAGGTGAAATAAAATGCCATAGCTTGAATAGAAGAGGTTGGACTTCCGCAGAAAGTAGTGTATAACTAAAGTAATCGAACAACGGAGGAATGTCTTATGAAACCACTGCAAATATCTCCTGAAACCGCTGTGAAACTAGCCGCAAAATTGAATGTACCATTGGAACATCTGATGCACATGCCGCAACATATCCTAGTACGCAAGCTCATGGAGCTCGCCCAAGAGGAACAATCCAGCCAGAAAACGGATGCGTCCAATGAGAAGACTGAACAATGATTCCTTTCCGTAACACATGGCCTTATGACGCGATCCGCGGAGATATTTATGTACATGAATGTCCCTTTTGCCAAAAACCTAACGTTATGCTTCCGCTCAAGAAGAAAGATCTCCAACAGATTCAACAAGGCAGCAAACGACTACTTGTATTTCCATGTTGCCATGAAAAAGTAACCGCGATCAATGTGGATTCCGATTATATATTAGCAGATCGCCCCCTCCGAGGCTCTTACGGAGAGGAATGAATGAGAACAAGCCCGAGGGAGTTATCCCTTGGGCTTGTTCATTAGTTCATCTGGAAGCTCCAGCTTATCTGCCAGCATATCCTCCCGAGTGACCACCCACTGTTCACGGCAAGCGCGAATCATAGCAGCGTCCATAATTGTCTTGTCGTTGATAACTTTCCCGAACCAGCGAACCGCTTCGTTATAATTTTTCATGCGCCGATTAAGCTCTCCGATCAGATACATAAGACGGGCGTTATCCATCTTTTCCTCTCCGGCTTCGAATACACGGATGTAGGCCTCAAGCGCAAATTGCAAGAACCTGTTCTCTTGTACCTTATCGTTCTTATGCCGATATAACCAGGCTATATGGTGCAGTACTCCTGCCAAGATTCGGTCTCGTTCTCCCTTAATCTGTGCACATAACAGGGCAAGCTTGAAGGTCTGAAGGGCTGTAGCCCAGTCTCGCTCGCCTCCGAACTCTCGTGGACTCCAGCTTTTGCCGATTCGATCATAGTAATCTGATTTCTGCTTGGGGGTCATCTTATTAGAGAAATTCTCGGTCACCGAGAAACCGCAGAAGGGACACACCCGAACTATGTAGAAGTCCGGATTGATCTCTTTGTATTGGAGGCAGAAATCGGTGTCTGACCCCTTTGATTTTTTGAAACTAGGTCGGACGCGTGATGTTTCAAAAGAGTGTTCGCAGCACATGCATTTTACTTTTATCAAGTACAACGGTTCCATTTCCACTATGAGTCAAACCACCCTCTCCTGAGTTTTTTTGTGAATTCATGAATCGAAATGGCTACTCGGCTTCCTTATTTACGAAATGGTGTGCAGGACCTTTAAGCCTTAGTAGAACTGCCTTTTGGAGCTCTGGATCGATACCCAATTTCTGAAGCGCTGCATTCATGCAGGAAAGCCATGCCTCCGCCCTCTCAGGGGTAATGGGAAACGGGAGATGTCTGGCTCGCATCATCGGATGCCCATACTGGTCCGAATATAAAGAAGGACCTCCGAAAAACTGGGTCAGAAACAAATACTGCTTCTCTACAACAGGAGTGATATCTTCCGGGAACAAAGGACCGATAATCGGATTCGCCTGTACAAGCGGGTAGAAATACTCTACTAGCTGACGTACTGCAGTCTCTCCGCCAATAGCCTCATATATGGTAAAACCTTGATGTTCGGATGTCATTTCTTGTGATCTCCTACTCTGATATATCTATGTTGACTCTATCCATTATTATACAATACAAAAATAAGACGATGCTATCTTTTCTTATGAAAAGATAACATCGTTGAACAGAATTGGTAAGTCTTCAATTATCCATATCTTCCTCTGCGGAACTCATCAATGTTTCCTTAATTACAAAAACGAAGGCACATACGATTAGACCTGCTACTACGCTCATCATAGGCATCACTCCGCCCTTCTTTTTTTTATTGTACCACAAATTTTTTGAAATTTCAGCAATGCCGCAAACATTTTGTATTCGTTTTCATTTGGGTTGTCCGCATGACTGTTCAACTGTAAACATATACGTATAGGAGGTAATAATCGAACTAGGAGGCACCCCATGCTAACCTTGCGGCATTGGTCCACAGCAGTATTCGCAGCTATGCTTGTCTTATTAATTGTTCTTATGACGATTTACCCGTCCGATGCATGGAGGGCAGCCTTACAAGGGCTTTCTATATGGTGGGATATATTGTTTCCAGCTCTGTTCCCGTTCTTCGTCATTGCCGAGCTTATGTTAGGCTTCGGAGTGGTTCATTTCTTTGGTACCCTGCTCGATCCTATGATGCGTCCTTTATTCCGAGTTCCCGGCATCGGAGGCTTCGTGATGGCAATGGGCTTCGCCTCTGGTTACCCCGTAGGCGCGAGATTAACCGCTCAGCTCTGGGAGCAGCGACTTGTTACCCGCGACGAAGGGGAGCGTCTAGTGGCTTTCACCACCTCCTCAGACCCCATCTTCCTGATTGGAGCGGTCTCGGTTGGGTTCTTCCATGATGTGAGCCTGGCTCTTATTCTAGCCGTTGCTCATTATGGCTCAGCCATCGTAATCGGACTGCTCATGCGGATGCATGGAAAAAAGCTTACTTTAGAATCCGGACCTGCAACAAATCCAGTAATATCTCGAGCTAGTATCTTTCGGCGGGCCTTACAAGCTATGCATCATACTCGCCTTCAGGACGGCCGCAGCTTCTGGCTGATGCTTCAGGACGCCGTACAAGCTTCCCTTCGACTAGTAATGGTTATTGGCGGCCTGGTTGTGTTCTTCTGTGTCATTCTGGAAATCATGAGCATTACTCATCTTATGAGCAGTCTGTCGCAATTGACCGCCTCTGTGTTAAGAATGGCTTCTATCCCTCAAGAATTGTCCCAATCGATCATAAACGGGATATTCGAGGTGACATTAGGAGCTCGATCCTCATCCGATGCAGGTATTCACCTTCTCCTGATTCATAAAGTAGCGGTTGCAGCTTTCATCCTGTCATGGGGCGGATTATGCGTACATGCGCAAATCGTAAGCTTGCTGAACCGGACCAATCTGCGCTATTGGCCTTTTGTCGCGGCAAGAGGATTGCACTCTGTGTTGGCACTGGTGTTAGTCTATGTTCTTTGGTCGCCTCTCCAGCCTCTTCGACATGCCATTCTGAAGGCGGCACCGACATTTGGATTCCCCGTTGTCAGCACAGGCGTTGGGGTAGGGACTGGAATTGATGCAGGACAGGGGATGGGTATTCACCTATTGCCTCTGCTCTATTCGATTTCAATATCCATGTCAGTGGTCGCGCTTGCTGCTATTGCAGCTATGTTTGCAGGTTATACTTTGTTAAGACCGTTACGCAGCGTTTTTAGCTGGTGGGGCAAAGCTAACTGAGGGAGAGATCGATTCGGGATTGTGTCTTGGCGCAGAATTGATTATGATAAAGCTAAGTTTAAGCACAATCAGGGGTGAGCCCGCAGTGAAATATAACGTAGTCCATAGAGGCGACGACATATCTATTCAAACGAAAGACCTTCTCCATGAGCTTGCTGCCAAGCGCGGATTGAAACAGGATATCAATGAACCTGATCTAGTCGTCTCCGTTGGTGGCGATGGAACTATGCTGCACGCTTTTCATATGTATTCAAGCAAGTTGGACACAACCTCCTTTGTCGGTATTCATACCGGGCATCTCGGCTTTTATGCCGATTGGAAGCCGCAGGAAGTAGAGTCTCTTGTAGACAGTATGGCTGCAGCATCCGACTCACCCCCCTTGCGAACCGTCAAATATCCCATCGTACAGATTGAGATTGCAACGGAAAAAGGGATTCAAACACACTTAGCCCTGAATGAGTTCACTCTGAAGGGTGCCGATGCCACATTAGTTGCTGAGCTGCATATTAACGATGAGCGATTCGAAATGTTCCGAGGCGATGGCATCTGCATCTCTACGCCTTCAGGAAGTACGGGCTATAATAAGAGCTTGAACGGCGCTTTGCTGCATCCATCCCTGGAAGCGATTCAGATTGCAGAGATGGCCTCTCTCAACAATCGGGTGTATCGCTCTCTCGGTTCTTCTATTGTGCTGCCGAAGCATCATCACTGCGATATTTATCCCAAGAAAAAAATGAATATGCTGCTCACGATCGACCATATGAACGTCCAGATGAATCATATTATATCGATCCGCAGTATGGTTGCCGAGCAGAAGGTCAGCTTCGCTCGCTTTCGTCCTTTTCCTTTCTGGAACCGGGTAAGGGAAGCTTTTATTGGGGAGATTGTAGAGTAGTTGTGAGGTTGGATGCCACCAATTATTACTTTTAAAGAACCTGGCCGGTGGCCAGGTCCTTGGTGGTTGAGTTCGGTTAGTCGCGTGGGAGTGCAGGAAGATGGGCTACAATCGCTCTTGAAATCGTATTCTTTGAATTTATTTTTTAGTTGTGAGAATGCGATGTTCAAATGCGACCGCTAACGCTTTTCCGCTCCATTTTCCTGCCCTTCCCTCGGTTTTAAGGGTTTTTCTCACGAATGCTCACTCACTCGCAGGATTTTAACACCCATAGAAATGACGAATACTGCAAATACATGCTCATATAAGCATTTGGTCCAT
>NZ_JCAUBA010000023.1:0-120913 GCF_059692235.1 Paenibacillus sp. J2R1T-4 | reverse complement strand
CGAAAACGATCCAACAGTACCCTTGGCTACATGTCACCGATGCGCTTCGAACAGGAGTACTACAGACACGTTGCCTGAGTTAGGGGGGTCTACTTTCTTGACAGAAGAGCACACACACAGCAAAAACCGCCCGAACAACAGTCCGGACGGCCGCAAGCCTATAGATCATTAGGCCAGAATACTCATCTGATCGCTGGTAACCTCGCCGCGCATCTTCTCATTATTCAGGAAACGCTCAATATCATCAATGATAAAGGCGCCCAGTCGATGCAGACCATTATTGACGGAGCCGGCGATATGAGGCAGCAGAATCGCATTAGGTAACTCGCGGATAGGATGATCCTCTGCAGGAGGTTCAGGGTCCGTAACGTCCAGTGCCGCGAACAGTCTTCCCTTACGCAGCTCCTCAATAAGTGCGGGCTCATCAATGATCGACCCTCTTGCGGTATTGATGAGGATACAATCATCCTTCATCAAAGCCAGGGTCTCCTTGTTGAACATCTTGTCAGTCTCAGGCAATGAAGGAGCATGGATCGAGATTACATCTGACAGGGCAAGCAGCTGTTCGAATTCTACCTTCTTGGCACCTAACTCCGCTGCAGCCTCATGCGTAATAATAGGATCGTACAGCACAACCTTGACATCGAAATTTTGCAGCAGCTTGATATAATGTCCGCCAGCTTTGCCTGCCCCGACGACTCCTACAGTTACCTCATACAGCTCTTTTACGCGGGAAACCCCGCGCCAGCCCCCGGCTCGAGTATCCTGCGTCAAGCGCCACATGTCCTTCAATGAAGCGATGGTCAGGCCTAACGCAGTCTCCGCTACTCCTTTGCCTAGCGGTTCAGTAGCGTTGGACACGCGGACTCCTTTATCCCAGAGCTCGGGGGTGACGATGCCCTTAATGGTACCGGCTGCGTGCAACACGGCCTTCAAATTAGGGGCGGAAGCAAGAATATCTTCATTGATCGCAAGACATCCCCAAGATGTGATGGCAATATCGGCGTCCTTGATCTGCTGCTTAGTCTGCTCGGGAGTGATCGGTCCGCTATGCTCGTTCAAAACAACTTCCCCCAACGCTCTGAGGCGTTCAATTTGTTCTGCGGTGAACACACGGTCTATCGTTTCTTTACTTTGTAAAAAAGCAATTCTTGTCATTATGAATAATGGCCTCCTTGAATGAATCTGGTATACTATGGTATGATTATAAGAGCTTATTGCTCGGCCTGTCAACTTCATTTTTACCATTTTTTATACCAAAAAAGACTACGTTAAGACTTATCCGGAGGACACGTGTGATGAAACCGAAACGAAGCATTTCCAGAAGCAGAGTGGAGCAAATGGTGGTCTCCTTGAGAAATGATATATTGACCGGGCACTATCCCGTAGGCAGCTACTTACCCTCGGAGATGGAGCTGTGCGAGTTATTCCAACTCAGTAAAGTTACGGTGCGCAAGGGCCTGGAGATTCTGGTCACAGAAAGCTATATAGAGAAGGTGCCTAGAATTGGCGCGAAGGTGGTTAAATCGAGAAATGCTGAAGGGATCACAATCCGATTCGGCTATTATAAATCGACCGTGCAGGAAACCCATATTTTGAAGCTCGTTCATTCCTTTCAACAGCAATACCCGAATATCCAGGTTCAACCGGTGCCCGTGCATTTTGCCCACAGCCGGGAGGGGATCACGGATTTCATTCGCGAATCCAACTGCGACGTAGTGATGCTGAATCATTCCGATTACGAAGTTTTGGAGGATGCGACAGTAGAGGATTATTTGGAACCGCAGGAACTGGGGGAAGGCACTTATCCTTTTTTACATAAACCTTTCCTAACCAATGAACGGCTCTATGTCCGTCCCTTCGTGTATACTCCGGTAATGCTCTGCTATAACAAAGAACATTTTCATGAGATGAATTTGCCCGAGCCTGACGGCAGCTGGACTTGGGAGGATGTCAAAGAGGCGAGTGCTAAGCTTACGAATGGGAAGGATCGGTATGGTCTGTTTTTTCATCTGTTGTCCGATAATCGTTGGCCCTTGTTTCTGCTGCAGAACGGGGTATATTTCAGGCGCGATGAACAGGGAAAGTATGATCTCCGGGGGGACGATAAGCTTAAACGCGGTTTGCGCACATGTATGGAGCTGATCAGCGACAAGAGCTTGTTCCCGACTTATTTGTCTGAAGACGATTTTGATGTGGAATCCTTGTTCCTCAAACAAAAAGTATCGATGATTCTCGCGACTTACTCTACCCTCAATACGCTCACGGAAGCATCGTTTACTTATGATATATCGCCTCTGCCCTTTCAAGAGGAAGCTAGTACGCTGCTAGTCGTAATCGGAATCGCCGTAACCCGCGCATCAGCCAATCAACAGGCGGCCAAGCTGTTCCAGGACTATTTATTATCCTACGATACCCAACTGTATATACGGCGTAATACGCTCAGTATTCCTGCTATGAAGATGGCCGCAGAATGGTCTGGAGCAGAGAAAATATTGCGTCCCTCCAGGTTCCAGCTCTACCGAGAGGTGATGAATACGTTCCGTTATTACTCCGATCTTAATCTGACCAGCTACGAGCTCGCGGCGGTACGTAATGAATTGAAGTTTTACTGGTCAGGATTGGACAGTCTGGATACCGTCCTGGAGAGGATAGAAGGAAAGCTGGAGAGCATGAAGGATGAGCTTTGATTCTGGGCTATTGTGGTATACAATAACGAATCCGCGCTACAAGAACCGCCGGTTGCTCTAAGCAGCCAGCGGTTTCTTCTTAGTAACGCCCAACGCACGCAACACTCATAATCCTGCATAATTACCGACTTTAAACTCAGCAGTTCGTTCAAAATCAACTCGCCACGTAACAGTCTCGACGTTAAACGCCAGCCTTTTCATCGCAATCACCATGTTGTCCGAGCGAATCTTGGCTACGTTAAGCCCTTCGTATACTAATGGCTTCCATCCTGGAGGTAAGCGGAAATACAAGTTGCCCTGCTCTCCAGCGGGACGAGTGCACACTCCCTTGAGAATTCCTTTGTCCCCGTTCCACTCTAACTGAGCAATCTCTACTCCGCCTTGGGTGATATGCATATCGGTCGACAACACCCATGGGTGATTCCTGGCTTTGCTAATCCTCAGCACCTTCACGCTATAAGCAGGAACCTCAATGTTCACGCTCCCCACTACTTCGCCCATATACATCTCATTCCAGAAATCGAACACGGTATAGGGGGTTTCTGCATCGTCGAGCCCTAGATCACCAAGACGTAGCACCACGGACATCGGTGACGCTCCTGCATTCAACACCCCCACGACATTCCAATCCTCCCATGGTTTCTTCACATGCAGGTTGAATATGCGAGGGGAATCCGGTGCTGCTGCTGTAAACAGATCCACGGGTCTGGCCATTTCCGTGTATTGAGGCAAACATTTCTTGATCAGCGCGAGCCGCTCATCACTGATAGTAGCGATATCATCCCCAAGCACGACAGGACCGGAAGATAATCCGAACATACTTACGGTTGCCCTTGCTTCCTCTAATGGGATAGGCTTGTCCACGGTTAACACATTAAAGCCGTCATTATAGTACAGCTTGCGGTCTGTGAAGTACGTATAGGCCATGGAGGAGGCGACCGTGTTGATCAGATTCCAGCCATGTATGGTGTAAGTAGCCGGATATTCAGCCATCGTCTCAATCAAGGGACGTCCTTCTCCGATATCTGGGCCGACCCGGACCGCATCAACGCATCCGACATTCTGGAAAGTCGTTCCGGTGGAGGAGAGGAGGTATGTCTCTTCGCCGGCAGCTTCGCGTATAATTTTTAAAGCCTCTCTATACACCTCAGGTCCCTTGATCTTGGTTCGGTCGTAATACTCATCATATGGAAAATGCCCAGGAGTTATCCCGGAACCAGCATATAGGAAGTCGATCATGAAGAACCGAATCCCGATCTTGTTGTAGTACTCGAACACCTTCCTCAGAAATTGCTTAGTGCGTGGGTGGCTGCCGTCCAAGCTATAAAAGCCGACACGCTTTTCCTTCGGGAGTGTACCTGATTTTCCATAAGGAGATCTATAGTTGTTAAAAATATATTCGCCATCTTTCTTAAGCAGGTTATCCTTGTGCTCCTCGAAAAGGTCGGAACCTTTGTTAGGAATCCAGAAGGGAGCAATCCAGAAGCCAAGTTTCTGCCCATTCTGCTCCAGCTTCTGGATCAGCCACTCCCAACCATGAGGGAACGCCTCCAGATTCTGTTCCGTCCAATTACCGGGAAGCATATCTTTTAGGTTGCCGATGCTCGTCCAAATGTTTTTAATGCCGAATCCGCCTAATTTCTGCTTAAGCGCTGCTGCATTCTCCAGTACGATTTCTTCGTAGGTTTCCTGAGAGAAGCCATCTCTCCAGGTCCAACCGCCGACCCAACCGAGATTGGGACGAGCAGCGAACTTGGGCTTATAATGCTCGCTCACTCTGCTGGCCCAATCCTCAAGGGAAGTGAATGGATTAGCAGCAAGTTCGAGATAAGCCGTTTCGGAACTCATAAGCTGTCCTGGAACCAGCTCGTAACCATCAAAATTGCATACGGCTTCCAGAGCAATCGCATCTGCTCCAGACTTATATGTATATACAAGCTCCGTATCAGCCCGGTCAAAAGTCAAGAAGCTGCAGTTAAGAGCAGCACCGGATTCAGGGTTATATAGCAGTCCAACCGTCTTACTCGTATGAACCCCAGATTCTGAACTTATGACTTGTACGGAATTGTTAATCACCCAAGCCGATTGGCAAAGTACATTGGTGCGGGAGGGATGCTCACCCATCATGATGGAGGAGTCTGTGGATTCGCTGCTGTACAAGAGCTTGCATTTGCCCAAGGTTACGGAGGAGTCAGGAGCTTCATTCAGAATTTGAACCTTAATCGTTAGAAAGGCGGCTTCGAGGTAAACCCGGAATAACACCTCCAGCTGGACAGAAGGTTGGTCCAATCTGCTTGTTATCGCGATCTGCGTATATGCGCCGTGAGCATCATTTAATCCCGTGCTTTCCATAGTCGAGGTGATGTGGCGGAGACAGGAGTTCAAGCTCCCGTTAATCTCAATAGCAACATCCATATTTCTTACCTCGGCGCGGTCTCCAGAATGAAAGGACCAAGCTGGAATCGCAGCGTCAAAAGTGAAGGTTCCGCCCTTGTTCACACAACTGTACTTGTCCATATCATCCACTCTCCATATCACTGATTTGGGATTTTGGAAACGTTTTCGACGTAAATCTATCACTAACTTTGCAGCCTGTCAATTAATAGATGCGGCTTGTTAATAGAAAGCTTATACTGGTCTTAGACAGGATCCTGATCGCAAGGAATCACATGAAAAATGAGGGGGATACAGATGACGGCGAGAGCATTAGGAAGTCCGATTCACACAGTCAGTTATGTGGCGGCGGCTTATCATTCAGGGGATGCGGATCGAAGTCCGCAGATCTATGCAGTATCTTGCGGCAAGATTGCCACGCTGCACATTATTGATGTTTTTACTGGGGACTGCTTACAAACTTTTGAATTGAATGGGGGCTCGACTCACTGCTGGGGGATTGATCTCTTGCCGGACGGTACCGTGTATATGGGAAGCACGCAGGGGTATTTTTACAGACTGAAGCCTGGCTCCTCTGAGTTGGAGAATCTGGGGTTGGCGCTTGAGAGCGAGAGCTTCATTTGGCGGGTAAAGGCAGATGTCGATGGAGTCGTATATGGGGGGACTTTTCCGAACGGAAAATTGTTTGCCTATGACCCGAATGCGAACAGCTTCCGGGATTACGGTCAAATAGTGGAGGGGGAGAAGTATCTTCGCAGCATCGCCATTATCGGAGATACATTGCTTGTTGGGATCGGTACGCAGCGCGCAGCATTTGTAGCGATTGACAAGCTAACCGGGGAAAAGACTGTAATCCCTCTGCCTGTTGACAAAATAGATGGTGAGACGGTTTATGACCTAAATGTAATTGGTGACCTGGTATTCGTTAAGCTTAGTCCTTCCAATGTGCTGTTGGTCTACAATTGGACAGAGCGGCAGTGGGTGGATCGAGTGGAAGGCGCAATGGGCTGGGATGTATCCAGACCGCATCCGGAGACGGGGCAAGTGTATTTTGTTCAGGCTGGACGGTTGGCTGCGTACCATATAGCGGAGCGAAAAGTAACCCAGACCTCGCTTGAATGTGATCAACCTGCCAGAGATTTCGGCTGGATCCAGTGGCAGGATCAGACGGTATACCCGGGCTGGAGCTTGATCAGCGTCATGCAGGACGGCAACTATTGGATCTATAATCCGCAGACGGATCGCGGGGAGATTCGGGAGACAAAGGTTCCCGGGCAAGAGAACAAACTCCAGAGCTTCGCCATCGATCAGCACGATCGCCTGCTTGTCGGGGGATTCTTCGCTGGGGGCTTCGCGATCTATGATCACAAGCGGGATGAAATAACCGAGTATAAAAGCGTAGGACAGCCAGAAGGGTTGGTCGAATTCAAGGGCCAAGTGTATCTCGGCGTGTATCCCTACGCGAAGATTTACCGATACGATCCAGGAAGCGAGTGGCAGCTGGGCAGCAACCCATCCCTGCTGTTCTCGCTGAAGGATCGGGATCAGGATCGGCCGTTCGCGTTCGTACCGGCTGGAAGAGAGCTCGCGATCGGGACTGTGCCTTTCTATGGCCATCATGGGGGAGCGCTCACCCTGTATGACCCTGAGACTGGGGAAGTGGACTTGCACCGGCATGTGGTGGAGAATCAGAGCTTGATCAGCCTCACCTACAGAGAGGGGATCATCTACGGAGGCTCGTCCATCCACGGAGGATTGGGAACGAGTCCAGTGGAATCGTCTGCCCGAATTTTCGCTTGGGATACAGAGACGCGTAAGAAAATCGGAGAGGTCACCCCCGTAGAGGGCTCTAGCTCTATATATGCTCTTACCTTTGATGATCAAGGCTATCTGTGGGGACTCTCGGAAACTCATTTGTTCAAGGTGGACCCGGCGGGATTGTCCGTCCTGGAGACGATCGATCTGAACAGCTTCCTTCCGGAAAAGCCCAAGCAATGGTACGGCTGGCATGCCGGCAACCTGTGGTTCCGATCAGACGGTTACTTGTACGGCAACATTATTGGCTCCTTGTTCCGATTCTCTCCGGCCACACGTGATGCGGCCCTGCTGCAGGAGAATGTCGGTCTTAGTATAGCGGATCGAGCCGGGAATCTGTACTTCAGCAGACAGACTGAGCTGTTCGTGATCGATGCGTTAGAGCAGTAAAAAGGGGTAAATGGTTAAGGCTCATCCAGATGAATGGATGAGCCTTATTGTGCATGGGATGCACACTTGTCGCACATAGGCTGATTAGTTAGCAGAAGTGTTGCTGCTTAGGTCCTGCCTCTTATGAGCTCCTGTTCCTGGCTGCGCCTGCGGCCTTGCTAATCGTGGCCAGTTGGATAATAGTGGCTCGCCGCCAGATAAGCCATGTTACTATTGGAAATTTGGGCCATTTCATCACTCGGGCACTAATTAGCCAATCCCACTATCCCCAATTTCCACATTGGGAACCAATTTTCCTCAAAACCAAGCTAATAACCAGTAGTAAAACAGGCTATCTTAGAAAAAGTCGTCTTTTCCGCTCCTATAACCTATACTAGCACTGGCTAACTGATCTCCTCTGGAACTAATTAGTAACTAATTGATTCGTAGATCGAGAGACATCTTACTTGTGCTGCGAAACTTCCGTCATGAGTCGGGCACTTGTTGTGCCGCTCCGGACTTGAACATGAACGCGCCCGGCTGCAGTCAGGAAGGAGAGGTCGAGATCCGGGACATTCGGTGCCACAGCAGGATCGATCATGAATCCTGTCCAACCGGCATCCGACGGACGCAGACCCAGAATATCTTCAATCAGAACGGGAATCGGCGAGCTCGCCCATGGATGACACAGGCTGGTATTGGCCTTCAGCTCCTTGGACCAGCTCTCGTAGCAGGTCGTCGCTCCTTCGCGGAGCATTTGTGTCCAGTAACCGTAAATGGTCACTGGTCCGTACGGCCCTTGCAGCTCGTGCGGCTCCTCGGTGACGAATAGCGAATAGACGAATTCCCGCTCCCCCGCTTGGGCTAATGCCTTCAGGTAGAAGAAGGAGAAATACACGCCGCACGATAGCCGTTTCTGTTTAAGGAAGCGAACCACGCTATCGCTCCCGCCTGCTGGAAGCATGTCGAATAGCAAAGGCAGCGTATTAGCGTGCATGGAGCTGTGCTGCGAGTGCTCTGCGTCCGCGAATAGTCCTGTCTCCGGCCGCCAGAATACAGCTCGGAATGCTTCTAGTACGCGCTGCTTCTCCGCTTCTGCTTGAGGTTGCCCAAGGAGAGATCTAATGGCGTCATTGGCACACAACGCACCGTAGTAAAAAGCGTTAACCACATTATGGCATCCGTCCGCTACAGGCTTCGTCAGCTCAAAGTCGTAGCCGTCCCGCTGGTTGAACGGCCAATCGACAAGGTTCCATTTGTCGCCTACATTCTCCAATAAGCCGTCGCCCCGCTGATAACGGGAGAAATAGCGGAGGATCCCCTCGGATATAGGCGCCATCTCTCGTAAAAATTCCATGTCGCCGCTATGCTGATAGTAGGTCAACAGCTGCTGCGGCCATTGAAGCGAGTAGTCGGCAATTTCTTGCATAAAGTGACCCGGTGATACGGCCATCATCCCTTCACAAATAACCGTACTTGCAGCGAAATCCTCAAGAGCTTTGCGATACATGCCCAGATCGCCTGTCAAATACAGGTGGGAGAGGGCTGTTACGGTATTGTCACCTAGATATTGTCCCTTTTCGCGTGACGGGCAATCGGTGTAATGCTCCTGTGTGGCGTACTGAACGCCTTTCCGGCAAATCGCCCATACCTCATTCAAGGTAGGGTCATTCGATGAGAAATCACAGGCTTGCTCCGGAAATGGATAATGACGCACAATGGCCGCAAAGCTCTCTGGTACAATAGATTCCCCAGAACCAAGCACCTCGACATAGCGAAATGCTTTGTAATCATAATACTCCAGCTCATCACCCTCATCCCGCCCCGATAACGTCCAGGTTTCCCGGTAAATGCAGTTGCATCTTAGCTCATCCCGCACATCCAGTTTGCAATCTTCCTGCAGCTCTTCGCCGCAGCGTATCTCAATCTGTTCACCGGCTACACCGCGAGCGCGCATGGTGAAGCCGCCCGTAATTTCTTGGCCAAAATCAATCCAATAACGATTCGGCTCCCGCTTGATCACCTGTTCAGGATTAACACGGTACACAGCCACAGTTGGGGTGTGCTGCATGACGAGCGTGTGATCGTCATCCAAGCGCTCGCTCACAGATTTCCAACTGGAGTCATCGAAATGAACTTGCTGCCAATCCAAGAGCTGCTTGCGGGCATCGATCGACTCGAGAAACTGTGTTTCATAGCCAATGGTGGGGGCATTAGGACCTCCATACTGATCGGCCTCGGTATAACACCAGCTAGTGTCTGTACCTAGGAGAACATCACCATCACAATTGACAAGCTCAGCTAGTAGACCCTGTCGGTAATCCCCGCTTGTGAAGGCCCGGTTCACCAGCCCCTGATAGTAGACATGGACCGCGATCACATTCTCTCCTTGCACGAGCACCTGCGAAAGGTCATACCTATTATAATAGTAACGGAAATGATAGCCTTGCGAAGGCCCTTGTCCAATGAATTGCCCGTTCACATACAGCTTGTAATAGTCATCGGCCGTAATGTCGAGCCACAAGCCGCCATTCTGCTCCGATAGGTGCACCGTTCTGCGAACCAACATATGGACATTGCGAAGATTGGGATCATGCTCGGGTGCCGTCCGGGGCTCCATTTCCTTGCGCAGCAGATCCAGTGGGGGGAGTGCAGCGAATGCGGGATGTGTAATCCAGCGTGCAACCCAGTTTTTCTCTTTCATGTCATTAACCTCCGCTCGCGGTTTTGGTTTCTTTCTTTTATAATAACCTGACTTTATACTAAGGGAAGAAGAGTACGAATTCTAGAATGATATGGCTAAAATAATAGGATGATCTGCCAGCGGAGGTGATGCGCCCTGCATCGATATGAGAATGTGCAATTTATGGATCACGATGATTTCTTGTTTCATATTTTCCAGCATCGCATAAGTAACCGTACAGTTGACCCGCACTGCCACGAATTTGTGGAGTTCATTTACATTTATAATGGTAAAGGCAAGCATGAGTACCAAGGGACAACGTACGAGGTAGCTGCTGGAGATGTCTTGATCATTGAGCCGGAAGCCGTACACGCTTATCATGTGGGAAAGAATGAGCGATTGGAAATATTCAATGTTCTGTTCCATCCTTCTTTTTTCTCCAAAGAGCTGGGTATTCTGGCCAAAGAGTCTTCATTCGTGCAGTTCTACTTCCTGGAGCCTTTCCTGCGCGCCTCGTCACCTATTCCGTCTCACCTGCACCTGATTCCTACGGAGCGAATAACCCTGCAGCTTTTAATAGAACAAATGATGGCAGAGTATAAGGATAAAAAGCATGGCTACAAGGTCCTGTTGAAAACGAAGCTGATGGAATGTTTCATCTATTTGAGCCGCTGTTACTTACGCCGCGAGCAGGCCTCCTTAACCAAAGAAGCAAACGAGCAAGTATTAATGGAACAGGTCACACGTTTTGTACAGGCCAATTTCGATAAATCTATTACGCTGGAACAGATGGGGCAGTTGTGCGGAATGAGCGAGTCTGGGCTTCGTCATAAGTTCAAAGCACATACCGGAATGTCGCTTCTGGATTACCGCAATAGCGTACGGATTGGAGTCGCGAAGCAGCTTTTACAGCAAACAGACTGGCCCGTCTCCGAGATTGCGTTAGAGATCGGCTTCAACGACATTAGCTTCTTCAACCGGGTATTCAAGCATTATTGCCAACAGTCACCGAGACAGTACCGCATGCAAGTGCTGGCTGTTGGTGCTGATGAGAATGAATAAAAGCTAGAGCAGGTGACAGACGAAAGACACCGGATCATGAGGCATCCGGTGTCTTGTTAAGTTATAGCAGATTAACAGGTTATGCTAGTAACCAGACTAGATAACCCGATGAGCTGGGTCGTCTGGAAGTTTCCTCCGATGTTCTGATTGTCATAGGAAGTCAGGTAGAACGATACCTGAGAGCCGTTTGGCAGGGTGAGCTGAGTCCATTGATTGAGACAGGGTTGTGCTTGCTGCTGATTGGTGATTGCCACACCATTGCATACTAATGACAAGGAGGCGTTTCTCGGCAGGTAGCCTGTTGCGTAGCTGAAATCGACGGAGGTTAGGTTAGCCTGCAGTGAGGTACCGTTGGTGAATTGAATCGTTGCCCATTTGTTCACACATCCGAGGATATCCGTTATGTTCTGGCGTTGCCCGTTATAGGGCTGTGAGTAGTAGTTATTCGACAAGGATAAGTCTCCCCTTTAAGTTCCATGATAAATTCTAATAACTGCAAGTTAACGCATCAATTAATCGCAAATCGATCACATAGTACATCCATATGAAGCCGTTCCACCGGAAGCCTCCGATCGAATTAGCGCCTATGAAAATCGGGAAATACCAGAACTGATCGCCATAGGTAAGCCATACATAAGTAAAGCGGAACATACAGCGAATGGTAGCGCCAGGGTCTATTATGGCATTTGCGGATAGGTTGGATTGGGAACGCGTCTTGACTTTTTGGCAGGCATTGAGATGGTCCTCCTTGGTAAAGCATATATGTTATTTCTATGCAGGAGGGTAGACGAATGTCACGCATGCTTAATTGAAAAACAAATGAACGCGGATACCAAAAAACCTTAGACCCTTGCTTGGGAGTCTAAGGTTTATATGTGTGGGGAGTTCGGAACTGAATCATGATTAACAATCAAGAACAGATAATAAGTTCTTTAATCAACCTTCGGAACAGCTAATCCAAGCCCATCAGCTATGCGTTGTCCGAAATCCGGATCAGCCTTATAGAAGTGGCTAATCTGTCTGAGCTTGATCTCATCCTTCTCAACAGGACTCATTGCACCTACAATATTGTTCACAAGACGGGTGCGCTCATCCTCACTCAATAGACGGTACAGGTCACCTGGCTGCGTGTAATGATCATGATGATCGTAAGCGACACTGTCTGCCGTGCCAGAAACCGCAAAAGGAGCAGGCTTGTGCTGCGGTGCTTCAGTCGGGCCGCCGTAGCTGTTAGGCTCGTAGTACACAGAACCGCCGCCGTTCGCATCATGACGCATCTGGCCATCCCGCTGATAATTGTTCACTTCATTATGAGGACGATTGATCGGCAACGACTGATGATTGGCACCGACCCGGTAGCGATGAGCATCTCCGTAGGCGAACAAACGGCCTTGCAGCATTTTATCAGGAGAAACGTCGATTCCAGGTACCAATGTTCCAGGGGAGAAGGTAGCTTGCTCCACTTCTGCAAAGTAGTTCTCAGGGTTGCGGTCCAGCACCATACGACCAACCTCTTGAAGAGGGTAATCCTTCTGAGACCATACCTTCGTCACATCGAACGGATCGAATCGATAAGTATCGGCATCCTCAAGCGGCATAATTTGCACATATACCTTCCATGAAGGGAAGTCGCCGTTCTTAATAGAGTTGAATAAATCCTCTGTATGATGATCTGGGTTCTCACCTGCTATACGTGTGCCGACTTCTTCCGTTAAGTTCTTAATTCCTTGCTCGGTCTTGAAATGATATTTGATCCACACGCCCTGACCCTCCGTATTCACCCATTTGAAGGTGTGGCTGCCGAAGCCGTGCATATGGCGAAATGTTGCTGGTATGCCGCGATCAGACATCAGAATTGTAACTTGGTGCAAGGACTCCGGGGACAAGGACCAGAAGTCCCATACGGCATTAGGATTTTTCAAGTGAGTGGCGGGATGACGCTTTTGGGTATGAATGAAGTCAGGGAATTTGATCGCATCGCGAATGAAAAAGACCGGTGTATTATTGCCAACCAAATCATAGTTGCCTTCCTCAGTATAAAATTTCACTGCGAAACCGCGCGGATCACGGACGGAGTCAGCCGAGCCGTTCTCTCCGGCCACGGTGGAGAAGCGGACGAATAGAGGCGTGCGCTTGCCGACCGCGGATAAGAAATTTGCTTTTGTATATTTCGTTAAGTCCTGCGTTACTTCAAAATAACCATGAGCACCTGCACCTTTGGCGTGTACGACGCGCTCAGGCACACGCTCTCTGTTGAAATGAGCTAGCTTCTCTAGAAGGTGGACGTCTTGAATTAATGTAGGGCCGCGTGAACCTGCTGTCATGGAATTCTGGTTATCACCGACAGGTGCGCCAGAGCTTGTAGTGAGATCGATTTTGTCGTTACTCATAATACAATTCACCTCATAAGTTAGAATAGTTACAATACATACTATGATAGCAAGTAACAAAATAAAATCAATACTTATTTATAATAATTCTAATTTAATAATTATTTCATAGTACTCTACAGCAGGACAAGGTCCCTTTTTTGCACCCAGACTGAGTGAGAAATGTACGAGTTTTTTACATAAATTTTGCATTAATATAATAGGGAGGTGAGACAATAAAATCCAGATAGTTGCAGCAACAGCAGCACCTATAGCCATTTCTGTTAACAAAATATCGCAGGTACACGGTGACTTCATTTTACAAACTATGGTATGATTATGGACGGAGTTTCAATTCAGAAATATAAAGGGAGAGTCATATGGAACAGTCAGCCGTTCTGCAAAGAAGAAATCGACTCATGGTGTTTATTCTATGGTTTTCATTAATGCTCGGCATTGCCGTTAACCTTGCAACAGATTCTTTGCCCATGAATACGATTGTTCTAGTCGTCGTAGGCGGAATTATCGCCATTCTTGTAACGGTGCTCGTCTGGCTACGCATTTTGGTTGAAGGCCTCAAGTATCTGGTAGCATTATCGCTAGGCGTTATATCCTTCCTCATGATCTCTACTACAGATAGCTTCGCAACCTACTTGCTTGTGTATTACAGTCTTGCTGTGACCACGCTTTACAACAACTACCGACCCATCTTTCTTTCAGGCCTGTTCGCCCTATTCTTCACTAACTATTTTTTCATTACGGAACGAGATACTTTATTCGCAGGGTTCAATGATGAGAGTCAGTTGACATTCAATCTATTCGTAGTCTTAATTACAGGAGCGCTGATGGCTTCAGGAGTGTTCGGGGAGCGGCTGCGTAAAAGTGCATTTCAAGGCTTTCAGGAAGCAACTTCAGCGCAGGAAAGAACGGCTAGAACTTTGCATGTAGTGAGCCGCACTGCGGAAGCATTGGATCGATCGAGCAGCGGTTTGAAGGAGAATGCAGATTCCGTTGGGATTATATCGAGGGAGATGACCACGGCATTCACGGAGGTTGCGAGCAGTACGGAACAAGTGAATGCGAATCTATCCTCGGCGAATGGTTCCATGCATAAGCTGAATGAAGGCACAGCCTCTATTGTAGATTCCACGGCCGTACTCCGAGAATTGTCGGCTTCGAACGCGGAGTTGACGGATTCCAGTATGAAGCAGGCGAATTTGTTAGGGGAGCAGATGAGCAAGGTCAAGGGAATCATGGATACCACGGTAGTTCTGATGGGCGATCTGAATGAACAGAACCGCTTGATCGGGGAGTTAGCCAACACGATTAGCGAGATTACGAATCAGACGAATCTTTTGGCCTTGAATGCAGCCATTGAGGCTTCACGCGCAGGAGAGCATGGCCGAGGTTTCGCGGTGGTCTCCTCCGAGATTCGTAAGCTGGCTGAGAATGCCAAGCGATTCACCGAAGAGATTACCGGCATTCTGGAAGGCATCTCCAGCAAAACCGAGCACGTAACGAGTCAAGTGCTAGCGGGTCAATTGTCAGTTACAGCCGGTCGCGAGGCATCGATCGAGATGGAGCAGTCGATGCGTGAAATGGTGTGCAATACCAAGGAGTTGGCGGAGCGTTCGGGGCTTGTTGCGGATTCGGTCAATAATCTTCGAGCATCGTCCCAGCATATTTCCGCTGAGATGGAGTCGATCTCGATGCTGACCGAGCAGAACATGGCGACCGTCGAGCAGATTCTGGCAGGCATGGAGAATCAGGATCGCAGGATTCGCGGCATTGTCGACGGAGTGCATGAGGTCGATTCGACAGCGAAGGATTTGAAGGAGAAGACGGCTTGAGCCAATGCTGTGTAATACTGTGGGTGATTTATACATAGGCGGACCGATTGCGGTAAGACTGCTTCATGCGGAGCAGGCTTGTGCGCAGTCGGTTTTTTGTTTTAACGTCACAACTTAGCTCATGTGGAAATCAGTTAGCCAGTGCTACTATAGGTTATAGGGGCGGAAAAGACGGCTTTTTCTGGGATAGCAAGTTTTACTACTGGTTATTAGCTTGGTTTTGAGCATAAATGGGTAACAATGCGGGAATAAGGGATAGTCGGATTGGCTAATTAGTGTCTGAGTGACGTAATGGCCCAAATAGCCAATAGCAGCATGGTTTATCAATAAGCGGCGTGTTATTAGCCCTCCCTGAATCAATAATTGGTAAAATAATGTGCTCTAGGTGATAATAAGAGATGTAGGCATTAAGAGTGGAAAGGGTGTTTCAAATGTCCTCCATCATTCATTCGGATACGAATATCGGATTAGTGAAGTTAAGAATAACGGATCTCAAGCGATCCCTTGCATTTTATCAAGAAGTAGTTGGTCTTAAGGTTCTCAAGGTTGAAGGTCATACCGCGGAGCTTACAGCAGATGGCTTGAAGCCGCTAGTGCTGCTAGAAGAGATTGCAAGTGCAGAGGTACCGCCTCGAAGAAAATATGCAGGGTTGTATCACTTCGCGATCCTCGTGCCGGATCGGCAATCGCTAGGATTAGTACTAAGGAATCTGATCAGCAGTAAGATCCATATCGGGCAGGCGGATCATCTGGTGAGCGAGGCTCTATATATTGCAGATCCTGATAACAACGGAATCGAGATTTATTACGATCGCCCTCGGAGCACGTGGAAGCGTGATGCTAACAATCATTACATGATGGCGGTTGATCCCATTGATTGGGACGGCTTACTTGCGCTGGCTGGGGATGAGGCTTGGAATGGACTGCCTCAGGGTACGACGATTGGGCATATTCATCTGCATGTTTCCAGTCTGAGCGAAGCGAGAAAGTTCTATACGGAGGTGTTGGGATTCGAAGTGGTAGCACACATGGAGAATTCGGCCCTTTTCGTGTCTGCGGGACAATATCATCATCACATTGGGTTGAACATTTGGGCGGGAGTAGGTGCGCCATTAGCTCCAGTAAGCGGGGCGGGGCTTGCCTATTATACGATTGTTGTGCCAGATCACGAGGCGTTAGAGGCGGTGCATAACCGGTTGACGAACGCGGGCGTCGCAGTAGAGAAGAGCGGGGGATGGCTAGTTTTCAAGGATTCGACTGGAATTGAGCTCCACCTCGGGGTAGCAGGAGCTTAGATACCTTATAAGCTCTCCGACAAAAATAATAGCGCCTCGATTGGATTAACGAAGAAGCCTGTCCCGTTACTCCAATCGATGGCGCTATTTGGCGTGCTGAACCTTACTTCTGCAGAGCTTGTGCCACCGTTTCCTTAAGTGGGGTAAAGGAACCGATCAGCTTCTGCAGATCATCTGAAGTCCGAGCTGTCTCACCGTCTGCAATCGCCTGATAAATGCTCGCGAATAACACGGCAACAGGCTCAGGCAATCCGACACCAAGCAGAATGTTCTTCTGTTCTTCGAAGGAAACAGCTTGATGCACGACAGCTGTACCCGTAACCTCCGTTACTACACCAGCAAGCTCATCGAAGCTCCAAGGCTGATTGGAAACAAGATTGTAGATCTGGTTCTCATGGCGGGCGCCAGCCAACACCGCTGCTGCTGCTTTGGCTAGATCACTTCGAGTGGCCGTATTGAGCGTGCCGCGTCCAGTATTTGTGACGATGGCACCATGCGCTACGGATGCGGCCAGATCTGGATTGACGAACACGTCTGTATATAACGAGTTGCGAAGGAAAGTATAAGGGATGTTCGTAGTGCGAATAGCATGTTCGGTAGCGAGATGCACCTGTGCCAGTGAGACTTTGGAATCCTCAGCAAAGGCATAGCTCGTGTAAAGGATATGCGGTACCCCTGCATCACGTGCGGCTTTGACCACATTAGCATGCTGCACAATTCGGAGCGTATCATCCGTGTTAGGACTGGAGACGAAGAGCAGCTTGGATGCTCCGGCAAAAGCCTTCACCAGTGATTCCGGGTTCTCATAATCCCCATAACGTACTTCAACGCCTTGCTCAGCAAGAGAGGAAGCTTTCTCTACATCGCGAGCGACAGCAACGATTTGACTAGCTGGGACCTTGTTGTTCAGCAAATGCTGAATGACTTCTCCTCCAAGCCCGCCTGTAGCACCAGTAATTATGATTGACATTGTAATCATCCCTTCTTAAATTAGATTCGATTCGAGAGGCTAGAATATAACCAGCCAAGTGTTTCAACGAGGCGCCTGTACCAGCTAACTATTCGAATTGTTGTAACCAACACGATTACAACAGTAGCAAAAAAATTAGCTCTTTGCAGAGCCGATTTTTTCAGTTAATCCATCCACCAGATGCTGGAGCTTCGTTTGAGCCAAATGCTGTTCCATGAGGAATTGCGCTTGACTCACATTCGTGCGCAGAACCGATTCGATATTAGCGCCAACGGGGCATACCGGATTAGGATGCTCATGAATGTGGAATAGCTCGTCTTTCTCGACAACCTCAACCGCACGATATATATCCAAGAGCGAAATCTCACTCGGTTCTCGCCGCAGATAAGTTCCGCCGATGCCTGCTTTTACATCCACTAACCCTGCTTTCTTCAAACTGCTGATGATTCTGCGAATAATAACAGGGTTCGTATTCACGCTCTCAGCGATGAAATCAGATGTAAATGGCGTCCGGTTCATGGCAATGAGTGACAAGATATGAACGGCAATGGAGAAACGGCTGCTTATCTTCTTCATAGGTTTTCGCCCTCTCGATGTAATCATTATAGTTACAACATCATGGAGAGTCAATTCACAAACTTTCCCTGCAGTAATCCTGAGCATTTATTTTCCGAAAAGAGACTTGTATTCTCCATAGCCTTCCGCTTCCATTCGATCCAAAGGAACGAACCGCAACGCCGCAGAATTAATGCAATACCGCAGTCCATTAGGCTTCGGACCATCATGGAACACATGCCCCAAATGGGAATCTGCATCCTTGCTGCGCACTTCGGTGCGAATCATATTATGCGTAATATCTACATGATCCGAAACACGATGTTCTTCTACTGGTTTCGTGAAAGAAGGCCAGCCGCAGGAAGAGTCGAACTTATCCAATGAGCTGAACAGCGGTTCGCCCGACACGATGTCTACATAAATTCCGGCTTCCTTGTGATCCCAGTACTCATTCTGAAAAGGACGCTCGGTACCATTATTCTGGGTCACTTCATATTGGAGCGGAGTAAGGCGTTTCTTCAATTCATCGCTTTTCTTGTTATCCTTCCAAAGGTCCTTCAGGAATTTCTCACGCCCGGATCCCGAAAAGTAAGCTTTATAGCGGACAGGATTTGTTTTGTAATAATGTTGATGGTAATCTTCAGCCGGATAAAAGGGATGCGCGGGTACAATGGGCGTAACAATCGGTTGCTTGAACACACTGCTGTCAGCAAGCTGCTGCTTGGATTGCTCGGCTAATTGTTTTTGCTCTTCACTATGATAAAAAATAGCGGTCTTGTAAGACTGTCCCCGATCATTGAACTGCCCGCCGGCATCAGTAGGATCTATGGACTGCCAGAATAGCTCCAGAAGCTTTTCATAGGAAAATTGGGCGGGATCGTAAGTGATTTGTACGGCTTCATAGTGTCCTGTCGTTTCCGAGCAGACCTCTTTATAAGTAGGATTGACTACATGTCCGCCAGTATAACCGGAAATCACCTTGATAATTCCAGGCTGCTCATCGAAAGGCTTCACCATACACCAGAAACATCCGCCAGCGAACGTAGCTAATTCGTAAGATTGATTCTCGGAATTCATATTGCAATCAGCTCCTTTACTATTAATACAACCATAACATGGACAGAATGTAAAATAAGCAATCTGCCTAAACGCTTGATGTTGACAATGTGAACTGTAACAAATATAATAACAGTAAGCAAGCGGAAGGAAGAGGTGAGCACAGGGTGAACAGTGAATTTACGATTGCGGTACACAGCATGGTATATCTTACTTATAGACCGGATCGTATGGCCACTAGTGATAGCATAGCCCGCAATGTGAACACTCATCCGTCGCGTGTGCGCAAAGTTATGAGCTGCCTGCGAAAGCACGGCTATATTGCTACGAAGGAAGGGATCGGCGGTGGATATATTCTTAACTGCAGCCCGGAACAGGTTACGTTAGCCGAGATCTATCAGGCAACCTCGATCGGCTCTATGAAGCCGGGATGGTGTTCAGGCAATGAGGATGAAGCTTGTGTGGTCGCCTGCAATATGTCAGAGGTGATGGATCAAATATTTTGTGAGAGTGAGCAGCATCTGCTTCTGTATTTGCAGCAAATGACGATTCTAGACGTGCATGAGCGAGTACGTATGGCGCAATTGCACAAGCAATAACCTTTTTTTGATCAATCTGTCACTTATTTAATGACAGTTGAAATAGATTTCAATTGAGAGGGTGAATGAGAATGGAAGTGACAACGTTGATAAGAGTAGGGGATTGGGTTAGCGGTACGTCTTCTTTGGATGAGAAATTTATTGGTTTCGTCGAGTCAACGAATAATGGCGGCGGTTTGAAAGTGTGGGTGACTCAATGTGACTTGGAGTCTACGGTTGGAACATCGATCGACGCCGTGTTTGCCAAGGTAAAGAAGCTGCCAGACTCTTCACCTGAGACTCCGGATGAGCTGCGTGCTCTCATTGAACTTGCCTTGATGACGCATGATCAGGAATGGTTTCAGGAGCTTAGTGCTAAGCTAAGTACACCTGCATTTAACACGACTCCTGGCAAACATTTTGTTGGATATAATGATACGGTTACAAACCCAATTACAAATAGATTAAAAAACTAAGGAGCGGATTAGAATGGCTATTGTAAAAACTACAGATGCATCTTTTAAAGAAACGGTAAAAGAAGGATTAGTATTAGTGGATTTCTGGGCGCCTTGGTGCGGACCTTGTAAAATGATTGCGCCGGTTCTCGAAGAATTGAATGACAAAGTAGGCGATTCGGTAACGATAGCCAAGCTGAACGTCGATGATAACCCGCAAACCGCGGGCGAGTTTGGAATCATGAGCATCCCGACTTTGAAATTGTTCAAAAATGGGGTCGATGTAGCTACCTATGTCGGGTTCCAAGGGCTTGCCCAGTTGGAAGCGGCTGTTAACGAGCACCTGCAATAATACAAAGAGAAAGAGTGGAGAGGACTACAACGAGTGAACCCAAAATACAATTCTTTATTCGACGGATTCGTCTTTAAAAGCGGCGTGAAAGTAAATAACCGCATCTTGATGGCACCGATGACCAACTTCGCCTCTAACGAAGATGGATCGGTGTCGGATTCCGAAGTAAACTACTATGCTCGCCGATCGGGCGGGGTCGGCATGGTAGTTACAGCCTGCACATATGTAACCCCGAGCGGGAAAGGATTCCCCGGTGAATTCGCCGCGGATCGGGATGAGATGATTCCGAGCTTACGACGATTGGCAGCATCCATTAAGGCACAGGGGGCCAAAGCAGTCCTGCAAATTTTTCATGGGGGTCGAATGACTCCTCCGAATCTGGTGCCTGATGGTGATGTAGTGAGCGCGAGCGCCGTTGCTTCGGAACAAAATGCGGGCGTAGTGCCTAGAGCGCTAACGGATTCGGAAATCGAAGCGATCGTTCGTGACTTTGGTGAAGCGACCCGACGGGCCATTGAGGCCGGGTATGACGGGGTTGAGATTCATGGAGCTAACGGGTATTTGATTCAACAGTTTTTCTCCCCGCATTCTAACCGTCGTGAAGATCGATGGGGAGGCGATGTGCACGAACGGATGGCTTTTCCGCTAGCTATCGTAGAAGAAGTGAAGCGGGTAGTATCAGAGCACGCCAAAGAGCCGTTCCTTGTTGGTTACCGATTCTCGCCTGAAGAAGTGGAAACCCCTGGAATAACCATGGAGGACACATTACTGCTTGTGGACGCATTATCCGATTGCGACCTTGACTATCTCCATGTATCCTTAATGGAGTTCTGGTCTAGTCCAAGACGTGGAGTAGACGAGTCCAAATCACGTTTGGAATGGATTGTTGACCGCGTAGGGGGTAGGGTACCTGTTATCGGTGTAGGTTCGATCCGTACAGCGGACGATGCTCTTAAAGCTTTGCAGACGGGAGTTCCGCTGATCGCGCTTGGTCGAGAGATCATCATGGAGCCCGACTGGGTTCAGAAAATAGCTGATGGCCGGGAGTCCGAGATCAAGACCTCATTGACGCCAGAAGATCAGGACCAACTCGTTGTCCCTGACGCATTATGGAAAGCTATCGTAAATGCGCCGGGATGGTTTCCAGTTGTTCGTGAAGAAGCTTCCAAACTATAAATCGATCGTTAGACCGTTCTCTGGGAACGGTCTTTCTCTTTTTTAGCCATTAACCCCTCAGAATTTCATAATCTATTTACATAAACATGACAAACTTCACCCCCAATTAATGAAAATTGTCACTATTCCAAATGTCTTTTTTTCGTTATACTGAGAAACGTTAAAATAATATCCATAGTTTGGAAGGGGAAACGGAAGGAAATGACTTGGCTTACGAAATGGTCTTTTACGAACAAAGCAGCAGTAGGATTACTGGTAGTAATGGCGCTTATCATTGGTGCCTTCAGCTATACGACGCTGCCCATGGAATTCATGCCGGAGGCAGATAATCCGCAGGTTACGATAACGGCGTTGGGGCAAGGACAAGATGCCCGATCGATGGAAACGAATGTAACGAAACCCATAGAGAATGCGGTCCAGCTTGTTAAAGGCAAGAAAGAAATGCTCTCTACATCCGGAGATGGTTACGCGAGCATTAATCTATTCTTTGATGGCAAAACCAATATGAAGGAAGCGGCGCAAGAAGTGCAGAAAGCCGTGGACCAGCTGCAATTCCCGCCTGGAGTGATGAAGCCTTTCGTGCTTCAATTGAATACCTCCATGATCCCGGTATCCCAGCTCACCATTGCATTCGAGGATGGGCTGAGCGATAAAAACATCAAAACAGCAGAAAATAACATCATCCCGGAGCTGCAAAAAGTTAAGGGTGTAGCAAGTGTAGCCTTGTATGGAAAAACAGCACCAGAAATTACGGTAAATGCAGATCCGAAGAAACTGGCGGACAAAGGCATTCCTCCTCAGGCGCTAATGGGCGTGCTGCAAGGCCGCAACGTATCCGCTTCGATCGGTGAACAGACGATTGGCGGGCAAACAGGCAACATCCACGTGAGTGCAGAGATCAACAGTATCGATACGTTGAAGAAGCTTCCGATCGTTCCAGGTGTTGCTTTGCAAGATGTAGCCACTGTGGAGCTGAAGCAAGATCAAGAAAGCATCAGCCGCTCCAACGGCAAAGACGTTCTTTTCGCGGTTGTGACTAAAGAAGCTGACGCCAATGCGGTAGATGTCGGTAATAAAGTACAAGAAACCATTGATCGGATCAATGAGGAAATTCAGAACGTAGAAACCGCCGTAGTGTTCAGCACCTCAGATATGGTCGTAACCTCGGTCAACAGTATGATGCAGGAAGTATTGCTGGGTGCATTATTCGCAACAGTTGTCATTCTCTTGTTCCTGCGTAATTTCCGAGCTACGCTGATCACCATTGTATCGATTCCGCTTTCTCTAGCGGTAACGTTATATTTGTTGAAAGTTTCGGGAGTTACATTAAACATTGTAACGCTTGGCGGTGTCGCGGTAGCAGTTGGGCGGCTAGTCGACGACAGTATCGTAGTGATCGAGAATATTTACCGTCGTTTGCAAAAGGAGCCTTTCACGCGTGAAATGATTATCAGCGCAACCAAGGAAGTTGCAAGAGCAATCACGTCTTCCACGATTGTAACGGTCGCCGTATTCTTGCCCATGGGTCTGCTTCGCGGTGGATTGCAGGCTTTCTTGCTGCCTTTCGCGTTGACCGTAACCTATTCCTTGCTTACTTCTCTAGTTGTAGCTCTAACCGTAGTTCCTTTGCTAAGCTCCTGGCTGTTGAAGAATTCGCAGATGAAAGAGCATAAGCCATCCAAACGGTTTACCCGCATCTTACATTGGAATCTTCGGTACAAATGGCTAACGTTGGTGCTCACTGCAGTTGTGTTCGTTGGTTCGATCGCAGCCTATACAGCTATGCCAAAAGGCGCACTCAATGCATCCGATGCCACACATGTAGCTGTTCAGTTAATATATCCGAACGATGTACCGGTTGAAGAAGTGCATACGAAGGGCAAACAGCTTGAGCAGGAGCTTATAAAGCAAGAGCAAGCCCAAATTGTCATGATGCAGTCCGGTAACAGTGCAGATGGAGCCAAATGGGGGGCTGCCACCTCTCCGACGCAGGTCGATTTCACGGTTGAGATAAAGGAAGGCGCGGATGCACAAGTATTTATCGATTATGTAAGGTCTCAGAAAGATAAATATGTGAATGCAACATTGACCGCTAATGAAATGACCATATTCGGGGCCAGCTCAACCAACGAATATATAGATATCGTCGGGGAAGACCTGACAGCGATTCGTACCGTTGCGGAAGAAGTTATGGCTAAGGTGAAAACGGTAGACGGAATTACCAAAGTCACAAGCAACATGGACCAGACGAAGCCGGTATTTGCATTCCGAGTAGATCCGATTCAAGCTAATGCTCAGGAAATCGCGGGACAGCTCAGTTCTATGATGAGTCCAATGCCGATCGGTCAAATTAACCTTAATGGGACCCAAGCAGGTGTTATCCTTAGCCCTATGCTTCAACCGAAATCCGAGAAGGATTTGACTGGGATAACCATTACGACCGCAAGCGGCCCTACGCCGATAACGAATGTAGCAAAATTCGAGATTCGCCAGGAACCTACCATGCTGTATCACAAAGAAGGAAAAACTTACACGAGGGTTACAGCTGAAGCAGATCCGAAGAAAGTATCCGAGATTGGGGCAAACATCAAGAAGGAAATGGATACAATCACCGTTCCTAAGGGTGTGGAATTAATCGCAGGCGGGGCCTCTGTCAGTCAGGGAGACGACTTTGCTGATCTTGGGTTGACAGCACTTATTTCCATCGGACTGGTCTATCTGATCATGGTGCTTACCTTCAAGACCCTTCGCGCTCCACTCGCGATCATGTTCTCCTTGCCGCTAGCTGCCATTGGCGCCGTGCTTGGATTGATCGTGTCAGGGGTTAACCCGGACTTCACCGCTATGTTTGGCGCGCTGATGCTGATCGGGATCGTCGTGACGAATGCGATCGTATTGATCGACCGAATCAAACAAAACGAAGAGCACATGTCGATTCGTGAAGCGATCGTCGAAGCCGCGGCGACACGGATGCGCCCGATTCTGATGACGGCCATCGCTACGATCTGTGCCATGCTGCCACTAGTGTTCGGTCACTCCGAGCAAGGCAGCATTGTATCGCAAAGCCTGGCGATTGTAGTGATCGGCGGCTTAACCGCTGCTACGCTTTTGACGCTTATAGTTATACCTGCGATTTATGAGTTGTTCTACTTCCGCAAGTCCGCGAGACAACGTAAGCAGCCTGCTCAATCTTCGACTCACACTGCTGCATAATCCTAATAGCAGCAGCTCCGTAGCGCCCTGTGCATATTCTTTGCACGGGGCGTTTTTTTTATAGAATTAATAAGTTTTTCGGGCGGAATGATTGCTGTAGCGCGGAAAATCCGCTTTGCGAGGTGACTCAGAGGGCGGAACGATTGCTGTAGCGCGGAAAATCCTCTTTAGAGGTGACTCAGAGGGCGGAATCTTTGCTGTAGCGCGGAAAATCCGCTTTACGAGGTGACTCAGAGGTGGAACCGTTGCTGTAGCGCAGAAAATCCGCTTTACGAGGTGACTCAGAGGGCGGAACGATTGCTGCAGCGCGGAAAATCCGCTTTACGAGGTGACTCAGAATGGTAGGTGAGACGTGCAAATAGATGCTAGTGAGGTGCTTGGTAGAGTTAGTGACTGGCTGGATCACTTTAAGAGGAGAAACATGAAGGATTCGCAGGTTCAGGACGTAAGTAGTGGAGATGGACGAGTTTTAATGCGTTGAATTGCTTTAATGAGCTAAAGTAGATGTCGAAGAATTATACATAGATAGGCAAAATGAGCCTCTTTTCAGCTGTAGATGTATAAAATTTCGACATCTAAGCCAGAAAAGAGCAAGGAATGGGGGTAAATAAAGCTGATTCCAATCAAATGCAGCGTCAGATGTACAATTCTTCGACATCTAGGCGCTTAAATGAGTCATTTTTAGTCGTCTATGTCGAATTTTTATACATCTAACCTTATAGTTGGGTATTAGAACCGATTTAAAGATGTGCCTCTAGTAAATCTGGAGGCAGAGCACATGGGAGAACGTAACTCCTTTGATCCAAAAGTCGAACAAAAGGGGCAGGAAGATGGAGTGGAAAAGCGTCAGCGGTCGCATTTGAATCTTGGGTTCATACCGATAAAAATATAATCAAGGAACCGAAGTTCAAGAGCGATTGGAGCCCATCTTACTGCCCTCCCGCGCGCACACCTGAACTCAATCGCTTAGGAATGCTGGAGTGATCTTCTCCAGCTAAATTTAATAAATATTTTTTGATATTACGAGCCTTGTAGTTGGGTGTTAGAACCGCTTTGAAGATGTACCTCTAGTAAATCTGGAGGCAGAGCACATAGGAGAACGTAACTCCTTGATCCAAAAGTCGAACAAAAGGGGCAGGAAGATGGAGTGGAAAAGTGTCAGCGGTCGCATTTGAATCTTGGGTTCATACCGATAAAAATATAATCAAAGGAACCGAAGTTCAAGAGCGATTGGAGCCCATCTTACTGCCCTCCCGAGCACCAAATTGGACTCAATCGCTTAGGAATGCTTAGTGATCTTCTCCTGCTATTTTTCTAAATTTAATAATTTTTCTCTGATATCACGAGCAGGGTATTGATAAATGATGGAGTATGAACTTAAAATGAACATTAATGAGAATTTGCGAGAAAAGGAAGGAATAGCGATTGTATAGAACCTACACCACTTTGCTTCAGTCTATTTTCCACCTGACCTCGGATGGTATTGTCGTCGTAGATTTAGAAGGACGTGTTCTGGAAATTAACAAAAAATTTGAAGAGCTCCACGGGTGGACAAGGGAAGAAGTAATAGGGAAAGTGTTGCCCATGACTCCGGAGAATTACAGGGCAGAGGCATATGAATTATACAAACGTATAATGAATGGAGAACAATTCTCGGGCTTAGAAGCGGTCAAACTACGAAAAGATGGAAGTACGTTCTATGCGGATGTCACGATTTCGCCTGTCAAGGACGAGTCGGGAAACATCATCGCTTTTGTGGGTGTAGAGAGGGATATTACAGAGAAGAAAAGAGCAGAGCAAGAATTGAAGGAAAGTGAGGAACGCTACAGGATTTTGGTGGAAAGCTCGCCAGAACCTATTCTCGTTTACACGGATTTTAGGATTGTTTTTGCTAATTCTGCCGCGGCGGCACTTATGGGTACGGAGACACCTGATGTGCTGATCGGTCAACCCATATACCGCTTTGTACATCCTGACTATTTGGCTAATTTGGCCGAGCAGGACGTAGAGTTATTCAAAGATGGCAAAGCAAGTGAATTAAGGGAAAAGAAAATGATCCGGTTTGATGGAAAAGTAATAGACGTCGAGGTAAAAACGGTAGCTGTGAATTTTGAGAAAAACTTGTCAGTCCTTTTGTTATTCCGAGATGTAACGGATCGCAAGCGTGTAGAAATGGAGCTCTTGGAGCGTGAAAGGCAGTATAAACGTGTACTCAAGCTATCCCCGGAACCTATTGTCCTGCATAGGGAGGGGATCGTGCAATTTGCTAACGATATGGCCATTAAGCTTTTTGCTGGAAACAGTTTAGAAGATTTTGTTGGTCGTTCGATATTTGATTTTATATGTCCAAGCTATCATTCTTTTATAACGGAACGTATGAATCAACTGGTTCAGACGGATGATTACCAGGATTTTATTGAAATGAAAGTTATACGGCTGGATGGTACTTTATTGGATGTTGAGGTATCGTCAATTTATATTCACAAGTATATTGGTTATCCCATCATTCAAATTGTAATTAGAGATATGACGGAACGTAAAAAGACCGAAGAGATGATTCGAAGATCGGAAAAGCTGTCTGTGATCGGTCAATTGGCTGCTGGAATTGCACATGAAATTCGGAATCCCCTAACTTCTCTGAAGGGGTTTACTCAACTGTTGCAATCAAGAAACGCGCCCTATGTCGATGTCATGATGGGGGAGCTAGAGCGGATCGAATATATCGTGAATGAATTCATGACGCTTGCCAAGCCGCATATTGCCCGACACAGTGAAATCAATATTCAAAGTTTGGTTGAGAATGTAGTTCTTTTCATGCAGCCGCAAGCTCTTCTATATAACGTGCAATTTAGCCTTATTATGGAAGAGAACATGAACCCCATTCGCTGTGATTCCAATCAGATCAAACAAGTTGTCATGAACATCCTGAAAAATGCCATGGAATCTATGCCGGAGGGCGGAACGATCCAGGTCACTACCAGACGTACAACCAATCAAGGCATACTCATACAAATAGTCGATCATGGGACAGGTATACCGGAAGATAAGCTGTCTAGATTAGGGGAGCCGTTTTTTTCAATGAAGGAGAATGGCACTGGTCTCGGTTTGATGATTTGTCAGCGGATTATCGAAGCGCATCATGGTAAAATGTCCATACAAAGCAAGCTGGGTCAGGGAACCGCGGTAAGGATTGAATTTCCCAGCCAACCGATCGAGTAGAAAAATCCGAAGATTTGCGTTATGTCTGGGATTATAAGACAATAGAGTGGAACGCAAGTAGAGAACTAGTATAGGGCAGGTAAATGATCATGAATGATATGTTGAATAAATATTGCGCCAAGACATTCGGCAAGACGGGGGTTATTATCGAGATTGGGAAGGTGAGCAAGATAACGAACCGGACGATACATGTCGATTGGGGCACGAAGACATGGATCTATCAGAATAAAGACTTTCGTTGGACTCCTCTTACGAAGGAAGAGTTCGAAGAGAGGTACAAGAAGCCTAAGTTTTCTGATGGGGCGCTAATGCGAGCTCAGGAGCTTGGTCTGGAAATCACATACAAGTAAACATGAACGGCGAGAGTCCTGAGCGAACAGGGCTCTCGCCGTTTGCTGTGGGGCGTGTAGTCGCCAATAACTGCGGAGAAGCAGACTGTGTGAGATCCACGACCGTACCGCAATCAGATTAAATTTCCCTTATCGAATACTGGGCTATTTCGGAGCTTTCACTCCCGCAACCGCTGGACACAACGGTTCCTGATATATACACATCCACTTCATATTCACCTGTCCGGGTACCGTCCTGCGACTTGTATTCCCAACGCACACGCGCCTCATCGTTTACTCTTTTGAGCACGGTTACTTTTTTATGATAATCAATCCACGCCCAGCCTTCCCGGATGAACAGCTCCCTCTCCGCTACTTGACTGAAAGCATCGATACCTGCTAATCCCCGATATTTACCAGCGATATCCGAGAAATCTCCTTTATGAAGCAACACGTGATCAAGGACCTCGACCGTAATCTGACCCCAATAACGTCCCTCTGGAAAATCAATCAGTGTAGGCGCATGCCGATGTCCGCCTATATGGCTAGTACGCCATACTCGGATAGGATTCTCTAGAGAGGAGGTGTATTGATGCTCTATTTCCTTATAAATCGTATACCCGAACTTTCCACAGCACTGATCGTGACTGCCATGGGTGCAGACGAATATTTCCCTGGCAGAGGCGGTAGAGGGTCGTGCAAATTCCCCGAACTCAGGCAGTCTGGATTCGTCTATTAGCAGCACTTGCACCAACTCGTTCAGTCGATCATTCGCTACAACAAACTCTAATTTGTCATATCTTGCGCGAGGCTGCTCTGTAAGACGCATATCAAATACTCTTGTGAACCCTGAAGGTGTAGATTGTGAATCGGAGCAGAAGGCCTGCAGACGGAACTTGCATCCTTGATCGGCGCAGTGCTTCAGAGTCTCGTTTAGTCCTGCCGGGAAATGAGCCGATTGCTCCACATTATGGCTCCAAGGTAGAGGTACTTCAACGAATATATAACGGGAATGACCTGGCGCGGAGCCAATGGGATCTTCCAGATTGTGTCTGGATCTGACCGAACAATAATCAGGCTGTATAAAAGGATTCGCTGTATTTGAAGAAACAGCCGCTTTCTCATCGGGGGTCATAAAAGGACAACTCCTTGTTTGAATGTCCGCGTGGGCACTCGGTTTCATATATAACTATACCATGAATGGTGCTTCATTCGTATGGTCGTAAGTTGGGTTGTAAAATAGAAGTATTTTAACGGATATTTTTTGTTGGTTGAAAATCTTTTTTACAGGTTGATCATAAGCCGAGTGCTCTAGTACAATATGAGAGGAAAGCAATAGGAGTAGGAGCGAGGGGAGTCGAACGGTGGACAATAGAATTGTCACAGAAAATAGGTTACCTGGAACATTGGATTGGCAAATCACACAATTTCATTACGATTATCCCGCGTCCATGCAAGCAAGCCCGATTATTCGCGGACTTCGGTCCTCTGCAATTGAAGGATTTGCTTCAAGAACCAGTGTATATCCAGGAGAGACGATTGATTTCAAAATAAGTGTAAGTCAGAGCAATAGGTTCGAAATAGATATATACCGATTAGGTTATTATCAGGGATTAGGCGGAAGGCATATGACTAGCCTCGGGACATTCCAGGGCCAGACGCAGCCTGTGCCGATGGAGTCGATAGAACGATTGCGTGAATGTGAGTGGGAGACCTGCACGACTTTGCGAATTCCGGATGATTGGATAAGCGGTGTATATTTGGCCAAGCTCACTCTTCATGCTGCTATTCAAGCGCAAAGCTACATCGTCTTCGTTGTCAAACAACAAAGGCAACAGAAGACGGATATTCTGGTGCAGGCAAGCGATCTGACCTGGCAGGCTTATAACAAATGGCCTGGAATGAACTCGATCTATGACGATGGCTCACCGGATATGTGGTACCAAGGCACGAATGTGCGGGTCAGCTTCGATCGGCCTTACGCGAAGTATTGTCAAATTGTCGAGGCCCCCTTGTCATGCGGATCGGGAGAATTCCTGTTATGGGAATTTCCACTCGCTTACTGGTTGGAAGCCGAAGGGTACGAGGTCGCTTATTGTTCCAATCTGGATACGCATTATGAACCAGAGCTCTTGAAGAGCTGCCAGGTGTTCATATCCGTCGGTCATGACGAATATTGGACCCGTCAGATGTATGAAAATGCGACTAGCGCAAGAGATGCTGGCGTTAGTCTGCTCTTCCTTTCCGGGAATGCACTGTACCACGAAATCGCTACTTATGAGAAGCCGGCAGAGGACAGGTTCCGTTCCTTTGCTCGCGGTCGCTATTTCACAGATGAGCGTGAGCTGATGGGATCGAGCAGCTTCGGCCCGGGGTATGGAGACTGGACGGTCAGTAAGCCGGAGCACTGGTTGTTCGAGGGGACCGGCATGAAGGCGGGGGACAGTATTCCAGGGTTGATTGGATGGGAGTATCACGGCTATCCTTTCAAAGATATAGAAGGGTTAGAAATCGTGGCTTCCAGCCGCTTGGTGGGACAAGCTTTCTCTGATGTCGAGATTCATGGATTAGGGGTACGTGAGCAGGGAGACGGATTACATTCCGCCGTTATCTACCCGGGTCCGCATGGCAATTGGGTGTTCAATGCGGGTACGATCTGGTGGGCGGAAGGGTTAAGCAATCCGCCCGGGCATGTCCCGGCAATGGGCTCTTATGGTCGGACACAAGGACTTGATCGTCGAGTTCAGCAGATGACTCGCAATCTGCTGTCCCATTGTTTGAAGCGATCATAATCCGCGCTGAATTGTTTCACTTCCCTTAGATACGGGTAATAAGAGTGGCTAGTCCAAACCCTTTTAAGGAGTGATTCAGAATGGCACAGAACCAAGACAGGAACCAGAACGACCAAGGTATGAACCGGGATCGGAACCAGAATGGGAATATGAGCCGGGAAGAAGCAGGACGCAAGGGCGGAGAAGCTACATCGAGCAATCATGACCGTGAATTCTATCAGGAGATCGGTCAAAAAGGCGGGCAATCCCGCGACAATCAGAACAATCAGCAAAAAGATGATAAAATGTCTCGCGAAGAGGCAGGTCGTAAGGGAGGCCAATCCCAGGACAGGCAGCAACGCTAGGCCTCTATACTTAGGCAGCGATCGTGCAGGATAAGAAATGAGAATACAAACAGAAGCCTCCTACCCGCAATTCAGCGGGCTTGGAGGCTTCTTGGCCGTTCCTGTATGTTCAAGCGATATCGGCTTGCAGCTCCTTCATGGACGGAGCTTCTCGATAGATCGCTAGTGATTCCATTCTAATCGTGTGTAGAATTCCTTGCTCCGGCTCTGCTGATAATAACCGTTCTGCATACAGCCAGGCATTCTCTTCGATCTGCAGCATGGTAAGTGTGCGTTCCGATGGCGTCAGATCTTCATCGAGCTTGCAGCAGAGTTGGTCCAACTGTAAATCCTCTGCATGGCCTAACTCGTGAGCGAATATGACACTGATATATTCCTCCAACCGATCCAAGGAACCGAATAATCGGAGACACTGCTGTCTGATCGTATCCTGATATAAGGTGATGCTGTGTGTTGCCATGCGGTACTTGCCGCCGATCAGTCTAGAATTGGGGAAACGTCCTTCGAGGTTCACGCTCACCTGGCTTCCCGATCGAATCAGAAGCCTGTTGACCACCCGAACGAATAACTCTTTATCCAGTCTTGCTCACCTGACTCTCTAAGAAGTTAAAGTGCTGTATGCGGTAGACGAAGGGAACACCATTAGTCCAGCTTTGATTAACGTATGTTGCTCCTATTATCTTATCAAATTTCGTGCGAAAGTAAAGGAATGATCCCTGTTAGAGATCAAATTGTTCAGGAGGCTTATGTTTTTCTAGAAACGCCAAGAACCTCTGGATGATCTATCCAGAGGTTTCCTGATTTTAAACACAAGGAACATTTATTCGCTTGATAAAGTTAGCTAATCCGATCAAGACCCTTGCTTCGGAGCATCGAACGAATGAACCTTCGTCCAAGTGGCCCCACCATCTTTGGTTGTATACATAACCGAAGGCTCCTTGTTATCAGTGACAATCCACCAGCCTTGCTTGGGATCGGCAAAAGCAATTTGAGCGTCCCCGTAGCCCGGGAATGAGGCAGGTCCATTGGTCCATGTTTTACCGCCGTCGAGCGTCCATCCGATTGTATTCGGATTATCGCAAGCAGGGCAGGAGCCGCCCATGAAGGCCGCTTTTGGATCGATTACATACAGAGGACCGGGTTTCGATCCTGTGTTCTTCGGCCCATCATTGTAATTAAGCGGAAAGCCTGGTGCTGGTCCGCCCCCCGCAGTAGAATTCGCAAGCACCGCCTGCCATTGCCCACCCCCATCTAATGTGTGGAACAAAGAATAGGATGTTTGAGTCATACCAGAACCGCCTGTTAATTGTACCCAAGCATCTTCCTTGCCAGCCGAACGAATGACCACTCCGTTAATCGTAGCAGCGGTTTCCCGAGATAGGACGGTCTTCCAAGTTCGACCGCCGTCAATCGTGGCTTGCACTTCGAATGTATTCAAAGAATTGGGACTTTGCGTAACCGTCCAGCCATGCTCTTTGTCATGGAAGTAAGCGTCTCCTATGGTCTGATCAGGCGTTATAAGCTTGTTCCATGTTTTCCCGCCATCTGTAGTTCGTGCGTCCGCGCTGAATGCTTCATCGGTAGATACGAAGTGCAGGAATCCGCCATTCGGCATACTGCCTACAAGCGACCATTGCTTGCCGCCATCTATTGTGTGCAGTAACTGGCGTAACTCTGGCTTGCTCGGGTCAGGACTAATGGTTGCCCAGGCATCCTGGCTGTTCAAGGCGAAGATTTGCTGGATCGTTCCCTTCCCCTGATACTGCTTCCGCCAAGTTACTCCGCCATCATCGGTTCTGGAGATCCAGCCTTCGCCGCCTGTCCAACCGGACTGGGGATTAGCAAGTCTTATAGCGGTAACTTTACCTGTTGTCTGACTAATAACAGTAGAGCCTGCAGGTGTCGCAATAGGGGTTGAAGTCGGAGACGCCGAAGTTGTAGGAGTCATAGCACTGCCGGAAGGACTTGGCGAGCCAATGGGTGGACTTGCTGTATTTTCTCCAGTATTCGGCCCTGTCTGCTCCCCATCACTTGTACAACCTGCCAATAGGATGAACATCACACTTAACATCAGAATGGCCATTTTTTTGTAAATGCGGATCATGGGGGTTCCTCCATTCTATTTGTCTCTTATACTTTTATAACCTTACAGACGGGTTTTTACTCACATTAGTTGCTGTATTCGAACCCAATCCTGTCTCTACATCATTGCTCACAAGATCTAATTCGCTTATAAGTGTTTGACTAAACTATAAACAATATTGTAAAATGTCTATAAAATAACTACTAAATGATAAGGTGTGTTTGGTATTGGATTACTCGGAGTTGTTCTGGAATGCCTCGATGGAGGAATTGAAACGCGGTTATGTGCAGACGGATGACCATTATATAAGCTTGTTATGCGGCAAAACCATAGAAAAGGGCATCATCTATCCCGAGGACGGGGTGCTGTATGAAGCAGAGAAATACATGCAGGTCTATATCCGGAAGACGCATGGATCCGTATTCGACTATTTGACGAAGCTGGATAAGAAATTGACTGGGCTTACCGAGCATCAGAATAGCTTGCTTCGTTTATTTTATCAAGGGAAGCACGATGCAGAGGTTCAGAAAGAGCTTGGCATCGGCAGCGCCTCAACGATTCGCAATCACCGTTTTGTGCTGAAGGAGAAGGAGAGGCAATCGAAGGTGTTCCTGGTCATGATGGAGCTGCTGAAGGAGAAGGACGATCACGCTCCTGCATTTGTGAATCTGCACCAGACCGCCAAGATGGTGGATCAGCGTTACAATGTGACGGCAGCGGAGAAGCAGCGAATATTGCAGAAGGCTTTTCCTGATGGACTAGACGGTCCTTTGAAGACATTCGATTTGCAGGAAAAGCATAGATACATTGTACTGCGGGAGATTGCAGGCCGTTTCCAAAGAGAGCACCAGTACACAGAGAAAGAAACGAACGAGATTATAGCGCCTATTTACGAGGACTACGCCATCATTAGAAGATTCCTGATCGAATACGGCTTCATGGACCGGAAGGACGACGGTAGCGTGTATTGGCTCAAGACCTAATTATAAGAGAAGAGGAACGTGTTATGAACCGAAGAAAAGAGTTGCAGCAGCAGTATAAAGAAACGAAGATTGAAGCAGGAATAATCCGCATAACGAATACGAAGAACGGGAAGGTGTTTCTGACAGGAACCAAGAATACCCGAACGATAAACGGCATTGAATTCTCCCTTGGTATGGGGAGCTATATCAATAAGGAGCTTCAGCAAGAGTGGAAGGAATATGGTGCGGATGCCTTTGTGATTGATGTTCCAGAGATTCTGGAGATCAAGGAAACCGGCTACTTCGACCTGGAGGACGCATTGAAGAAGCTGGAGGACAAATGGCTGGAACATCTGCAGCCGTATGAAGATCGAGGCTACAATAAGCGCAAGCCCTAAACCAACGAATCACCCCTGTTTGTAGCGGATGGCTGCGACAGGGGTGTTTTTTTTAAGTTTTCTACAATTGCCAAAATGTTCTATACTGAATACAAAGAAGACTGTTGAATGTGAGGTTGGGGGAACTAAATGAATCTTAGGAAGTTTCGTTATTTGCATATTGCTGATGATATTCGCTCGCAGATCAAGGCAGGGTATTTGAACCCTGGGGATTATTTAAGCTCTGAGAAAGACTTATGTGTGAAATACGATTCCAGCCGTAATACACTCAGACAAGCCCTTGATTTACTTATGAAAGAAGGGCTTCTGATCAAGATGGTCGGGAAGGGGACGATTATAGCCGATCTGCCGAATCGTGTGGAGAAAGATCAACAATCGCTGCTTGTTCTGTGCCCCAGTTCCTCCAAATTTGCCGATCAAGTGCTGTATAAGCTGATAAAAGATTTCACAGACGCTTATCCCCGTGTAACAGTTAATGTCTTCCGTACGGATGAGATGAACCGAATGGATGTGAAGCGATGGCTGGAGCTTGGAATTCATCCTGATCTGTTCCTTATCTGGGACCGGGATTATTTCGAGGCGGACTTGAATGACTATTTGCCGCTTGCGGAGGTCAAGAATAATCAGACGACAGACTATGGCCGGTTAAACGAAGCCTTCGTAACAGATGGTGTACCGTATGCAATTCCTGTAACGTTCTCACCTGTGTTTCTGGCATGCAACCGCGAAGTATTCCAAGAGCAAGGCATGGCGCTGCCGAATAAAAGATGGTCGTTTGATGAATTTGTGGAGGTGGCCAAATCTCTGAATGAGGATTGTAACAGTGATGGCATCATAGACCGATATGGGTTCGGCATGTCAGACTCGTGGAGCAGATGGCCTGTGCTTGCTTTTGCCAATGGCTTCCGATTCGAGCGAACGGCAGAGGGGGAACTGGCTGAACGAGGTCTTGTCAGTTCACTCAGATTGTTGCAGCGCATGCTGTATCAGGACGGTATCGCACCAATTGCCGCAATTGGCGACTACCAGTTCATCCATGACATGTTCGAGGAAGGAAGAATCGGGATGCAGCTCGCCACGATCTTCACTACTCCAATATTCAAACAAAAGGACCGGTATCACGTTGCGCCGCTTCCTTCAAGCTCCGATAATCAAGGAGAGCAAGGCGGAAAGCTGCTTATTGCCAATGCCTTTATGATCTCGAGATATAGCAAGAATGCGGCCATGGCCAAACATTTTATTCGATTTGCGGTATCCTGGGGTTTTCAAGAAAAGATGATTGAGGAAACAGGATTTCTTTCCACATGGGACAAGTTGAATCAAAGAATGCTCTCTGACGAAGAGGCAGCAGCCCTAAGCGTAAGTGAAGAAGGGGTACAAGCTTCCCTTTTCTTGTCTCAGATTCTACCGTCAAGCAGAGCATTTGCAGTTATCAGCCGCAAGCTGAAGCCGTTCTGGGCAGGGATGCAGACACCTGAAGAAGCAGCACAAGCCATTCAAGACATTTATTTGCAAGAAAGTGAAATCTGAACATTGACGGACCTTTTGAAACCGTTTACTATGGGTATAGGTACCAAACCTATACCATTTTTGTGTTCACAAAAATATGTGGGGGGAGCGGCGGTTGTGTTCTTCAAAACGATTGGAATCAAGTAAAGGGAGGATGGAAGAAAATGAAGAGATTTATGATCAGAAAAGCTCTTATGTATTTCTTATGTATTTGTATCATGATGTCTGTGGGCTACACAGGCGGTGTAACTTCAGTGGCGGCTGATAGTCCCGCCCCACAGCCTGCTCTGGTTAATCCGGGTTTTGAGCTGCCAGTAGTGGGAGAAAGTATTCCTGGTTGGAGTAAAACCTTGGGAACTACTGGAAGCGTTTCCGTAACTTCTGCATTATTTCGTAGCGGAGCGAGCAGCTTGAAGATTACGGATAATGATGCTGGAAGCTTTAAAGTGGAAAGCGATAAGGTGGAAGTAACAGCGGGTACTGTCTATTGGTTTTCTTCCTGGGTTTATTTAGAAAGCTCAGCCCCTGGCATACAATTGAAAGTAAACTTTTACGATAGTCTAAATAATCCTTTACCGTTGAGCACATCGATGAATAGTCAAAACATGACAGCTTCTAATTCTGGTAAATGGCAAAGATTTGCTATAAAAGCAGTAGCACCCCTTAATACTAATTATGCTGCAATTGAGATACTTACTGGTGTAGCACCAGTAGGAACTATTTACGTGGACGACATTTCATTTGAGCGTGTGATATCTGTTTCGAAAGAAATTCCGAACGCTGGATTTGAGGAACCTGCAACAACAAGTGTTCCCAACTGGACACCTCAATTTGGGGGGGCAGGCAAGCTAGGGACCGTGAGTGTGGATCAAACAACGAAATTTTCGGGAACATCTAGTTTGAAGATCGATGACAAGGATACAACCGCTTTATTTGGTTCAATGAGCGACAAGGTGGACGTTACCCCAAATACTAACTATTCTGCCTCTGCCATGTTGTATTTGGAGAAGTCTTCCGTACAGTTGCAACTCGTATATTTTGATACTAATGGAGTGAACCTCAATCCTAATCCTCCAACTGCTATCTTTGAATATGTGGGTCCATTCAAGCAATGGCAGCAAATCTCTGTTAGCTCAGTTGCACCGGCTAATGCAGCAAAGGCAGCTATTGTAATAGCATCGGCAAGAAGTGGTACAGCATATAGTTACTGGGACGATTTCAAGATCGAAGAATTGAAACAACCAGTAGCAGCAGTGGAGCCGCCTCTCGGAACTTTTGCTGCGCTACAGAATCCGAACTTCGAGCTTCCGCTTTCTGACGGCTTCGTTCAACACTGGAAGAGCTTGAATGGAACCCAAGGAATTGCTCTGGATTCGAACACGAAGCTTGAAGGCGTTCAAAGCTTGAAGCTCGACAATCCTTCGAGTCAGCCTATAGGCGTCATGAGTAACTACGTTACCGCAAATGTCGGCAGGAATCAGACTGTTTCCGCAATGGTATATGGAACAGGTGTAGCAGCAGCTGAGATTCAATTGAACTTCTATGATCAGGCAAACCAGTTGCTGGATCAAGCCAATCAGACGTTGACTCCTGCGATCGGCAGCTGGACCAAGCTGTCGGTTACTAAAGCAGCCCCGGCTAATACGGTAACAATAGCCGTTACCTTGAAGAACTCCGGACAAGGCACACTTTATTATGATCAAGTGGAATGGACGGAAGAAATTCCTCCTGCACCTCCTGCGCCAAAGTATTTCGTACCGAATGGAGGCTTTGAAGCTCCAACAACGGGCAGCAGCATTCCCAACTGGAAAGTAAACTCAGGGTTAGCATCGGTAAGCAGCTTGGAAAAGAAAGAGGGACAACAAAGTCTTTTTGTGAGTAATGTAAAGACAACCGGTGCTGGTATCAACATGGAAAGCGAATTAATTGATGTTCAGGAAGGGGCAACTTACCGTCTCGGCACTCAATTCTACCTGGAAACAGGTGCGCTTGAGGGGTTGTATGTGTATGTGTATGATCAAGCAGGGAAAATCGTGAAAAGTGCGGACGCAAAAGATTTTCACACTTACTTAAGTGCCTCGACACCTGCGGGGGAATGGGCTTACACAGAGAAGCTTTTCACCGTTCAGCCTGGGGGTGTAAAACTTAAGATTTCGTTGATTTCGGGGAATAAGAAGACATACTCGTACTACTTGGACAACATTAGTGTGACCAAAGCTGTCAATAATGGAGATTTCGAGCAAGCTGTTGTTGACAATACGATCCCAGGCTGGAAAAAATATGCCCCTGCAACAGATGGCAGTACATTCGGAATTACAGGGGATATGTTTAAAACCGGCGCGAAAAGCATGTATATTCAAAATGAACCAGGAAAGTTCCTTAATGTCATTAGTGATTTGATCGAAGTGGAACCAGGTGCGGTTTACACAGCATTAGCTGATACGTTTATCGACTATGGTTCTGCAGATATGTATGTGCGTTACTTTGACAAAGACAAGAAATATCTTAGCAAGCAAGCATGGAGCATTAAATCAGATCCGGCGGCCTCATGGTTCACTAATACGGTTACTGCAGAAGTCCCGGCTGAAGCAACTTATGCTGCCGTCATGTTCGCTGGCAGCGCTAATAAAACGTTTAAGTATTACGTAGATAACATTAGATTGCTAAGAGGGACTCACGTCGTAGCAACGACTATTCCTCAGAATTCGATTGTAAAAGTAGGCCAGGATGTTGGCGTTCAAATCCGGAACGTTACCCTTATGAGGGGGGATACTGGAAAAGATACGAACGGGCGTGACGTCATTTATTCGGTAGCGGTAGGCGTACCTGCCATATTCACGGTTATAGACATCGAGACTCAGCAAGTGGTCAAGAGTATGCCAATGCCGGACGTGACTGGAGCTTGGTCGGTTACGGTTGCCAATGATGGTACCGTCTATCTAGGCGGATACAATCTGGGACTGCTGTATCGTTATTTCCCAGCGACAGGTGAGCTGAGGAATCTAGGTCATCCATTACCGACCAAGGATTCGGTCTTATATCCAATGGCAAACGGTAAAGACGGTAAAATGTACGGAAGCACTTATCCTACTGCGAATTTGTATGAATATGATCCGGTAACGAATAAATTTACTGATTTCGGGACGTTGTCCTCACAGAGCAGCGGTGAACGTTGGACTCGTGTCGTTGTATACGATCCAGATACGCATAAAGTTTACGCTGGGGTTGGGAACCAGGCGCGGCTGGTCGAGTATGATTTTGCAACTGGCGTAAAGAAGGATTTGCTCCCATCCAAATACAGCAATATTATCTCGGTGTACGATCTCAATCTGGTAGGCGGCAAGCTCTTCGCTAAGAAGGAAGCAAACAATGCGAATGAGATGTTCGTACTGAATGCGGCGACCGGAGAGCAAATTGAGGTTACAAATGCCGATACTGGCGCCAAGATGTATGATGTGCCCATGTTCTCCAGAGGCGTTTCACCGAAATCACCGATTGCAAACAAGATTTATTATGCAGCTGCTGCCGGAGCCCTGTATTCGTACGATCTGGACACCGATACGATTCAATCCTTAGGAGCTAGCATAGATGGTGCAGCAATTGGATATGATTTTGTCCAGCTTCAGGAGGAAGGCTTCCCTGGGTACAGTCTGGTCGGTTTGACTGGAAATGGCGGCAAAATGTACAAATACAATCTGCAGACGGGTAACGTTAAAGTTACCGAAATCCAGATTCCTGCAGAGCCCGTGAACATTCACGATATTGAGAAAGGTCCAGATGGAAAAATCTACACATCGGGATATTTGTCAGGCAATGTTGGTGTGCATACTCCTTCTTCAGGTCAATCTATGTATCTTAATGGCTTGGGTCAGCAAGAGGGAATTACGGTTATCGGGAACAAAATATATTATGGGCTTTACCCAGATGCAAAAATTTACGAATATGATCTTTCCAAGCCTTGGAATCGTACGAATTCAGATAAGTTGAACCCGGTTGTTATTTTTGATCTTAAAGAGAACGCAGCCATACCGGGATATACGCTTCAGGATCGGCCATTCGGAATGGCAGGCTCGGAAGACATGAATAAGCTGTTTGTGGGTACTGTTCCGAAAAATGGACTATTGGGTGGCGTCTTGGCCGTCTATGATTTGAATACGCGAGGCAAACCGGACGTGTATTGGAATCTGGTTCCGAATCAAAGTATTATTTCGCTAGTGTACAAGGATGGCAAATTGTATGGCGGTACTTCCATTCATGGAGGACAAGGCGGCACCCCTTTAGCGAATGAAGCGGTACTCTTCGTCTGGGATGTAGCTAGCAAACAGATCGAGCATCAAGTTGTTCCGGTGGCTGGCAAACAGGCTATCACAGCTCTACACATCGGACCAGACGGCAACATCTGGGGATTGGCCAATGGAGCGTTGTTCGTCTACGATCCAGTACAGAAGCAAGTGATTTACAGTAAGAATGAGTTTCCTGATGCAAGCGGCCGTTGGATCGACGGATCCATGGAGACAGGGACAGATGGTAATGTATATGCAACTGTGGCCGGAAGGTTTTTCAAGGTAGACGCAGCCACCAAAGCAGTTAGTGTGTTGGCGACTCAAGTAAAGAAGCTCGCGCAGGATGATTTCGGAAGCTTCTATTTATACAGGGATCCAGAAGGGCCGAACCTTTATAAGTATAGTGATCCTAATCTTGTTGTGAAATTGACAGGAGCGGAATTGACTGTTCCAACTACTAATCTCAAAGTTGGCGAACATGTACCTGTTGCCTTGAAGGGTATACTCGAGAAGGGCAGGACCACGAAGGAATTATCAGGTGCTGTTGTGACGTATACAATCAGCGATCCGACTTCCGTAACGATTGCAAACGGACAAATCGAAGCTAAACGCTCCGGCACTGTGCAGGTTACGGCTCATGTAACGATGGCCGATCGAAGTGTGCAGAGCAACAGCATAACATTGACCATATCGGGCATCGCCACTTCGATCTCCGTAGACAATGCCGTAGGCGTCTACAGCGACGTAAGCGAGCTCCGGGCCGTTCTAACAACTGCCGAGGGAGATCCTATTACCGGTATGCGGGTCGAGTTTACCGTAGCGGGTCAACACGCAGGTGATGCGGTAACCGATGGTACAGGAACGGCAGTCGTTCCTTACTTCGTAAATGACGGCATCGGCTCCGGATCGGAGACCGCAAGTCTAAATGTACGTGCGGTGTTTATTGATCCGGCCGCCTATTACGAGGGCAGTTCGGCTGAAGGCACGTTGACAATCAGTAAGGAAGAAGTCGCAATTGAATATGCGGGCGAATTGGTACAACCGACTAGCGGTAGTGTAATGCTGACTGCGAAGATCGTCCAACAGGCAGACGGAACGCCAGGCATTGTGACAGGGCTTCCTGTACGTTTCGATGCGGTCGTAATTACACCGGACGGATCGAAGGTGCCGTACACGAGCGATGCACTTCGCATGGTGTATACAGCAGCTGCGGATGGAGTTGTCACGGCGAACCTCCCATTGCCTGAGGGTGTTTATGAAATTACGGCAAAGCTTGAAATGAACGGGTATTACAAGACTGCGTCGTCGATGGCAGCAACTGTAGCCGTATTCGACCCGAGTCAATTGAATACAAGTGTTAAAGCTCAACTCGATTTGTCTGCCGGGAATGCCACAATCGGTGTCAAGGCTATGAAACTCCACGTAGATCTTGATGTCGCTTACGATGGATCGACCTCGAAAGCGGTTGTGACCGGCCGGATGTTCGCGACGCCTCAAGGGATCAGCCTCACGGTAACGGGGACCCAATGGGCTGTCGTAACGAACTCAGGACTGTTTATGCAATTTACGGCTTCAGATGAAACCGGAGCCATCTACACCGTACAAGTGACAGGCGCGAATGTGAAGGGCGGGAACAACAAATCTCTGCATGTTAAAATATGGAATGGTGTCCAGGTTAACGTGCCCCCTGCCTTCGAATTTTAAACAAGCATAAGCAAACCTCTACAGTCCCATTTCTCAGGGGAGATGTAGAGGTTTTTTTCAAAATATCAGAAAGTATAAAATTCATCCTTTTCTGATATTTCTTCGCCAAACGGACGCCGCCTTATAGGACGGCAAAGCCGTTTATGCTTGTGGTATAATGAACACAGGTAAACTCTAGGAGGCATATTAACGCATGAGAAGGCAAAGTAATTCCAGCTCCAACCCATCCAATCGCAAGCAACAACGCGGCCCAAGCAAGCCCACCGCGCCACCAAAACGTTACACAGTCAAAGAACCATCCGAATTGCTTACCTTCCTGCTTGCTAACATCACCAATCAGGGGCGGAATGCAGTGAAATCCTTGCTGGCACACGGTCTTGTAAAGGTAGACGACAAGATTATCAAGGTATACAACTATAATTTAATCCCTGGGCAGACGGTATCCATTGTAAAGGGACAAGCGGCTGCAGAAGAAGCACAGAAGATGATCGGACTGACCATCCTGCATGAGGATGCCGACATTCTGGTCGTGCAGAAGGACGCAGGCCTCCTGTCCATCGCTACAGCGGAAGAGAAGGAATTAACGGCCTACCGTCAGCTTACGGCCCATGTGCGCAGTAAAGGGGATTCCAATAGCCGCATTTTTATTGTACATCGGTTAGATCGGGATACATCAGGGGTGATGATGTTCGCGAAAAGTGAGAAGGTTCAGCAGATATTGCAGGATTCGTGGCAGGAGCTCGTAAAAGAGAGGACTTACGTAGCGTTGGTGGAGGGCGCCGTTAAGAAATCGGAAGGAACGATAAGCTCATGGTTGAAGGAGAGTAAGACACTTAAGATGTATTCAAGTGCTTACCCTAATGATGGGCAGCATGCAGTGACTCACTATAAGGTCATTCAATCGAATCGTGAATTCTCCTTGCTAGAGGTTAACCTGGAGACGGGGAGGAAGAATCAGATTCGCGTCCATATGGAAGATATCGGGCATCCGATCGTAGGGGATAAGAAGTATGGTTCCAAAAGCAAAGCCATTGGGAGGCTCGGTCTTCATGCGCGCGTGCTTGCCTTCCAGCATCCAGTATCAGGGAAGCTGCTGCGCTTCGAGACCGCTATACCCAAAGTGTTCCAACGTCCATTCAAAGAGATCTGATTCATTCTGCTAAGGGTACATGAACTTGTAGCCGATCCCCCAGACGGTCTTAATATAAGTAGGCTGCTTGGGATTGTCTTCGATCTTCTTGCGCAGATTCGTCACGTGAACGTCAATGGAGCGTTCGTTGACATAAGAATCGATGCCTCGAATGGAATTAATCAGATCGTCACGGCTGAACACCTTACCGGGATGCTGATAGAACAGCTTCATGATCTCAAATTCGGAGAATGTAGTCTCAATCACCTGATTATGGATATAAATTGAGCGGCGCTCCAGATCGATGCGAATCCGGTTAGGGTTCTGGGCCTCAACCGTCTCTTGAGCGACCGCCAGCTGAGAGAGCGATGAGTTGTACAGCTGCGCTCGGCGGCTTGTAGCCATAATACGGGCCTTCAACTCTTGCATGCTGAACGGCTTACATAAATAATCATCCGCTCCTGCAGTTAAGGCCTGAATTCTGTCGCTGACTTTGGAATTCATGGAGATGATGATGATAGGAATATTCGTCATTTCGCGAAAAGTGACACATAAATCCATTCCATCTGCGTCCGGAAGGACGAGATCGAGCAGAATGATATCCGGCATGAATGTATGAAAAGCGAGCAGCCCTTCTTGACCCGTGGCCTCTCGTTGGACAATAAAATTCTCTTCTGCAAGGTACATACTTAACATGTCGCCAAAAATAGTATCATCTTCTATTATTAGAATCTTCATTTGGGTGACACCTCAATTTGTTTAGAAACTTAATTCTTTTCTAACATTTCCCTCTTATGTTCTCATTATATAGACTCTTGGTAGGATAGTCTATCGAAAAACAGTCAGGTATCAGTAGAGTGTGAAGGAAGTGTTAGGAGTGTTGGGGCTATCTTCACCATAAAAAAGCTGCTCCTGGGAGCAGCTTATCATTCAAAAACTAGCTTATTGTCGAGTTAGAAATTGGACGCATACGGGCTTGGACACCTTTAGGACATCGCCAGTCGGCTGCAGTTTTCCGGTCTCCGCATCTCTTGCGAAGGTAATGACGTCATCTGTGTCACGATTAGCAACCAATAGAAACCGGTTATCCGGAGAAAGTCCGAAGTTGCGCGGATGCTTGCCGATTGTAGCTGCATGCTCCACAAGGCTCAGCTTGCCTGAGGATGCTTCTATCTCATACACCGCTATACTGTCATGACCCCGGTTGGAGCCGTATAGGAAGCGTCCGTCGGAAGAAATGTGAATGTCGGCGCAAGCATTGTCCCCTGTATAATAGTCCGGTAAGGTCGGGACAGTCTGAATTTCGGATAGCTGTCCCAGCTCGGCATCATAGTGGAATACGGTAATAGTAGAATTAAGCTCGTTAATCACATAACCGCAGGATAGTGTAGGATGAAAAGCGAAATGACGCGGACCAGCGCCCGGTGCTAATGCAACCTCTCCATGCGGGATTAGCTTGAACTGCTGTAGATCTAGACGGTAAATCACAATGCGATCCATCCCCAGATCGGGGACAAGGACAAATCGATTGGCGGGATCCGCGTAGGCCGAATGAGGATGAGGCCGATCCTGCTGAGGTCGGATGCTGGAGCCGCTATGCTGATGAACATCTACATGGGGTCCGATCCGTCCATCTTCCTGTAAGGGGGACAAACCGACAAGACCGCCTGAATAGCTCGCAACAAGAGCAAATTGTCGGGAACGGTCCAAGCTGATATGACAAGTTGGAGCCGCAACACTAGCTTCATCATTGAGAAGGGATAGCTTGCCCGTCTCAGACTCGATGTCATAGGCCCGGATTGCCCCGCTGCGTTTCCCGTCTGTAATATGCTCAGACAACGCGTACAGCTTCTGTTTGGGCTGATCAATAGCAAGGAAAGTAGGGTTTTGTAAGCCGCTTGTTTGTTCAATAAGAGTCAGACTGCCGGTTTGCTCGTTGAATGTGCAGGTGTATAATCCTGGATTGGCAGCCTCGGCGTAGGAGCCGATATAGGCGAATAGGGTAGAAGATTGCGGTTGTTGTACACTCATGAGATCACGCTCCTCCAACAGTTGTGTGCAAGTTCATTATCGCAAATCCGGCTTTTTCAAGCAAATATGGTATACTTTCCAATGAAAATCAATTCAGAAAAGACATACGCAAGAAGAAAGGAACGAAACATGATACGTTTTGGTGTGATTGGCACGAATCGCATTACGGAAGAATTTATCAAAGGTGGTTCAGAGAATAGTGATTTTACTCTAACTGCCGTATATTCACGGACAGAGGAACGTGCCCAGCAATTCGCCAGGAAGTTTAACGTCCCTAACCTATATACGCAATTAGATCAATTTGTCGCCAGTGATGCCTTTGATGCGGTTTACATAGCTAGTCCGAATTCATTCCATGCTGAACAGGCTATTCTTTGTATGAACCATGGAAAGCATGTATTGTGTGAGAAGCCAATTGCCTCTAATGCACAGGAGCTGCGCAAGATGATAGAGGCGGCCGAGCATAATCAAGTGTTGTTGATGGAAGCAATGAAGTCTACACTGTTACCCAATTTCATTTCGATTCAAAAACATTTGCACAAGCTCGGACCGATCCGTCGTTATTTTGCAAGCTTCTGCCAATACTCTTCTAGGTATGATGCCTACAAACAAGGAACGGTGTTGAATGCGTTTAACCCTATCTTCTCAAACGGATCATTAATGGATATTGGAATCTACTGTATTTATCCCTCGGTAGTGTTATTCGGCAAGCCTGATTCTGTCCAAGCCAATGGCCTGCTATTAGAATCGGGTGTAGATGGAGAAGGCAGCCTGCTTCTTAAATACGGGAAGATGGAGGGGGTGATCCTGCATTCGAAAATATCGCAATCACATGCTTCCTCCGAGATTCAGGGCGAGGAAGGGACGCTGATCATCGATAAAATCAGTCAGCCCGATAGGGTGGAAATCCGTTATAGGGATGGTTCAGTAGAGGAGATCACCGAGCCTCAATCTGCTCATAATATGGTTTATGAGATTACGGAATTCATTGAACTACTCAAGCAGGGGAAGCAGGAGTCGCTCACTAACTCACATGCCAATTCAATGGCAGTCATGGAGATTATGGATGAGGCTCGTCGACAAATGGGACTTGTTTTCCCGGCCGATTCACGATAAAGTTGATGTAGGAAAAAGTTGTCTCCTGGAGACCCTATGATGGCATAATAGGAATAGGTGAGGTGATTACAATGTCAGAAGAAACGAAACAACCACAAGCTGGACAAGATACGCAGGACGGACAAGCAGCACAAGAGCCTAAGAAGAAGTCGCTTGCAGAAGCCGCCAAGGAAATGTTGGCCCAGAAGAAGAAGGGCAACAGCGGTCAGACGAATCATCAGAAATCGGGAAGCAGTGGCGGTCCAGTGATGAAGAGTCAACACACGAACAAACCTACTAACACTCGTCGTAAGATGGGCAGCTCCTAGATCGAGGGCTGGAATAAGTATGAAGAACCGAAGAGTGGCTGAATCGAGGATTATATCGATGAGGCTGCTTTTTTTTGAACAATATTTATAAGTATATGGGCTGAACTCAACCAACAAGAACCTGGCGGACAGCCAGGTATCTTAATAAATAGGCTATGTTATACTTTGTTGTTGATTTTCTTGATTAAGCTCCCTCGGTATGATTTGATTTTCTCTATGCACTATGAGCAGTTAGATATGATCATCGATATTGCTAAACGCTATGCACAAAAAATTTCGAATGGCTTCCTACAAGATCAAGGGCAGGATAAGTGCAATAAGGAAAGTAAACATACAGTACAGAACAATAAGATATGATTGGAACCCTTATACAGTCTTGTCTAATTGGAAACTATAGCTAAAAACCACCATCGGCAGCCTTAGAACATTATTTTCATGTTTTAGGCTGCCGTATTTTGTTGCTTATTGCGTTGTTTGTAATTTTTCTGGGTCCAGCATATTGACAATATAGGGTAGGGGGCTATACTATTATTTCTGTCGATACATAATCGTTGCGTAAATTATTGGGCTCGGAAAGACGGCCGTCACGAGCTTTTTTATAAACATAACTATTATGTATCTAAAAGAAAAGGAGGTAGTTATTATGGCAAATCAAGCACAAGTGGCAGGCGCACCCGACGCTCGTCGATGGAAAGCCTTAGCGCTATTATGTCTGGCCAATTTCATGGTTATTATGGATACGTCCATTATTGGGGTAGCATTACCTGCTATTAAAGACGCTCTTGGGTATACACAAGCAAGTCTTCAATGGGTTTTTAACGCCTACGTAATTTTCTTTGGAGGTTTTTTGCTACTTGGTGGTAGACTATCCGATTTATTCGGACAACGTCGCATCTTTATGCTTGGATTCCTTATCCTTACTGCAGCGTCATTACTAGCAGGTTTAGCGTGGAATGAAGGTTCCTTAAATGCAGGGCGTGCATTACAAGGGTTCGGGTCCGCATTAATTGCACCGGCTGCACTAACCATTGTCATGATTTTATTTAACGGGAATCCGAAGGAACTCGGTAAAGCACTAGGTTTTTGGGGAGCATCGGCAGCTGCGGGTGGAACAGCAGGTGTGTTCTTAGGAGGTGTGATTACAGAATGGTTAAGTTGGCAATGGACATTCTTAATTAACGTTCCGGTAGGCATCATTGTTCTCTTGGTTTCATCTGGCCTCTTGTCTGCTGGAACACGGAGAAAAGGTAACGTCGATATTATGGGTGCATTGTCGGTGACGGCTGCCCTAGTACTTGCGGTATATGGGATTGTAACTGCAGAGCATAACGGGTGGGGATCCTCGACAACTTTCTGGATATTAGGTATCGCAGTAGTTTTATTTATCTTGTTCCTTATCATTCAATCGGTGAAAAAAGATCCCTTAGTGCCTCTCCGTATATTCTCCATTCCAAACTTGTCAGCCGGTAATATAGCGTTGATCGCACTTTCCGGTGCCTGGATCCCGCTATGGTTTTTCCTCAACCTATACTTACAGCAGGTGTTAAAGTTCTCTGCTTTTGCAGGGGGACTTGGCTTACTCCCAATGACGGTTTTAATTATGATTCTCATGGTAGGTCTAATGGGGAAAATGATAGCCAAATTTGGTTTTAAATTCAACCTTGTACTAGGGTTAATAGCTCTTTCCGCTTCATTGTTCATTTTTGCAGGGAATACACCAATTGACGGAAATTTCATCTCACATGTGTTGCCTGCTTCATTGCTTGGTGCTTTGGGAATGTCACTTGCTTACATCCCAGCAACTATGGCTGCAATGTCAGGTGCGAAACCAGAGGAAGCAGGTCTCGCATCAGGTTTGGCGAATACCAGTTATCAGATAGGATCTGCGATCGGTCTGGCGGCTATGGTTGCAATCGCAGCTGCAACAACCTCATCAAACGACGCTGTGGAACAGGTCGCCGCTTTAAATATCGGATTTCAAGCAGCGTTTTTCTGGTCTGGAGTAGTGGCTGCAGTAGGTGCATTGCTTGTTGTATTGTTTATTCGAACTCCAAAGAGTTAAGACAACAGTCCCTCTGACGGTATGTAATACAATTACAGGCTAAATTGGTCAAACTTATGTTTGGCCTCTTTTTTATTTAGGTGTTGATGGAATAAAGTAACCCTATACGGAAATTGAGGCACATATACACGTATGGTATAGTAGAAAACAAAGGGGAGTGATACTCAATGGATAAAGATATAGAGCAGTCGCATGGTAACAAATCCGATGAAGAAACCCATTGTTCTACTGATGGGGCAGGACGTAAAAGCCATCATTCCGATAAAGTGAAGGCCAGTCTTACGAATCGATTGAAGCGCATCGAAGGACAAGTTAGAGGAGTACAAGGTCTTATTGAAAAGGACGCGTACTGCGATGATATACTGAACCAAATTTCATCTATACAAGCTGCGTTAAATGGAGTAGGAAAGCTATTGCTGGAACATCATTTGAAAAGCTGTGTGATGGAAAGAATCCAAGGGGGCGATACAGAGGTCATTGAAGAATTAATGACAACCATGAATAGGCTCTTGAAATAATCGTGCAGAACAAACATCAGAAATGATGTTTTTTAATCCAATCATTAATAGGGTACAGGGGTATACTAAATTATTGTTGACTTATATAGGGTAGTGGGGTATTCTATAGTCAAAGGAAAACATTATCTAAAGAAATGGAGAGGTCAAATGAAGAAGACTATTATTCTGTCAGTTATACTCGCTGTAAGCTTACTTTCCGCTTGTGGCAACACAAGCTCAAAAGAAGGAGTGAATCATGGTTCTGGGCATGGGGGGGAACATAGTGAAGGAAATAAGACGGAAAACAAAAACACACAACCGGATAACTTAAATGCTAAGTTCATGCTCCCCGCCGGACAAACAAAAGCAAACGAAGACACGGAGTTAAAGATTCAAATAACGGATGATAAAGGAAATCTGGTCAAACAGTTTAAGGAGACTCATGAAAAGCTTCTGCATCTCATTATCGTTGATGACAATTTAGGATACTTTAACCATATTCATCCGGAGTACAAGGGGGATGGAAATTTCATAATAAAAACCCAGTTTCCGGCAGGTGGCAAATACAAACTATTTGCTGATTTCGCCCCAATGAATGGCTCAACAGTTACCAAAAGCGAATGGGTGAATGTGGAAGGGAAAGCAGGAGAGCATGTTTCATTGAAGCCTGACACTAAAATGGTCAAACAAGTGGCGGGCAAAGAAATAGAACTCCAACTAAGCGGAACTAAACCGAATCAAGATGTGAACTTGAATTTTAATATACGGGATGCTCAAACCAAGCAAGGCATTCAAAATCTGGAGCAGTATCTAGGTGCTGTAGGTCACGTGGTAATTATATCTCAAGATGCCAATGAGTATTTGCACGTACACCCATTGGAGGAAAAAGCGAAGGGGCCGGATGCCAAATTCGGAACATCATTCCCGAAAAGCGGAGTATATAAGATTTGGGGACAGTTCCAGCACAAGGGAGAGGTTTTTACAGCTCCTTTTACAGTTGATATAAAATAACGGAGATCAAGCTGGAGGGAAGAAATCATGGGAGAGAAAACAAAGATAGCCGTTTCACCATCCATTCAAGTTGGGGGAAGTTTGTTTACTCCAGAGCAATTAGCTATGATTGGGACTTTAGCTGGTCCGAACAGCAAGATTGAAATGACTCCTTTCCAACAACTGTATATAGAAATCGAACAAGATCGAGTCGAAGATGTAAAGAAAAATCTTGAAAAGGCCGGATTGGGGGTTTACCCGTCAGGATTTACCGTAAAAAGGCTTATCGCTTGCAATTTCTGTAAGGGGGCTGAAGAAGCCGGTTTATTGACAGCATGTATATTGAATAAAGCAATCGTTGGAATTGAAACTCCAACTCCTATCAAAGTAGGCTATGCAGGCTGTGCGCTCGGTACCAGTGAGCCGCTGCTCAAAGATATTGGAGTTGTAAAAATGAAGAATACATTCGATATCTATGTTGGCGGTGATCCTAAAGGACTTAAGGCATCGTTCGCGAAGTTGCTTTTGTCTGGAGTCGCTGAGGAGCAGATCGTGCAAGTTGTTACTAAAATCATAGCTTATTATAAAGAACATGCTAAAGGTAAAGAAAAGTTCAGTAAGTTTGTTGACCGCATAACACTGGAAACTTTAAAGCAAATCATGGATTAAGAAAAGCTTATTAATAAGACACACGTTGCCGCGGTGATAAGACATTTCACTTGCATAGGGTAGTGGGGTATAGTATAATGCTATTGAGGAGGCGAGAAAAATATCAATTCACATGAAGTCCATAGCTGTTGTAGATACGGATCCTCATTGTTGCTCCGTAACTGAAGAAAGACGAAGTCATCATTCAGATAATATTAAGGAAAACCTAAATGTCCGTTTAAACCGTATAGAAGGACAAATAAGGGGAGTTAAAAACTTAATTGATAAAGATACCTATTGTGATGATGTGTTGAATCAAATTGCTGCGGTTCAATCTGCATTAAACAGCGTCGGTCGTATTTTATTAGAAGGTCATATGAAAGGCTGTGTGGTAGACCGCATCCAATCGGGTGATCAGGAAGTTATTAATGAATTGCTTATCACTGTAAACAAACTTATGAAATAAACCAACTTTCAGGAGGAATAAACAATGAATAACGTTATATTAAAAGTTGAAGGAATGTCTTGCCAACATTGCGTGAATTCTATTGAAGGAGCTTTAAAAACGATTGGGGCTCAGGGCAAAGTAGACTTGACTTCTGGTTCTGTTGCCGTGGAATACGATAATGCTAATCTGGAGTTAAATAAGATCAAAGAGGCCATCGAAGAACAAGGGTATGATGTTGTGTAAGAAGTAGTTAACAGCAAGTAATATTCAGTTGGGTTATCGGATGGAGGAGTTAGAAATGGAAAAGATACAAGCCATAGAACAACAACAAACGACTTTGCAAATCACTGGTATGACTTGTGCAGCTTGTGCAAACCGGATTGAAAAAGGATTGAATAAACTGGAAGGCGTCGCTGACGCTACAGTTAATTTTGCTCTTGAGCAGGCTTCTGTTACATTTGATCCAGCGAAAACGGATTTAACACAAATGGAAAAAAAGATTCAGTCGCTCGGATACGACACGGTAAAGGAAAGCATTGAATTTCAAATTACCGGCATGACCTGCGCTGCCTGCGCTACCCGCATCGAGAAGGGGCTGAATAAGCTGCCGGGTGTAGGAAAAGCAACAGTCAATCTTGCGTTGGAAACCGCTCATGTGGAATATACGCCGACCCGCGTGTCTGCTGAAGATATGATGAAAAAGGTGGCGCAGCTCGGATATCAAGCGGCTCCGAAGCAAGAACAAAAAGCCAACGGGGATCACCGGATTAAGGAAATCAAGAAGCAGAAGCGCAAGTTGATCGTTTCCGCCGTTCTTTCATTTCCGCTGTTGTGGGCCATGGTCAGTCACTTTTCATTTACTTCATTCATCTGGTTGCCCGATTTGTTTATGAATCCCTGGTTTCAACTGGCTTTAGCTACTCCTGTACAGTTTGTGATCGGAAAACAGTTTTACGTAGGGGCGTATAAGGCTCTTAGAAACGGCAGTGCCAATATGGATGTGCTTGTTGCACTTGGAACATCCGCGGCGTATTTTTACAGTCTTTATGTAACGTTTCAAACTTTGGGGGGACAGGGTCACCATCAAGTAGAGCTTTATTATGAAACAAGTGCCGTACTTATCACGTTAATCCTTCTTGGAAAAGTGTTTGAAGCCCTCGCCAAAGGTCGTTCTTCCGAAGCTATCAAAACATTAATGGGCCTTCAAGCAAAGACCGCTCTGGTGATTCGCGGCGCTGAAGAGTTGATCATACCGGTAGAAGATGTTGTGGCCGGGGATATCGTCGTTGTGAAGCCTGGCGAAAAAATACCGGTTGACGGAGCAGTCGTAGAAGGTGTCTCAGCAGTGGATGAATCGATGCTGACAGGTGAAAGTATCCCGGTAGAAAAACGCGTAGGCGATACCGTAATCGGTGCTACGATTAATAAAAACGGGGTTCTCCGCATCAAAGCGACTAAGGTCGGTAAAGAAACCGCCCTGGCTCAAATCATCAAAGTGGTGGAGGAGGCTCAAGGATCTAAAGCTCCTATCCAACGAGTAGCTGATGTGATTTCAGGCATTTTCGTCCCTATCGTCGTAGGAATAGCTGTCGTTACATTCCTCGTCTGGTATTTCGCTGTTGATCCAGGAAGCTTCACAGGCGCCCTGGAAAAGGCAATTGCAGTTCTTGTAATAGCTTGTCCTTGTGCACTTGGGCTCGCAACACCGACATCCATTATGGCAGGTTCAGGCCGTGCAGCGGAGTTAGGGATACTCTTTAAAGGCGGAGAGCATCTGGAAGCTACACACCGAGTAGATGCCATAATTTTGGACAAAACAGGTACGGTAACAAAAGGTAAACCAGAGCTAACAGATGTACTTCCTGCAGACGGTGTTGAGAAACTTACGCTTTTGAGATACGTAGGTGCTGCAGAAAAAAATTCCGAGCATCCGCTGGCTGAAGCGATTGTGGCGGGTATCAAAGATCAAGGCATTGAAATTCCTTCTGCCGAACATTTTGAGGCTATACCAGGTTTCGGAATACGAGCTGTCGTTGAAGGCAAAGAACTGCTCATCGGTACACGCAAATTGATGGCCAAGTATGATATTCAAGCGGAGTCTGCTTTTGATACCATGAACCGTTTGGAGGAATCGGGCAAGACGACGATGTTGGTCGCTATGGATGGGGTCTATGCCGGCATGGTTGCCGTAGCAGATACGATCAAAGAAACATCCAAAGAAGCCGTGCATCGCTTGAAAGAGCTTGGAATCGATGTGATTATGATTACCGGAGACAATGAACGAACTGCCAATGCCATAGCGGCACAAGCGGGGATCGATAAAGTTCTCGCAGAAGTACTACCGGAGGGTAAAGCTGCTGAGGTAAAGAAGCTGCAGGATGCAGGTAAAAAGGTAGCAATGGTCGGAGACGGGATCAACGATGCGCCTGCACTGGCTACTGCTGATATCGGGATGGCAATCGGAACAGGTACAGATGTGGCAATGGAGGCCGCTGATGTTACGCTCATGCGCGGTGATTTAACCAGCATTCCAGACGCCATATTTATGAGCAAGAAAACGATGGCCAACATTAAACAAAACTTGTTTTGGGCGCTGGCCTACAATGTCATCGGCATACCTATTGCTGCACTGGGCTTTTTGGCCCCATGGTTAGCAGGAGCAGCAATGGCCTTAAGTTCTGTATCCGTCGTATTGAATGCGCTAAGACTACAAAAAATCAAACTTCGAAAAGTCTAAAAGTAGACTAGATAGAAGGCATTAAAAAGAAAACCGGGAGGGAATCCTGTGGTGATTGATATAACAGACCAATCTTTCCAGGAAACGATTCAACAAAAAGGGTTAGTCATCATTGAGTTTTGGGCCCCATGGTGTACCTATTGTAAACAACTTGAACCTATACTTGATGAACTGGACTTAGAATTTGCGGGAAAAGTTCGAATTGCTAAAATCAATGTAGAGACGGATTCAGAAATATCTACACGTCTGAATGTGTTAAGTTTACCAGCTTTGTTTATTTATAAAGACGGCACTCTTGTGGGGAATGTTACGGGATTTGTGCCTAAGAAAACACTTGAGGAAGCCATTCATTCTTTGATTTAATTGATTTATTCTCAATACTATTTGTTAGTTGGAAAAGGGGACAAGAACGAGCGGTCCTCTTTTTTGTATTTGAGATAATGAAACGATTTCTACATCATTTCTACACATGTTTTTGATAAGGTCAGAATGGGTAAATCGATTCCCGCGGAGGACTGCAATGAAAACAATATTAGTTGTTGATGATGAAGCTAAAATAAGAGATGTCGTGGTCTCCTACCTTAAGAAAGAAGGATATACATTGCTGGAAGCTGAATCAGGACATGAAGCGTTGAAAATGATCCAAACCCAACCGGTCGATTTTGTTATTCTGGACCTTATGCTGCCGGATATGGATGGGGAACAGGTTTGTCAAACCATTCGTCAAATCAATTCTGTCCCCATTCTCATGCTAACGGCTAAGGTATCGGAGAACAATCGGATCCGGGGGTTGTCCATAGGGGCTGATGATTATTTAATCAAGCCCTTCGACCCACGGGAGGTTGTGGCACGGGTCAGAGCTATCTTGCGCCGATCAGACGATAATCATTTACTTGCAGATCGCATGGAGTTCAACGGTGCACATTTAGTGATTGACTCCCAGAAGCACAATGTATATTGCGATGGGCAACAGGTTAATTTAACCCCGAATGAATTTAAATTGCTTCTCGTGCTGGCTAAATATCCTCAGCGTCATTTTTCGAGAGAGGAGCTAGTAGAAAAAGTGCTTGGTTACGACTTTGAGGGTGATAGTCGAACGATTGACCAACACATCAAAAATATCCGACAAAAAATCGAGCGTGACCCGAAGTCTCCGCAATATATTGTGACCGTATACGGAACGGGATACCGCTTCGCAGGTGGGATTACATGAATAAGCGTCTGCATACCCGTTTAGCTTTTATCATCATTGCCATAGCCGCGGGAATTGTCATCATAACAACGGTCAGTATCATTGTGGAAACGCACTATCATTTCTCCTTGTATCAAGAGCAGACTACGGGCATGAATCATGATCTTCCACAGTTAGATTATCATTTGGAACAAGCGTTAATCCAAACGATTCTATTGACTTGTGTTTTCTCTATCATCCTGGCTTCTTTGCTTGGCTTCTATGTGGCCAAACGGATCTCATCTCCGCTTGTTGATATGAAACGTGTCGCACAAAGAATGACAAAAGGCCAATTGGGGGCACGAGTCGTTATTACTGGAAGAGACGAGTTATCGGATTTAGGATCGTCTCTAAATGAGCTGGCCGCGCAACTACAAACACAAGAAAATTTGCGGATGACCATGACAGAAGACATTGCTCATGAACTTCGCACTCCTCTAACAACGTTGAAAAGTCATATGCGCGCACTGGAAGATGGGGTATGGGATCCGACTCCGGAACGCATCCATTCCTGCTATGAAGAAATCGAACGGTTGACGCAACTGGTGACGGAGCTTGAAGATCTTACCCATGTGGAATCACCGGTCTTTCGATTAAAGCTAGAAGAAGAGTCGTTAGAGGTGATAATTGAAAAAGGGATAGCATTAGTTTCAGCGTCCTTTGCAGAGAAAAATGTCCGACTCATTTCAAGTATATCGGATATTCGGCTTAAGATTGACCATAACCGCATGATTCAAATACTGGTTAATATCCTTAGCAATGCTCTTCGATACACGCCTGAACAGGGAGAGGTGCGAGTCTCTGCAATACTAGAACAACAGCATGTACTCATCAAGATCCAGGACACAGGTCCAGGCATTTCCCAGAAGGATTTACCGTATCTATTCGAGCGTTTTTACCGCGGGGACAAGTCACGAAATCGGAGAACAGGCAGCAGTGGTTTGGGATTAACTATTGTCAAACAACTTGTTTCTGCACACGGTGGGCAGGTTTGGGCGGAAAGTAGCGAAGGTGCCATTTTCTATATTCGACTGCCCAAATAAAATTAGTCTTATCTACACAAGATCTTCAAAAGTAGTTGATACACTTAACCAGAGTATGGTTTAGAAATATGAGGAGACATTCGTAGAAGGTCTTTTTATTTTACAAAGGGGGGGACTTATCCTGAAAAAAATGATCCTGCTAGTCTTAATTTTTGTGTTTTCTATAGGAGCCACGGCATGTTCGAAGAAGAACATGGAAGAACAACATGAGTCCCATGATGCGGAAAGCACCAGCACAGCTTTTATGCATATCCATGGCTTGGGCTATTCCAGTGATGGGAAACAACTTTTTATTCCGGTACATGACGGGTTAAAAATATACGCAGATGGCAAGTGGACGGAAGCTCCGGGAGAGAAGCATGATTACATGGGCTTCTCCATGGCAGATAACGGATTTTACAGTAGCGGTCACCCGGCACCAGGTACAAAATATAAGAATCCCTTAGGGCTTATTAAAAGCACTGATCAAGGCAAGTCGATTACGGTTCTCGCACTAGAAGGAGAAGTTGATTTACATGGTATGAGTGTCAGCTATCAAACCCATACCCTCTATGTGCTTAATCCTGAACCCAACTCTAAAATGAAGCAGGCAGGCTTGTTCTATAGCAAGGACGAGGCAAAAACATGGACGAGCAGCCGCATGGCCGGTCTTCAGGGACAGGTTACTTCTCTCTCGGTGCACCCGACACAGGATTCTATGGTTGTCCTTGGTACCTCATCCGGGGCATATCTTTCAAAAGATTATGGTCAAACGTTTTCCGTTGTATATGAAAGTCCGGTTTCAACAGTTGCCTTTACGAAAGCAGGGGATTTATTGATCGGTACTGCAAAACCTCATACAGGACTTGTGAAAGTAAATGTTGAGACAAAACAACCACAAGTTATCATCAAAACCCCTGTACAAGAGATCGAAAGCATAATATACGTATCAGCAAATCCCGTAAGTTCAAATGAACTCGCTATAGCAACGGAAAAAAAAGATGTATATATCTCAAGCGATAGTGGCGTCACATGGCAGCAAATCGCAATCAAAGGAAAACCTAGTAACATAAAGTAGGAGGGCATTTTATTATGGAAAAGTTAATAAAAGTCGGGATCGTCTCCTTGGCTACTGCTTTAGTTTTATCGGGTTGTTTTAACAAAACGGATTCTACTTCTCAACACAATATGGGGGATATGGGCAAGCAGGCAGGTTCTGCGAATAGTCAACCAGCCGCAGCGGCGAACACACCATGGGTGGCATCGAAAAATACGACACGCATCAATACAAATGACCCGGCCGAGGCTGCCGTTCTGATTTCGAAAACCTTATGGATGGCAACAAATGACGATAATCGTCCTGGAGGCGTCGTACTTGCGAATCCGAAAGACTGGCAAACAACACTTGTTAGTGCAGATTTAATTCATCATCCTAATAACGGCCCTGTTCTTTTCGTGAATAAGGACGGCATCCCAGATGTGACCCTTAATGAGTTGAATCGTTTGAAGCCCAAAGGCGTGGAAATGAATAAGGGCATCCAGGTTGTTCTAGTAGGTGATCTGGATCCAAAAGTAGAAGAGCAAGTTAAAGGACTGGGATTCAAGACCGATAAGATAGAAGGCGGTAACCCCGCATCTGTTGCAAAAGCGGTTGATGCCTATTATACCAATGTAACGAAGGAAAATCCGCCGTCAGTAATTGTAGGTTCACTGGATAGTCAAGAATATACGATGCCGGCAGTAAACTGGATTGCCCACATGCCTGAGCCGCTGCTTTATGTAAAGAAGGATGAAATTCCTCAAGAAACAGTGGATGCATTAAAGACACGAGACGGAAAAGCAAATATTTATGTTCTTGGTCCCGAATCTGAAATATCAGCAAATGTGATAAATCAGTTGGGCCAATATGGGAAAGTGGTTCGTATTGCTGGCAACGATCCCTATGAAAATGCTATTGCATTCGCGAAATATAAAGATCCCGTAACCGGATTTGGATGGGGGATCACAACACCTGGACACAATTTCTCTTTTGTCAGCAAAGATGCTGCAGCTTTGGCCCTTGCTGCTGCGCCATTTTCCCATCTAGGAAAACATTCGCCACTGCTATGGACGAATAAAGATAAGATGCCAGATTCCGTAATGACGTATGTAATGTCCGTTGAACCGAAATATAAAAACTCCCCAACGGAAGGACCTTATAATCATGCCTGGATTACAGGTAGTGAAGATAGTCTGTCCGCAGCGGCACAAGGAGAAATCGATTCAATGCTTGAGATCATATCCGAATCTGGAGAAAGCCACGGGGGAGGCCACGGCGGCAGTACAAATACGGAAACACCGCCAAATACTAGTGGAGGAACCGGCGGTCAAGATATGTCTACCATGCCAGGAATGAAGCATTAATTTCGGTAGACTATAACTAAAGTGGGTAATATTGAAGATGTCCAATAAAAGGAGGAATTCCAATATGTCACATGAACAATATCAAGCTTGTATTGAAGAGTGTATCCGGTGTATGCAGGCTTGTAATCACTGTTATGATGCTTGTCTCAACGAGGATCATGTATCCATGATGAAGGAATGCATTCGATTAGATCGGGAATGCGCGGAAATTTGTGCTTTTGCGGCACAGGCTATGTCCCTTAACAGCTCTTATGCTAAGGAGATCTGCCGTATCTGCGCCGACGTTTGTGAGGCATGCGGGAATGAATGTAAAAAGCATGACCATGAGCACTGCCAACGATGTGCTGATGCCTGTTTCTCCTGCGCAAAGGCTTGCCGGTCAATGGTAGGTTAGAGCAGGATAGTGGTTTCGATGAGATGAAGCCAAAACCATAAAACCGCTCAATCGTTTGAAGTTATGTAAACAATGTATTACAAGACTCTAAATAAAATAAATGCAAGCTTATGTGGACTTTGCACATAGTGCTTGCATTTATTACTATAAATGATTCTAGTGACACGGGAACGAAGGCAGCAACGTGATTTCCGGACACGAATGCTCATTCTCCCAATTGCTCACGGCTTGATAGCTGACACCTAACCGACTGGCCAGTTGCCCCTGCGTCAGTTAGTTGAATCAGCAAAAGAAAAACTCAACCAAAAGTTGAGTAATCAAAACTCTTTATAATATCTAAAACTTGCCGTTACAGACAGTGCGGAGAACCGTACCACAATTCATTGAACTAACGGATGACGATAGTTTAGAAACAACCGCCTTATGATACGGCGGTTGTTCTTTTGGTCAGAAATCAACAATCAAAGATAACAGAGCCAATAAATAAATAAATTCTTTCCAATAAAAGCAGACCGCATCTGTTCCCGAAGCTGGACCTAACACAAAAGAACCGCTGGAGAAATCGCCCAGAAGTTCTTTTGTTTCTTGTGTACCTCGCTTCATGAGTGCACGGCCGCATACAGCTGTGCCCACAAACCGAGTCCCATCTGTGACAGCACCCGGTAACCGCCGCGCTGAAGCTCCACGCCGCCGGCATTATGTTGAGCGACTCCCGAGAGGAGGCCATCCGGCGTCAGATACGCCTCCAACGCTTGAAGGCTCTCTTCTGCAGCAGTTATATAGGCCGGAGGCAGCAGCCCGCGATTAGCGCCGAGTGCCAACGCCGCTGCTATTCCTGCCGAGCCGGACGTGTCGATGCCCGTATCCGGTTCGTCAAGGAAGCACGACCACAGGCCGTCAGGTTGCCGCCAAGAGACGGCTGCTTCGGCAACGCGGGTTATTTCGAGCGCTAGACCGCTTGTCTCTAATAGATGGGCATATTCGGAATCCGCCAACTCAATCCACGTCCGCGTCATTCCTAGCATATACCAGGCGTATGCGCGCGCCCAACTGCGAAAGGAATGCGTCCCCGACCGTTCGTCGTACCGCAGGTAGACATGTCGGTCCCGAACCAGCGCATCGCGGCGTATCAGCAGCTGGCGTATGGCTTGCTGTGCCAGATCCTCGCGGCCCAATCGCGTGGCGATCGCCGCGAGCGGATAAGCAACCGTGTAAGCCCCCTCCGCCGTTACCATATGGTCATCGATCACAGCTCCTTCGCCGCCGTTCATGCCTCTCGCATCCCAGAAGGCCACCGCCTCTTGTACGACCGGATGATCCGGACGGTGCTTGACGATGACGGCGAGCGGCAGCGTCGCCTCGATCGTCGTGAATGAACCGTCTGCCCGGCGGCCATGAAGGTCCTCGTAGATCAGCCGTCCCTGCGGATCGAGATATTGGCGCAGATGCGCATCAATCGTCGAATCCATCCGATCCGCGCCGAGCACCTGCCGCAGCGAGTACAGACCGTCCAGCACACATCCTTCCAGCCAACCGAATGGCTGCAGCGATGACAGCGATGTGATGCGATCCAGCGCTAGTTCCATTCGTTGGGTGCTTCTGTCCGAGTCTACCAGCAGATGGGGGGCGAACAACGCGCGGTCAGTGTCGCCGCCGAGCTCGTTGAATATCCAGAGCGGCTGATCACCTCCGCTCAGGTTGAGCCGCACGCCTTGTCGCAGCACAGCCTCTGTCTGCAGGTCGGTCAGGACAAGCTCGAAAGGCTGGAACGTGTATGCATACCGGATATCCAACGAACCAACAAGCTCCCCGGAGCCGCGTAGGTACACCTCGACATATTGTGCTTCTCTATAATCCAACGCGACCGTTACCCGCAACCGGCTCTCCATAAGGATCGGCCGCGGGATAGCCGAACCTTCGCCTGCGACTTCAGGCCAATCGAGCTGCAGCCCATCTCCGCTGTCTCCCACCGGAACAGCCGACCATCCCTGCGGGAGCCGCTTGCCGTCCGGCAATCGAGCCATCGACGGCTTGACAAGCCGCGCAGCCAAATACATGGGTGAATCCATATGCTTCACTCCTATTTGGATTGCTCCCGATACTGACTGGGAGTTACCTTCACTATTTTCTTGAATATGCGATTAAAATTCGAAGCTGTACTATACTGCAGCTTCTCAGCAATATCCGATATTTTCATATCTGTATCCTTCAGCCACTTTTTGGCAATCTCGATTCGGTACTGGGACAAATACTCTGTGAAATTGATGTCAGTATCTTTTTTGAACACCCGGCTTATATAACTCGGGTGATAATTCAGCCGTGAGGCGAACAACTCGATGCTAAGATCCTGATCATAATTCCGATGAATTTCGTCGATTATCTCCTTGGAAATATTGATTTCCTGCTTCCGCTGACGTTCCTCCATCCAGACCAGCAGCGGTGTTAGAATTTGCCTCTCGAACCAATCCTGAATTTGTTCGGCAGAATGCATCCGCAGCAGCATGTCAGTTGCGAAGATGTCAGTATGGAACACTTCTTGTACAGATGCCCCGGCATCCTGTACAATGCCCGTCAAATTGTTGAACAGTCTACCCAGGAACGTTTGGTAGTCATAGTGATTAACATGATTCTCACAGAGCCTCGCCACAATCTGATTCAAGCTGTCGATTGCTTGTCCCTTGTCCAGCTGCCGGACCGCCTCTAATAGCCGGAATTCCAATTCCTTCGGATAGCGGAAGTGATGCGATGTATCTGGCTGCACCTCATCGATAAACAGGATCGATTCCTGTCCGAGCCGGGTGCGGTACGCCAGTGCATCGAGACATTCCAGGTGGGCCTGAGGCGCCTGAACGAAATTGCTGTAGCTTCTGCTAATTCCTATGCTCACCTTTAATTTCAGATAATGCTTGACGTTGTAACGGATGCTCTCTGTATGGTGGAATACGGTAACCTTGAACGGTGTATCGCTATCCGTCGGAGCGCCGATGAACAGGAGCAGACACTGGTTCTGTATGACCGGACTCAGCCTCATCCCTTGCGGGATAATCTCCTCCATCATATTGTGAATCGCATAAAGAAGCAGATCCAGATCTTTCTCTGAATAGGGGGTGTCATCTAATGTATCTACTTGAAGGGCGATCAGGCACCATTGATCCCAGTTGACCGGATATCCGTATTTCTCCAGTTGCTCTTCCAATTCATGTGGGCGAATACTGCCTAGCAGCAGCTTGAAGACGTAGAACTCGCGAGCCTGCCTGTTGAGGCTCTCGACCTGATCGGTTAATCGGGTCTGCGACTGGACCATATGAATGACCTGATCGTTGATATATTGCAGCTCGTTGCCCTTCTGTTGCCGGATATCGGGCTTCATGAAACGATAAATGCGGTGGATCGGCGAGTACATTCGATGCGACACGGAAATAGAGACGATGACGACGAGCAGGATCAGAATCGCAACAGAAATAATCGTATACCCTTTGATGTTCTGAGACTTCTCCATTAGACTGTTCAACGGTGTGAGAGAGATGTACGTCCAGTTGGTGTATTGTGAGCGGTTATAGATGACCCCATACTTCTCGCCATCAATGTCATAGGTGAACAGTCCTTCTGGCTCCTGTCGGTTCGATAGCTCCACATAGTATGGTTCATCCCTGACATTCGTCCCGATCCGCTCAGCATCTAAGTGGGACAAGATATATCCGTCGGTATCGAGAATCATCACCGCTCCTAATTGTCCGCCCCCGGTCAACCGTTTGCTGATTTCAAGCATGGGAATGTTCACCGCAACCAGTCCATAGGGATCGGATGAATTTAGTGGAATATGCTTGATTAACTGCAAGGCATAACCCATTTCCTGATCCCTGACCATCTTCCAGTAGGAGAGCTTCCGATCGTCGCGATAGGCGGTCAGACGATCCTTCAGCCGTAGCAGATTCTCATCCTGTGCACTCGATGCGCTCCGATTCTCCATGGGGTAGACCACGCCGCCATCGATCAGCCAATTTTTGCGGAAGCTGATCAACTGCACATCGTGGACGCCGAGCTCGAACACTTGGATTTGCACCAGCTTATAGATCAGGCTGTCGAACAGCTTTTTGTTCTCATACTCATAAGGAAGGTCCAACACCGTCGGCATGGACACCGCACTCGTCGTAACCGGTCCGCCGATCATCTGGGTCGCTAGAGTATCGATCGTTTTGAGACTGGACTCCGCTTGTTCCTTATTCTGTTGCAGGATTAGCCGGTTGCCGGTTGTTACTTCGTCCTCCACGATGTCAGCAGACTTGTTGTAGGACAGGTAGCCGAGCAGCAGCAACGGTATAATTCCAATGATGCAACTGATCAGAACAAGACTCATAAAGAAGCTTGATGTCTTCCATCGTTTCATACCTGTCTCCCGCCTCGCCATGAACTGATCATAAATTTAGTGACACCATCATACCACATGCAGTGAACAGCACGGAGGGGATTGCTCCGAATGTCGCAATCCCCACGGTGAGCTGCTGCTTATTTCTGCTTATACAGTCCCGCCAGCTCTGTAGCGACTTGAGTGCCGCCGGCTTTTTTCCATTGCTCAATAGCTGCATCCAGCCCGGCTTCGTCGATCTTACCCAGCACATACTGAATCCTTGCATCAGTCAGGATCGTTTTCAACTGCTCGCCTTTCTCCATTTCCGTCGGTGAGATCAGTCCGTTGGATGGATCCGCCACGCTAACGGCAGCATGCTCTTCCATTCTTTTTTTGAGCATAGTGTTCAGCTTGGAGTCTCCTGGAGGATACATGGCGGCGTTGTTCACGATCAGGTTCTTCAGGTCGTCGATATTGAACTTTTGATCGCTTGGCTTCACTTCATTCTCGCTGACCAGCTTGGTGAACTCCGCCGTCGCCGCGGGACTGTTCTGCGTGTCGAAGTAGCGCAGCACCTGCTTTAGTTCGGCTTCCGTTTTCACACTCGTTTTGGGAATCATACCGCCGCCCCAGTGCCCGGTTCCGGAGAAACTTTTGCCTGCGATCGGTTGTCCGGCTGTAAGATCAAAGAAGTTTTTGGTTTCTTCCATCTGGAGGTAATAGTACGGTACGACTGCGTCCAACGCTTCAATGGTCACCCCGACCTTGTTGTTATAAAGGTCTTTTCTCGCCTCGTTGCGGACAACCACAGGAAAGTTTTTGTTTACAAGGTCTTCCTCATACAATTTTCGGACGAATTTCAAGCCTGCCCGATATTCAGGAGTTTCCATGTCCTTGACGAATTTACCGTCTTGGTTTTTCCAGTTGTTCGGAGCCCCGTGCCAGGCGAATATATCCGGTGGGATTACCCCCTCGTAGAACAAGATGCCATAAGTGTCATTCTTGCCGTTGCCGTCCGGGTCTCGATCCTTAAACGCTTTCAGCATGCTATAGAATTCATCGATGGTCGTTGGCACTTTCAACTGCAGCTTGTTCAGCCAGTCTTCGCGGATGACGACACCATTGCGCACGAGCGGGCGGGGGCGGGGAATAATGTAGGTCTTCCCGTTGATCTTAAGATTGTCTATGACTTGCTTGTCGAATTTCTTCAGATTGGGAAATTCGTCCATATATTTGTCGAGCTCCCAGAACATGCCGGATTTAACGCCGTTCAGGACCGCTGTCGTGAACGGGTTGTCGACCATAATAACCTGCGGCATCTCACCGGACGTCATAGTCACATTGAGCTTTTCGCTGTATACATTGTGTGGAACATAAGTAATATTGAGATCAGACTTGGATATGCGCTCCGTTTCCTTCACGACGGCTCCGTCGTCCTTAGGTGCGGTGTTGGAGAGGTAGGCATTCATCATTGAAACCTTTACAATTTCCGGTATCTGGGCTTTATTGGCCGTCGCAGTCGGTGTGGATGTGCTGACTGTGTTTGTTCCACCCGAATCGCTGCAGCCTGACAGAATCGCAGTACCGGTCAGCAATACGCTTAGCGGCAACCCCCATATTTTAACCCCTGTTTTTCTTTTCACTGCTAATTCCTCCCCGTGTTTCTATTGTATCAAAGCGTTGAAAATGTATCAAAAGATGAGGACGATGAACGCCGCCATCCGATGACCCTAGTTTAACCAGAGGTAGAGATTGTCTGCTTGCATCTCCAGCTCGCCTTTCTCCAGGTTCTCGTTATTCGCTGCGCCCTGCTCGAGCTTGCCCCGCCGCAGCTTTACATCTGGATCGACGAGATGCTCGCCTGTGAGCAGATCGAACTCCCAACCATGCCACGGACAGCGCAAAATCTCGTTTTCCCGGCCGACCCGGTATTCATAGACTTGCGAGGGCAGGCGCGTTCCGGTTATAGCTCCCTTGCATACCGGAGCAGCGAAGTGCGGACATACATTTCGCCAAGCGAAAAATTCGCCCCGTACCTTGAATATTCCGAATTCAATGCCTTTCACTTTAACTATTTTGCAAGTACCTTCGGCAATTTCGTCCCGCTTGGCTACCCAGTGTTTCTCCATTGTTTATATCCTCCTATCCATCATCCCTTGACCGAGCCCAGCAGAACTCCCTTGGCGAAATGCTTCTGCAAGAACGGATACACCATCAGGATCGGGAACGTAGCCACCGTGATGACCGCCATCTTGACAGTATCGGGTGGAATCGACTGCTCGCCCTCCACTACTCCTTGTTCCACGAATCCGGCCTGAGATACCATCACGATTTGTCTCAGCAGAACCTGTATTGGCCACTTCTCTGAGTCATTCATGTAGAGGATGGCGTGCATATAAGTGTTCCAGTGGAAGACTGCGTAGAACAGAATCAGCGTTGCAAGAGCAGGCATTGACAGCGGGATCATGATTCGGAAAAGCATGCGAAGATCGCCGCAGCCATCAATTTTGGCCGATTCCTCAATCTCCTCCGGCAGACTCTTGAAGAAGTTGATCAGGATGATCAGATAGAACGGGATGATTGCACGCGGCAGCATGAGGGACCAGTAGGTATTTAACAGCCCTAACTCCTTGACCACCAGATAATCCGGGATAAGTCCCCCTTGAAAAATAATCGTGAACACGACTAGAAACATAATTACCCGGCGAAAGTGCATCCGGCGTCTGGACAGCGAATACGCGGTAAAGGCTGTGAACGCCAGACAGATCAGTGTCCCGATGACGGTGATAAAGACGGTGATGGCTAAGCTTTTCGGCAAGGCATTGGTTGTAAAAATGTATTCGTAGGCTTTCAGTGAAAACTCGGTCGGGAACAGCAGGAAATCAGTCCGGTTGTATTCGGCTGCAGACGCGAACGAGCTGGAGATAACATGAATGAAAGGCACAATCGTCACAAGTGAGATGAGAATGAGCAATATTCCGTTGATGGAGTCGAATAATCGACTGCCGAGACTTCGGTCTATCATTAGAAAATACCCTCCTCACCGAATTTTTTGGCCATCCAATTGGAGATCGTCACCAGAATCAATCCGACGATTCCTTTGAACAGACCTACCGCCGTCGCGTAGCTGAGCTGGCCGTTGATCAGACCGACCCTGTACACATAAGTGTCGAACACTTCGCCAACCTCGCGATTAAGCGAATTAAGCAGTACGTAGACATGCTCGAAGCTCAGATCCAGCACATCGCTCAGCCTAAGCAGCAACAAAATTACGATTGTACTGCGGATGCCGGGAAGCGTGATATGCCAAATCTGGCGCAGCCGATTCGCCCCGTCGATTCTGGCGGCTTCATATAACTCGGGACCGATACCCGCTAGCGCGGCCAAATAGATTACCGTCCCCCAGCCGCTGTCTCTCCAGATTACCTGCAGAATGTACATTGGTCGGAACCAGTCTACATCCATCATGAAAGAGAACTTCGCAAATCCCCACGTGGAGATGAGCGATTGGAACAAGCTGTCCTCCGATTCGAAAATCACAAAAAACATGGAGACGACAACGACCCAGGACATAAAATGCGGGACGTAAATCAACGTCTGAATGGATCGTTTGAACCACTGCAGGCGCAGCTCGTTCAACATAAGAGCCAATATAATCGGTGCCGGAAATCCGATAACCAGATTATATAAGGACAGCATGAGTGTGTTGCGAAGCAGCTTGAAGAATTCCGGCTCGCCGAACAATCGTTCGAAATGCTTGAAGCCGACCCAGTCGCTGCCCGTAAATCCCGTGAACGGATGATAATCCTGAAACGCGATTATGATGCCGCCCATTGGTAAATACTTGAAGAGTAAAAAGTAGAGCAGACCCGGCAGGACGATAATGTAAAGCCAACGATCCCGCCGTATATCCTTCAGCATCTGGAGCATATTTGCATTCATGGCGATTCTCCTTCATGCGAAGAAGGGCGGCCTTGAAGCCCGTATAGCTGGGCGGCGTTGAGTGCCTGCACTTTCACTCGGATATCGCGGGGCAACGGCGCCAAAGCCAGCTTGGGATGGTCAAAATCCCAATGCGGATAATCGCTAGAGTACATGACCATGTCTTCGCAGCGGCACATCCGGAAAATTTGCTCCAAATGCTCCGGCTTCTCCGGCTCTTCAATCGGCTGTGTGGTCAAGTAGATATGCTCCCGAATGTACTCCGAGGGCAGCTTCTTCAGCCAGGGCGTTGTATCCCGAAGCGCTTTGTAATTTTTGTCCATGCGCCACATGAGATGCGGCAGCCAGGCAATCCCGCCTTCGATCCCTACGAATTTCAGGGCGGGGAATTTCTCGAACACCCCTTCGCATACAAGGCTGTTGATGTGCCCTATATAGTTGGTCGGCAACCCATTATGCCATTCCATATAGCGCGACGGATAACCGGAGGGCGTCGGGGATCCCGAGATGCCTCTGCCCTCGGTGCCCGGATGGATAGCCACCGGTAATCCGTGTCGTTCTGCTGCCTCATAGATGGGATGATAAAATCGTTGGCCGAACAGGGAGCGCGCCCCGCTGCACATTACAATTTGCACGATATCCGGATGACCGCCCATCCGTTCGATCTCCTTGGCTGCGGACAGAGGATCGGCATGGTTGATTACGATTGAGCCCTTGAATCTCGGACTCGCGGACAGCCAACGGTCCACCAGATAATCATTGTAGGCGGACACCACGGCATTGCCATAGTCCACATCTGGATTCAATGACATTTCAAGCGTGTTGGAGCCAGTCAATATGGCATAGTCGATGCCGTATCGATCCAGATGATCCTTCACCATATAGTCCGGATCGCTGCCGGATGGGCCGCCGCTGTCGGGGACAGCGTCTCTGCGCAGCACGCCTACGGTCGAGAAGTAAGGCTGGCCGACACCTGTGCCCACCCCCAACCATTGTTGATGCCACGGCTTCGCCATATATGGCAATAGATCCTTTGGATTCTTAATGATGTTATGAACATCCGTATCGATCAATTGCGGCAGCTCGCCCCCATTAATGGAATCCGCACTCATCGTTTGCACCTCTTTCCCTGTGATGTTCATCACTTTCTCCCTCATCGTAGTGGAGAGAATCGGTTGCAGGCTATAATCAATTCGTGACAACCTGCAGTTCCTTGCCAGTATTGGACTTTTGCCCGTTCACTAATCAATTGCGACACCGGAAGAATCAATTTGTGACAACATGTGTGACCCTAACCAGGTTGCATGTTCTTCTTCAAATTGCATTTATCCATCTATTTTCAGTATAGTCAATAAAAAAACGCCCCTGATTCATCGGATGATGAAAGAGGGACGTGCTTAATATGCGAATTCGATAAACGCCATTAAACTTGGCTAACTGCAGTGACAGGGTCCGAATACTGATCCCGGATCTTCAATATTTCTTGCAGGTTGTCGAAAAACACTTCCACCAGCATCGGATCAAAATGTTGACCTTGCTCCTTGCGGAAGAAAGCCAATATATCCTCTAGCGGCCAAGCCTTCTTATACACCCGGTCGCTGCCTAGCGCATCGAATACATCGGCAATTGCGGTAATTCTTCCGTAGATATGGATTTCTTCGCCTGCCAAACCGCTCGGGTAGCCCAGGCCGTTATACTTCTCGTGATGCTGATGGGCGATAATGGCCGCGGCCTTGATAATATTGCGGTTCGAATGGTTCAACATGGCATACCCGTGCGTGGAATGCTGCTTGATGATCTCGAACTCTTCCTCTGTGAGCTTGCCCGGTTTGTTCAAGATTGCATCAGGTACTGCTACTTTTCCGACATCATGCATGGAAGAGGCAAGTCGGATCAGCTCCGCTTCTTCTTCAGAGAGTCCGCAGCCTTGTGCCAGGAGCTTGCAGTATTCCGCAACACGTTTGACGTGATAGCCGGTTTCCTTAGATCTGGTCTCGGCAATTTCACCCAAAGTAAAAATGATTTCCTTCTGGGTAAGCTCGACTTCCTCATTCAAATATATATTCTCAAAAGCAACCGATACATTAGAGCAATAAATCTCAATTAAATAACGGTTCCATTCGTTTAACTTCTTGGTACCTTCAAAGTAGATGACATTTTCCATGCCGGTTTTGCTTTGGAAGTAGCAGCAGAAATGATCATCGTAGAAAATGCTTTTCTTTTGCCGGAAAGTTTCATCAATACTTCTAACGACATGGGCCGGGACCACATCCTTGACATTATCGGATTCATTGATGGAATAATCGCCAATTGCGGCGAGGACGTAGAATTGCTCATGGCCTTTGGTAACGGCAAAGCTGTTGCAATGCAACGCATTTTTGCACAAATTCAAGATAGAGGTGAGCTGCGTTAGAACGCCAGAGGCGAAGTTTTTCATCGATTTTGGTTCGAACAAGTCTGCAGAGGACTGGATAATTTTCTCCAGACCGATCTTGTTATTCTCAATGACCATAATATCGCGATAAGAACGTAATGAGGCCATAACGGTCGTAAAAAGCTTCTGCGTTGTAAGCTCTGTTTTTTCCTTGTAATCGTTGATATCGTAGTTGGTTATGACCAGCCTTTCCGGAGCTTGACCAGGCTGGCCCGTACGAAGAATGATGCGAACCGAGCTGTATTTTAGTTCCTCGCGAATGTATTTCACAATTTTTAGTCCGGAATCGTCCTGATCCATCACTACGTCCAATAAAATGATAGCGGTATCAGGATTGTCGCGAATAACCGTAATGGCATCTGCTTCAGAGTAGGCGCTAATAAATTCCAGACGTTTCCCGTCAAATTCAAAATCACTCAAGACCATCTTGGTCAAATGATGAACTTCATGGGCATCATCGACGATAATTAGCTTCCATTTCTCTTTTTCAAGACGACTTCCTTCCAGATCATTCTCGGCTTCCTCATCGGCAAATGTAAGCAGATCCTCTTGTTGATCACTGACCATGGGCTGTGTACTCCTCACGAATTGGTATTTGAATCCGGAATATAGTGCCTGCTCCTTCGGTGCTTTCACATTCAATCGTTCCATCTAGAGACTGAGTAACAAGATTATACACAATATGCATACCGAGACCCGTTCCGCCGCCGCCGCGATTCGTGGTGAAGAATGGATTGAAGATTTGACTCACGATCTCAGAAGGCATACCCTTACCGTCATCGGAATAATGGATGGTTAATGCAGCAGCTTGTTTGGTAATTGTGATTGAAATATGTCCCTCATCATGGTCGTCAAAGGCATGGATAAGCGAGTTCATAATAAGGTTGGTTATGATCTGAGACACCGCACCGGGATCTGTGTATACTACAATGTTCTCCTGGCCGTGAACCGTTACTTGATGCTTCGTTTTCTTCAGGTTGGGCTGGAGACTTTTAAGGACTTCTTGTACGTACTCTTTCATAGAAAAGCTTCGCTTCGTCTCAACCGATCGATCAACGGCAACCTGCTTGAAGCTTTTGACAAGCTCGGAGGCGCGCTGAAGATTCGTTTGAATCATCCCGGTAGTTTCACTTACGGTCTTAAGGTATTCGTCCAAATCGGATCGTTTCATCTTATTGGACTGATAGACGGATAGAAACTCCTTGGACTTCTCATCCAGATACGAAGCTGCCGTGACGCCAATCCCGATTGGGGTGTTGATTTCGTGGGAGACACCTGCAACCAGATTCCCAAGGGCAACCATTTTCTCAGATTCAACGAGTTGCTTTTGCGTCTGCTTAATCGTGTTCATCGCTTGTTGTAACTCGGTGTACCGACTTTCTTGATTATGTACCATGTCATTGAAAGCCGCCGCTACTTCATTAATTTCGTGGCTCGCATTCAAGTTGATTTTCTTATACGGCGAACCTTGTTTGACTGAAACGGCTGCATGACGAATGTTCAGCAAAGGGTGTATAAGCAGCTTGCGAATGATGAACCACAGGGTGAGCAGAAGCAGTGTTGTAATGGCCAGACCTACCAGTACGATGAACTGGATGCGATTCTTGATAAGCGCCGCATTGCCCGAAGTGTTAAGAAGGAGCTCGATCGCTCCTACGGTAGCACCGTCTTCTTTTAGTGGAGCAGTAAGCAGACCTTTGGGAATACCGTCCTCATCTCTATAGAAATTCGACACCTGTCCAGCCATATCCGGCAAGGTAGTCAAAAGATCTGGAGGGGATGGCTGCCCAATCCGATTCCGATCGGTCGAGGCGAGAATGGTTTGTTTCCCGTATAAAGTGAGCTGCAGAACATCTTGATTCTTATATTGAATATAGTCAAAAATTTGCTGGACGTCTTCGACGGAGTGAGATTCCTCGTATCTACCATTGATAGCAATCGTCATTCCATTCAGCTGGCTGACATAGGTTTCCTCTACGGATTCCTGCAAACTGTAGGAGTCGAAGGAGACGATGATGGACATCAAGAGGACCGTCACGCAAGTGACCAGAATTATGATCCGGGTTTGTAGGCTTAAGTTACGAAACACAGCTGCTCTCCTAGTCGCCATTATTTGATTTCGAAATCGATTTCTTTGGTTACATCAAAAGGTGTATGGTCGTTATTATGTAGGGATAGTTTAATATGGTGTTTGCCGGGGGCGAGATCCTTGAACACGGTATCTACGTGCGTTAGCAAGACCTTTTCTCCATTGTCCAAATACATATGCGCATGCCCTTCACCCTCTTTGCGCGCCTTACCCATATGCTCTTCAGAGATATGTATATCGGTAATGACTTTCACTGTGACTTGATTGCCGGACACAGTAAGCTGAACATCCAGCTTCGGCTTGTGATCGTGCTCGGCCGCCGCTCCTGAGGTAGGTGAATTGTTACTGCTGCACGCTGTTAGTAAAAGACATGTGATGGCGAAAACCACATACCATTTTCTCAAGGTTGACCCCCCAATCAGATGAATGTATAGGTACTTCGGTGCAATGCTTAAGTACTAAAGTTATGTATATTACTAATTATAAGTCCTAACAATCTATATGCCAAGCAATCGTTTCCAATTGGTAGAGTTGGTTTGTAACATGTGAAATAGTCCTTTTGTTGGAGGGCGGCTTTTCTTAAAGTAGGTGAAGGCTGGCATGTTTCTCATGGAGCCGGAAGGTTCTAACGCGTTGCACACCGCTGGCTTCGACTAGAAATTGTTTATCGACCAGTCGACCCAGAAGTTTTCGGGCATATCTGCGCTCGATGCCTAGCAACTGGCAGACGTCGGAGGAGGTGAGAGGTGTATTCTGCTTCATTGTATATCGCAGGATTTCCTTCTCTAGTGCAGGAAGTCCTGTCCACTCTTCACGCTCACCAAGGAATCGTCCTGCCCATTGTTGAACAATTTGCTGGCAGCGTCTTGGACGATCTTTAATATCATCGTAGGAGAATCTGATCACAGTCCAGCCATCCAGGATAAGATGATTCTGACGCATCAAATGATCGGCGAATTGACCTCGATTAATATCGCGCCAATGTGGACCGTACCCATCAATTTCAAAGCATGCTCGAAAAGGCGGACGAAGAAAGGCAAAGTCTAAGTAGCGTAGTCCATCCTTAAAATCTTTAATTTCAAACTCGGGATATAGATGATCAAAATGTCCAAAGGCAGGCCACCAAACATGCTCCAGAAACATTTTCTCGGCGTGACCAAGTCCTTGTTGCAAGCGGCGTAAGTTTTCACCATCGCGGTTGATTAAGTGCTTCTGTAAGAACTCCTGGTAAACCACTTCAAAATAAGTTTTTTTGTCCATTTGTACCATAATCAATTAGCCTCCATATACTCGATTGGTTGGGAAAAATAAAAACACCACTCAATCCCTGCTAAATGCAAGGATTCAAGTGGTGTGTGCTTCACGACCAACAAGTATTAAATTTGTTAATTGTTATTATATGGAATTCCGGGAGTGGAATCAATGTTTTAATGATACTTTGTCGGATTATTTTTAAAGTAGGTACCTGCGAGGTACCTAACGGACGCCAAGTGGTGGGTGAAACATCGAATAGGTGCATGGGAGGTACTTAACTAATCAGATTAGTGCAATGAAGGGGGGGGATGAGACATTAGGTACCTGAGAGGTACCTAATGGTCGCCGAATGGTGGGTGAAACGTTGAATAGGTGCATGGGAGGTACTTAATTGATCGGATTAGTGGAATGAAGGGGGTGGAATGAGACATTAGGTACCTGAGAGGTACCTAATGGTCGCCAAGTGGTGGGTGAAACGTTGAATAGGTGCATGGGAGGTACTTAATTGATCGGATTAGTGCAATGAAGGGGGTGGGATGAGACATTAGGTACCTGAGAGGTACCTAATGGACGCCAAATGGTGGGTGAAACGTTGAATAGGTACATGGGAGGTACTTAATTGATCGGATTAGTGCAATGAAGGGGGTGGGATGAGACATTAGGTACCTGAGAGGTACCTAATGGTCGCCAAGTGGTTGGTGAAACGTTGAATAGGTGCATGGGAGGTACTTAACTAATCAGATTAGTGGAATGAAGGGGGTGGAATGAGACGTTAGGTACCTGAGAGGTACCTAATGGTCGCCAAGTGGTTGGTGAAACGTCGAATAGGTGCATGGGAGGTACTTAATTGATCGGATTAGTGGAATGAAGGCAGAGAAATGCAGCAATAGGTACCAGAGAGGTACCTATTGGATGCCGAATGGTGGTTGAAACAGCGATTAGGTGCGCGGAGGTACTTATTGCTTAAGGATTGTTCAGCGCAATTCGGCGAGGTCGAACTCTGGCACAAGGCCTTCCTTCATGGCGCGGCCGAGCAAGGAGGTTATAGCTGCGTAGCCGTTGTCGCCTAGGTTAGCGGTAAACTCATTAACATATAAGGCAATATGGGCTTGAGCCACTTCGCGGGACATCTCCTGAGCATGATGCATCACGTATTCTTGTGAGGCTTCAGGGTGTGCCCACGCGTACTCGACTGAGGCCTGGATCCAATCCGTGATTGCAGATAGATCTAAGGAGCGCTTGGCGATAATAGCTCCGAGCGGAATAGGGAGGCCGGTATCGGATTCCCACCAGCTGCCTAAGTCTGTCATGAGAGTTAAGCCATAATTCTGGTATGTGAACCTGGCCTCGTGAATAACCAGTCCAGCATCAATCTTCCCATCGCGCACGGCTGGCATAATCTCGTGAAATGGCATGACGACGATTTCACCAACGCCACCCGGCACATTCTGAGCAGCCCACAGCCGGAACAGGAGGTAGGCAGTGGAACGCTCGCTGGGCACAGCAACTCGCCGGCCGGATAGCAGCGATGGGTCGCTTGATTTGACAGCACTGCTTAAAGTTAACAATGAAGAGTCGCTAGATCCCGAAACTCCGTTGCCGATCAACACGAGGGGACCGCAGCCTCTGCCCAGCGCTCCTCCGCAAGGCAGCAATTTGTACTCGGGGAGCATCCAAGGGAGCGCCGCATAAGATACTTTCATTATATCGAGTTCATCGGATGATGCCGCAAGTGTATTCGTAATATCGATGTCTGCATATGTAACATCGAGCTCAGGCGCACCGGGAATTAACCCATGGGCCCATGCATGGAAGACGAAAGTATCATTCGGACATGGCGAGTATGCAATCTTCATTCAAATACCTCCTTTATGGACGAACTCGCTGCTGCAAGCGCGTCTAAAGCATCTTTGATCCGCCAGGCGGACCTGTCGCGCGGTCCGACGGCATTGGAGATGCCGCGGATCTCCAGCACCGGCAGCCCGTGCAGCTCGGCAGCTATGGCCACGCCATAGCCCTCCATCGCTTCGGCTAGCGCCCCCGGCACGCGCGCCGCGAGCCTTGCCGCGGTCGCCGCGGTCCCCGTTACGGTCGTGACCGTAACGATGGGCCCTAGGCGCGCCGGCAGCCCTGCCGCTTGCAGCGCGGCCAACACCTGGGCAGCGAGGCTGCCGCAAGCTTGCACGCGTGACGAGCCGAAGCCCAGCTCGTCCACGCTGCAGAAACCCTCCGGGGTCTCCGCCCCCAGGTCAGCGGCAATGATCTCACTCGCCACAGCGAGTGAGCCGACTTCCGCCTGACCGGCAAAGCCACCCCCGATCCCCATGCTCACCACCACGTCATACGGGTGGTGGCGGTCAGCAGCAAGCGCCTTCGCCGTGCTTGCTGCAGCCGCGGCCGCCCCTACACCGCCGGCCACAACAGCAAACTTAGGCGCGCCGTCAAGTCCGCGCAGCACGGCATCCCTCTCCGCCTCGACGGCAGTCATGATGAGGATGCGCTTTTCTTTTGGCATAACAATTTCAGTCATTTTGCCCTTCGAATCTATAGTCATCATTAGAAGCTCCTCAATGAGTGTAAGCTCGACATAGGATTAAATTTTGAAATTAGTATAGTGCAGCCTATGAGTTTATGCAAATAGATTACATATGTAAGACTGCTTTTGTATAAGGATTTACAACCTATTGACATCTAAATTACGAACATAATCACCAGAAATCATACTTCCTATAGGGATTGATGGCACAATTTAATTATGGTAAGCTTTCTTCCAAATGGATTCAATGAGGGGGTCTCACCCATTCTTCGCCGCCGCAAAAGTGTTTTTGTGACCTTATGGCTTTCTTATATATTAATTTTGCTTATTCCGGTAATCGTATCTGCTGTACTGTACACAAGCATGGAGAAAACAATGGTGGATAACGCCAACCGTTCGAATCTGGCCATGTTGGAGCAAGTGCGTCAAGTAATGGACAATCATTTGCTGGAAATTGACCAGATGACGGTCCAAATCGCTACCCATCCGAAGCTGCAAACGCTGTGGAACATTAAAGAAGCGGAGCAATACATCCAGTACAACGATGCCGTCCTCGCCCTCAGAAATATTCGCAGCGGTACGGGCTTTATTGACGAGTTCTATATCCACATGCGGGATACGGATACGATTATTTCCCCTTCAATGAAGACAGATGCAAAGACGTTTTACACGGATCTGTATCCTTATCAGAACAAGGATTTGGCGCAAGTTCGTTCGGAATTGTTGTCAGGGTATCATTTCAAGACATTCTGGCCGGCAACGTCTATTAAGATGGGCTCCGTCACGAATGTAATTGCAAGCGCTGTCTCCCTGCCGCTCGGAGAGAACGAGAATGTGTGGGGAACGTTGGTCATGCTCATTGAAGAACAGCAAATATTTGATTTGCTTAAACAAATCGAATGGGTCAACAGCGGGGATATGTTCATATTGGACTCTACCGGGCAGGTTATCACTTCGACCAATCGAGTGTACAAGCTGCCTGACGGGCTGCGAGAACAGATCACCGGCTCGAACGGCTATAAGTCGTATGATGCCAAAGACGAGAGGGTCATGCTTTCGTATACGACGGGAAATAGCGGATGGAAGTATGTATCTCTTGTTCCTGAGGCGGTTGTACTCGAACGAGTGAATGAAATCAAGGGTTGGGCGCTTGTGATGTTAGGACTTGTCATCTTTGCAGGTACGGTAGCTGCTTACTGGATGGCGAACCGCAGTTATAGTCCGATTCGAGATATGGTCTTCACGCTTATGAGTGGCAAAAATTCGGGGAATCCCGTATTGAACGAATATGAGTTTATCAAAACCTCTATCGCAGAGACGATTGCCGAAGGGAAAGAACTGAAGGAAAAGCTCGTGGGTCATATTCCTGTTGTCCGCGCTTATTTTCTTACCCGATTGTTGAAAGGTCAGGCGGAGCCGTCCTCAATGGATGATCGTTCCCTGGAATTTATGGGGGTGCGTTTCCCTAGTGATCATATGTGTGTCATCTTGATAGAGGTCGACGACAGCAGCCAATTCCGGATTAGTGACAGCGAGCAGGACTGGGCGCTTACCCGGTTCATTCTGTTCAATTTGAGCAGCGAGATCATTGGGGATCAAGGGTATGTCATTGAGACCGATCGGAATCAGCTTGCTCTTCTGATCAATATGGTGGATGCGTCAGATCTGGCCAAAAAAGATCGAGATGAACGCATTCTCGAGATTAAGCGAATTACTGAGGATCGGTTCAAGATGAAAATCTCTGTGGCGGTCAGTTCCGTTCGTCAAGGAATATCGGAGACAGGGCGTTGCTACAGCGAAGCGCTCAACGCGTTGGATTACAGAATTATTCACGGGATTAGCTCGATCATCCATTTTGAACAGATTGGCAATATGGAACGGACATTCTACCATTACCCGATGGAAACTGAAACGCAATTGATGAATTATGCCAAAAGCGGAGATTATGAAAGCGCTGTAAAGGTGCTGGATGAGCTGTATCAGCAAAATGTTGTCTCGCATGGGGTCACACCTGAGCTGGGCAAATGCTTGTTTTTTGACCTGTTAAGCACGATGCTGAAGGTCATGAACGCACTCAAAATCGATGAAAAACGTTTATTCGAAGACGTATCCGATCCGATCAAACATATTGTGAATAGTCCATCTGTTGAAGTGATGATGAATAAGATTAAATCCCTATGCCGATTCATATGCGACAGCGTACGCGAAGCGAGAACGGATCAGAACGAACGGCTGATTGATCGGTTAATGCGTTATATCCAGGACAATTACGCTGACAATTCTTTAAGTCTGACTTCGATCGCGGATCATTTTGGGATGACTCCGCAGTATGTCTCCGGTTTTTTCAAGAAGCAGCATGGCCAGAACTTGACGGATTATATGGTGGAAATCCGAATGAATCAAGCGAAGCTCCTGTTGGCTGATCCTGGGCTAAACATTCTTCAAGTCGCTCAGCAGGTAGGGTATGCAACCGATATCGGGTTCATTCGAGTGTTCAAGAAAATAGAAGGCATTACCCCAGGAAAGTACCGTGAAATGCGGCTCCAATCGAACAATCTGAAGGATGGTTAGTCGCGTGTAAATCGGTTTATGCAGAATCTGAAGGTTGGTTTATTAGTCGGTACAACAGATAATAGGCATACCTCGCGTGATCTTTTATAGTGAAAATGCAGACGGCGATCTGCAAATCGAAATCATTATCCGGGAGGGTCATCAAAAGTATGGTAAAGAAAATGAAAGTGCTTACAACATCTGTTATAGCGGCTTCACTTATGGCAACATTGTTGGCGGCTTGCGGGGGTAAAGAAGCAGCTCCTAATGCGTCGAGCCCAGCTCCATCATCCGGAACCAACACAGCAGCTCCAAAGGATGTTCCGAACCCGAAATCACTGACTTATTGGGTAGCATTGAATGGTAATGCAGCAGCATCGATGAAAAGCTTCAGCGAAATCGGAGCCTATAAAGAACTAGAGAAAAAAACTGGCACTAAGGTAGAGTTCCAGCACCCGCCAGTCGGCCAGGAGAAGGATCAGTTCAATCTGATGATTGCCTCCGGCACATTGCCTGATGTAATCGAGTACGGCTGGGGCTCTGCACCCAAAGGCCCGGATAGCCTGATCAAAGATAAGCGTATTATCCGTTTGAATGAATTAATTGAGAAGAACGCCCCTAACTTGACTAAGCTTCTGAAAGAGAAACCGGAATTCCGCAAAATGATCACAACAGACGAGGGTAATATATATGTCATGCCGTTCCTGCTGGGCGATGATTTGCTCGGAGTCGTTAACGGCCCAGTGTTCCGCAAGGATTGGCTGGATAAATTGAATTTGCAAGCGCCTAAGACCATTGCGGACTGGGAGAAAGTACTGACTGCATTCCGCGATGGCGATCCGAACGGCAACGGTAAGAAGGATGAAATTCCGTATTTGTACAGCCTGGGGGATACAGACTTCAATAACAACCTCATCGGAGCATGGGGCATTACAAGCGAGTTCTACCATGAGAACGGTCAAGTGAAATATGGTCCGGTCCAACCACAGTTCAAGGAATATGTAACCACCATGGCCAAATGGTACAAAGATGGGCTGATTGACAAAGACTACGCAACTACGGACGGTAAACTGAAGGATGCCAAAGTATCGAACAATCAGCTTGGCGCATTCACTGGGTATGCAGGCAGCGGCGTAGGAAAGTACATTGACTTGATGAAAACGACTAATCCGACCTTCAAACTCGTTGGCGTGCAATACCCTGTGTTGACAAGTGGCGGCAAGTCACTCGGTCAATTCACATTCCCGTTCTCCGGGATCGGTGCTGCTGTAACGCCGTCTGCTCAGAATCCGGATCAAATCGTGAAGTGGCTTGATTATAAGTTTGGCACAGAAGGCCATATGCTGTTCAACTTCGGTATCGAAGGGGAAAGCTACAAATTGGAGAACGGCTATCCGAAATACACAGATGCAGTCATGAAAAACCCGGATAAGCTACCGATCGCACAGGCCATTGCCAAGTACGCAATTGCTTCATGGAGCGGTCCGATTCTTCAAGACAAACGTTATATCGAGCAATTGTACGTACTTCCGGAACAGAGTGATGCGCAGAAGGCTTGGATGCAAGCCGATCACTCGAAGCTGATGCCTCCAATTACGTTAACTGCGGATGAGAGCTCGAAGTCAGCATCGATCATGAATGATGTCAAAACGTATAGGGACGAAATGGTGAATAAATTCATCATGGGTGCTGAACCGATGGAGAACTTCGATAAATTCGTGAACACAATCAAAGGCATGGGAATCGACACGGCTATCAAATCGCGCCAAGCAGCACTTGATCGCTATAACAGCCGCAAATAAGACAGCCATGACAGAAGTTCTTTGGCCAACCGGGGGAGAGTGCTCTCCCCTGATGGCGAGGGACTATTACCAAAGATACGTATCGTATCATTAAGTTAGGAGGGGCTTTATGTCCATCATTGCCAAAGAGCCGCAAACCGGCCCCCCAAAGCCGAGAATTGATAAAAATGCTTTAAAATACCGCGCTTTACGGGATTTAAGAATCAATAAGTATGTGTATTTAATGCTTTTACCTGTTGTGGCTTATTACTTCGTGTTTTACTACATTCCGATGTACGGCCTCCAAATCGCTTTCAAAGATTTCTCCCCAGGTATGGGTATGCTCGGAAGCCCTTGGGTAGGCTTCAAACATTTTACCGACTTTTTTGACAGCTTTTATTTCTGGCGATTGCTAAGAAATACAATGTTGATCAGCTTCTACGAGCTGCTTTTTGCTTTCCCGGCTTCGATTATTCTAGCTCTGCTCTTGAATGAAATCCGCAGTGTTATGTTCAAGCGGGCTATTCAGACGATCACCTATATGCCGCATTTTATATCCATTGTTGTCATTTCAGGGATGATGGTGGATTTTCTCGCAAGAGACGGTTTGATTAACAATGTGCTCGCATGGTTCGGCTTCGAACCCATTGCCTTTCTAAGAGAATCCGGCTGGTTCCGAACCATCTTTATTGGATCAGGCATCTGGCAAAATATAGGTTGGGGCTCCATCATCTATTTATCTGCCATGTCTAGCCTTGATCCCTCATTATATGAAGCGGCAAAAGTAGACGGAGCAAGCAGGTGGAAGCAAACGCTGCATATTACGCTTCCAGGCATTTTGCCTACTATAGTCATCCTGCTGATTCTGCAGATCGGCAGCTTTATGGCAGTGGGTACGGAAAAGATCTTGCTCTTGTATAATAGTTCAACGTACGAAACAGCTGACGTCATAGGCACATTCGTATACCGCAAAGGTATTCTCGAAGCAGACTTCAGTTTCAGCGCCGCAATTGGCTTATTTAACAATATTATTAATTTCACATTGCTCGTGTTGGCTAATGCTATAAGCAGAAGAACAACCGATGCCAAGCTGTGGTAAGGAGGCGATACGGATGATAAAACGAAGTATGGGAGAAAAGATTTTCGACGGGTTTAATGTTACGTTCTTGGTCCTGCTGTCGGCATTCACTATTTATCCATTCTTATATGTCTTGTTCGCCTCTCTCAGCGATGCGACTTATGTGGTTCAGCAGAGAGGGTTGTTCTGGTACCCAAAAGGCTTCAATATCGAGGCCTATAAGCTCGTGTTTGACAATCCGGCGATTATTTCAGGTTATCTGAATACGTTTTTCTATGTGATTGTAGGTACTTGCCTTAATATCCTGATGACCTCACTCGGTGCGTATGCATTATCCAGGGAAAGTGTATTGTTGAAGAATCCTATTATGTTCATGATTGTATTTACAATGTTTTTCAACGGCGGATTGATTCCGACTTACTTGCTGGTCAACGAATTGGGCATGCTGGATTCCCGCTGGGCCTTGATTATTCCAAGCGCGATGAGCGCCTATAACTTGATTATTATGAGAACAGCCTTTCAAGGCATCCCTGTCAGTCTGGAGGAGTCTGCGAAGCTGGATGGAGCCAATGATTTCACGGTGCTGTTCCGGATTGTGCTTCCATTATCCATGCCGGTTGTAGCGGTTATGATCCTATTCTACGGGGTCGGGCATTGGAATGGATGGTTCAATGCACTCATCTACTTGCGTACCCGTGATTTGTATCCGCTTCAGCTGATCCTAAGAGAAATCCTCATTACGAACAGCACAGACTCGATGATGACCGGAGTTTCCGGCGGTGAACGGGCGCAGATAGGTGAAACGATTAAGTATGCGACTATTATTGTGGCGACTGTGCCGATTCTGCTGCTGTATCCTTTCCTGCAAAAATATTTCGTCAAGGGTGTTATGATCGGAGCTATTAAAGGGTGATTGGTTGTTAAAAGATGAAATACCACATGACACAAAAATGCCCTCCTGGTGTAACCTGGAAGGGCATTTTTTCGTTCAAAAGGGAAGTGGGGGGGGGCTGTACCGATAGTAGTTTAATGACATTTATACAATCCCACCTTATCCCGAAAGCGATGGCTAATACCAAACATTTTCACCATAATCCAACTTACTGGTTTTCAGCTCCTGCAGCTCGACAAAATTGCAATACGAGTGATAGATATGTTTGCGCATAATAGTCTCCGCCTCGTCGGGATTTCTCCTCTTCAAAGCGACGATCAATTCCCAGTGGTCTTCCACTTCTCTTTCCTTCGAAGATCTTGTTCCTAACATCCGGTTCACCAGAGCGACCTGGAAGGTTATTAATTTATACATGGAAAAAAGATGATTATGATTGGAAAGTCTGATAATTGTCTCATGAATATGTAAAGAATCCTCCAGTAGATATTGCACGGAATCATCTGCAAGCTTGGCCTTCATCCTATTAAAAAAAGTTTCCAGAGCTTCAATATCCTCATCAGTGGCATGTTTTGTAGCCAAGCGGATTGCTAAACCTTCTAGCATGGAACGTATCGTGTAAATTTCGAATACATCTTTCATTACCAATGTTGCTACGGAAGGCCCTATATTCGGAACAATAGTAATAATCCCTTCCCCTTGCAATTGCCGCAAAGCTTCCCGAACCGGTGATTGGCTGAGTCCCAGTTCTCTGGCTAACTTGGTTTCCACGATGCGATCTCCGGGATTCAATTCCCCAGATAAAATTTGTTTCTTAATGATATCAATTAATACTTCGCTCACGTTTTGTTTTTGAAAAGTTTGTTTTCCGATGGTTTCTCCCATGTGAATCATCCTTTTTTCGTTATGGATAATTCTTTTAACAGATCATTACAATTTAGAACTTTTTCCATCAGGTCCTGACGGGTATAAAAATAATGACAGCTCGCTTCAAACCCGATTTTTGAATCCTCCCCCATCAACTGAGCATGGGCTCCTGCCAGTTTCCGCTCCTCGATCAGAATTTGCCGCATGGTAGCTGCCAATTCACTCTTTTCTGAACCTTCCTCCAATGGATTCCACTTTTCCCTTAGCCGAATGAATTCCGTTTGGTGCCAAGCGCTGCAAAAATGGTGGTAGGTGGCTAAAGCCATTCTTTGCATCTCACGGAACTGTACAAGACTATGCGGCTCTGCCTTTGTTTCTACAGCTTTCAAGAGGATCAAGCCTTCACGCCAGCCCATCACAATCTTCCGCAACTGCTCGGCAAATATTTCTTCGGGATAATTGCCCCGCCAAGATTTCAAATCATCATAGGGGAAACCAACCATGGTCGCGTTGTATCCCGTCGGCTTCAAATACAATCGATTGGCAGGTCCGGCGTTTTGCGGGCCTGTATATAAGATCGATCCGGAAAGGGGGAATTCATGAAACGCTTGACTGAATTTATCCCAAGCCTCGGCGATGACCGGGCCGACCTCCGTTCCAAACTTGAGGACAGCAAACGTTTGAGTATCCATCGGAGGTTTTCCCGCTTCGTTCCAATAATAATGGGATGCATATTCCAGTGTCATGGATGGATATCCACCCAAAGTCCAGCTCAACATCAGACCGGTGACGCTTGTTTCTGCCAAATTATGCAAATGCTCTTTAATTAAAGGGATGACTGGAAGATACGGAATAGCAGCACATTCCCAGGAAGTGTTAAATTGCACCTTGGCGACTGTTGTCAACTTACGAGATGCTGCCATCTCCCAAAATCCTTTTGATTTGGTACTCGGTCCGACTTGGGAAATGGAATAATCCGATAACTTGGATGGGACACCACCTATTTGGGTTTCAAGCTCAAATTCACTTGTTGACATCAAACTAACGTTCGCAGGCAAATCATTTACCGTCTGCTGCATGACCTCGGGAGTCCAGCCGCGATAATACGTATACCCCCAAGTCCAGCAAAGAACCTTGGCTTGTTTATTCACACTGTATATGCCTTCGGCAATCATCCGGTTGACTTCTGCGACAATTTCATTTATCGGTCTCTGTGCACATATCGGGCAGTTGGTAGGTGCGTTAGGATAGCTCCGGGAATAGCAATTTGTCAGATTCTCGGACATCGTTATGGTGAGAACACCCGCAAGCTCCGATACTTGCCTGAAGAGCTCGGCACACGATTCCCGCAGATAGCTCAGTACCTCCGGTTGAGAGGTGCATAAGCATGCATATCCATCCAATTCATGCCCTTTCCATTCGGGGTGCTGTTCGAAAAAAGAAAGGGGCATCGATCGTGGTTCATTTAAATACAAGTAAACACCAATTCCATAGGATGCCGCTCTGTCGACCAGCTTCCGTAGGTTTTCCAAGCGAATCTCCCAGTGAAGACTTCGTTCCGGTGCTTCACTCCAAGGAATTAATTGGTATAAGATCCCCTGCAGCCATATTCCGTTGATGCCCAAATCACTTAACCTCTCTAGCAGCTCATCCGGGTATGGATCAAGCTCTGGCTCCAACAAAGGATCGCCATACACGGCAAAATGGGAATAGTTGAACCTCAAATCGTACCGGGTCATCCGCTCTATATAACCCTTGGTAAGATAGGGAGCTCGGCGTTCAGTCATGACTTGTACCAAATGCTGGAGCCCTCTCCATACCCCGATTTCATCGCAACCGTTGATCGCTATATGATCCGGACCGATCATCAAGGAGTGACTTTCAGCGGGGAGATGATCCCCGAAACGAACCGATAGTTCAATCCGCTTCGTACAAGTCGAATCTTGATCATTATGAAGCTGAATGCCAAAACGCTTCTGTACCTTATCGATGAACCGCTTGACAAATATATCTAACCGGCTATTTGCCGCCGTTTCACTAAACGTTACTCCCCATTGGTCGTCCAAACATATTTCTTCCGCTTCCGCCCTAAGGGGGGAAGAGTCTATAATTACAGACTCTTCTCCTTGAAGTTCATTAAGAAAAGTAAAGGGTCGCTCCGCTAAACCGAATCCGAATTCCTCTCGCATCTGCTCCATATCATATTTAATTTCCGCTGTTCGCTGCTTCTCTTGCTCCGTCAAATCACTGTACACAATCGTTTTCGCATCCGGTTTAAAGTTACCTAATTTATGAGAAAGAAAATCATCCTCTTTAAGAGTAAAGCCAAGTTGCTCTTCGGACCACCCCAGCAAGGTTAACAATTGGTCGTAAGGGAGGAGATGCCAATTAGCTCGTATAATCGTAATGTAACCTCGTTCTAACCATTCCTTAGTCACATCCGCAGGGGTTGGTAATCCCATACCCTCCGCTAATGCGATGACGTTCTCTACAGATGTTTGCAATACATCTGCCAATCTGGCTTCATCAACCATCCCCCAATTTTTCCAAACGAAAAGCTGTTGTCTGGTGGGGAAATGGGGATATTCAACCGGTTCATTCTTGACATCTAGTAAGTTCCACTTCATGGCTGCACATCTCCTATGTTCCATTGTTGGATACGCGTAAGATCAAATTTCTGCTTCTGGATCAATTGAAGTCCGGCAAATCGATTAATTCGGTAGTGTTGAAAAAGTACCGTCGTTATTCCGATTGCCAGTTCCGAAAGATGTCGATATTTCTTCGCTGAAAATACCTTTACTGGTTCCACCTTGAAAACAATCGTTGCCAGTAATGAGGTTATCCGTGCTGCCCGAGCTGATTCTAAGTCCATATAGCGCCTGATTTGTTTGGGATCTGAACGTATTTCCTTGAATATAATTGCGGTTCGTTCCAGACGTCATCATGATATTGGCGTAACTCCCTACGGATGAGCCATTATTCATACAACTATTTCCTGAAATCGATGAATCAGAAGTATTGGATAAGTAAATACCATACTGACCGTTTCCCAAACATTGATTATTCTGAATATTAAGCTTGGAAGCCTTCGTAGTACGTATTCCGGTGTTGCGATTCTCGTTGCATGTATTGGTACTGATGCTAACCCGTTCACCTTGGGTTAAAGTATTCATATTGATACCGGTTTCATTAAGGTTGCATACATTTCCTGTCACTACCGCATTCCTGCCGGAGTCGATCATAATACCGTACTGTTTATTATCGTAACAGTTATTGGAACTGACAACGATATCATGGGCGTGATTGATATAAATGCCATGATACATTTTGCTTCCGGTGCAAACGTTGCTCGTGACCGTTCCGTATGATTCTACTGCAATTCCACCCACCAGCGTGACGTCAATGCTAATGCCGCCGTTTCCATTATTCCGGCATACATTACCATGAACCGTAAAATACTTGCAGTATCGCGATACGACAATTCCATACGCCAACTTGGTTCCATCCACATTATCCGAGCATAAGTTTCCAGAAATGGTCCCCGTATGAGCCACATCGACAGTTATGCCATGACCAATATTTTCATTGCAAATATTGCGCGCTATCGTGTATTCCGAACAAAAAAGCAGGAGGACACCAGAAACCAAACACCGGGTAATACGGCTATCTTGCAGAGTCATTCGTTGTGAATGTGTGGCGAGAACTCCGAATCTGCAGGACTCAATAGCTGCACGTTCTATTACTGTATCTATAGTCTTATAGATACTTTGAACCAGATGCACTACCGGATTTGCATCAGCTTTCCCGACGATATGAATTCCGCTTTGATGTGAATTTTTAATCTTTACGTCACAAATTCTAATGTTCTTGACATCCTTTATGTTGGCCAAGATTTTGATCGCTTCTTGCTCGTTGATATTTCCCAGATTGGTTGTATTCTCTTTATTCATGTCCACAGTCAAACCACGAATGGTGATATGCGAAGCGTTATTGATAAATAGCCCAGTCGAAATGCATTCGTTAGTCGCTTTTAAAACAGCATTCTCTCCTTCAAGACAAACATATTCCCGAATGGTTATGACTCCGGAGAACAAATAGGTTCCGGGGGAGAAATAAACATTGGTTTGCAACAATGAAGCTGCATTAATTGCCGCTTGAATAGCGTTCTTATCATCTGACTGGGCATCCCCTTGAGCTCCCCACCATTGCGGATAAAGAACAGGCAGCTTTTTGTTCAGACGGATGGTTCCCGGACCATTGAATATACGGAATACGCCTGCATCGATCAACCCGGATATCGTAACATTAACCCCGTTATCTGGGGACAATACTGCTCCTTGATCGAAAAACAACGTAAATGCTTCAGGAAACTCAACGTTCGAGCTCATTTTATATATTCCTGCTGGAAAATATAAAGTTGTGGCGGGTCTACCAACTTGTTCAGCTATAATATTGTTCAATACAGGGCTGTCATCCGAGGTTCCTTCTCCGGCTCCGCGATTCTTCACATTAATCCAATCTGTAAAGCGTATATTCCCAAGCTTCTCTCCATGCTTCTCTCCATACACTTGTCCCGTTACCGTTTGGGTATTTGCCCCTGCAAAACCGCTATCTGCTAGAAATGAACCCATGGCGGCCGCAACTCCTACAGTTCCGATCTGCTTCAGTACATTTCTTCGGCTTAATAGTTTCCGGGAAGTTCGTTCCTGTAAAGCTTGTTCAGATTCCGTAGGCATTTTGTCCATATTCCATTCCTCCTGGTAAAAAAGTTTTGGGATGCATCTCAGGTTTTTCCTTGAACTTACTTTGCGTTAACCGTAAGAATATTCTTATTAATTGCTTCCTCTACATTCCTTATGGATGTATTCAGGTCTTGAGTACCTTTGACATAGGCTTCTAACTCTTTGTTAATAAATGGCTGATTCGCATACTTACTACGAATGGGCGCCTCAATTCTTTTACTTTTGAAGATACCTGCTATATTTTTCCCAATGGTCCCTGGCAAATCCTTGGCGAATGCCTCCGCGAATTTTGCGTCTTTCAATGGCGATACTCTTCCTGTTTTTCGGGTCATCTCCATCTGTATTTCGTCGGAAGTTATAATTTCAAGCACTTTCATCGCAGCATCCTTGTTCTTGGCAGTAACAGGAATCCCGAAGAGATGCGCATCCACATCCGTGTTGATTCCTGGTTTCCCCGGCATACTAGGGTACTGAGCCACATCCCAGTTCAAACCATTCTTCGGTGCATTTTCCATCAGAAAGCTAATTCTATTCACAGTAGGATACATGGCTAAGGTCTTGTCTTCGAAAAAATCCTTATTGCCTTTTCCCGTCGTAACTTCACCTGTACTTGTCATATTGCCTGGTATCGAAAATGCTTTCTTGTAGATCTCAAAGACCGTCCGCCAGTTATCATTATCGACCGTTGCTTTATTCGTCTTGTAATCGACGCTATCAATCCCCAACACTCGGGTTAGACGCGAAGGCGTTTCAGGATCAATCCCACGGTATTTGATACCACTGTCTTCACGTGTCACTTTTTTACCCAATTCGATCACATCGTCCCAAGTCAAACCATCTTTCGGATAAGCGATACCGAATTTATCGAAGATATCTTTGTTATAATAGAGCGCCGTGAAATTAACAGCATAAGGGATCGCCATCAACTTCCCTTCAAATGTAAGTGACTTGACAATCTCAGGGCTGAACCGTCCCATGTCAATACCATGTTTCTTGACCAATTCCCCCAAATCCGACATAAAGCCATCACTACTATAACCAAGTATGTCACCGTTGTGGGTGACGACGAGATCGGGAAGCACCCCTGCGTTCATCAATTGAGGGAGGGTGCCCGTTACCCTCTCAACCGTAATATAAGGGTACTTCTTCTTCAGTGGCTCGATGATCAGCAGGTTTAAGTCAGCGTCCGATATGTAACTTGTGGTCGCATTGAGCGTGACCGTGACCGGTTTCTCCGGTGCTTGCGGTGTAGGTGCCGGACTTTTAGTAGGAGTAATATTCCCTTCAACCTGATTACTGCTTTTACTACACGCGGACAGCATAATAATAAATATCAGCATCAATCCAATAGCCAAAACTGATTTTTTCTTCAACATATTTTAGCCTCCTATGAGTTGTTAATTTAAATAATAGAAATCGATTACTTTTAAGAACGAATCTGGGCTTTATTGGCCCGCCAATGCAATAGTGGAGCGGCGTACGAGCCGGGTGTCGGAGAGTAGACGATCCGATCTTCGAGATGCATCAGGTAGCGTCCCGACGAGGTCTGCAGCTTATTTTGTCGATGGAGAGTCGGGAGGAGGCGCTGCGCATGTTTAACCAATATTTTGTCGAGGATAGAAAGCGCTTTCATGTAGTCCAATTATATTACACCCCTTACTAAAGTAATTACGATCGTCGTACTCGATTATGTACCTTATTATTCGCAATTTGGTCACCTATGCTCCTTCCTGTTAAAATAATTTGCAGAGTTGATCATGCAACCGTTCCCGTTTCACATAATCTAATATAGACTATAGATTATATATACATAATACGAAATATAAATATGTTAAGTCAACTATTTAGTTTTCGAAGCCGTGGGGAGTCGTATATGTTACTTCTCACACACGCGACTCCATCTCCATTGCAATCGAGGTTACTTGCTATAACATGGATCTCATTAATAAAATGGAGCAGGTGATATTCATGAGAAATATGTGAAACCCATAACAGAGCCCGCAAACCGCGGGCTCTGTTATTATTATCTATTAAGCTTTTTCCGGTGTTAAGTATGCATTTCCGACATGATCCGGTAACTTCTATTAACCAAAGTGAAACAGCGCCTACGATTGTCTCCAGATACCGCCGACCCTTCTCCTCGGTAGCCAAGTTGGCGGCATCCGTGAAGCCGCTAATCCCTGTCAGTTCCTCATGCAACTGATCATGTTCGGTTATATACGGTCGGCTTCACTCTGGATGAGAGTATCATTTTTGAACTGCAACGGACTGACACCTGTGGTCTTTTTGAAAACTCTGCCGAAATAATGGATGTTACAAAAGCCGGTCTTCTCAGCAATTTCTCCTATGGTCCATTCCTGGTTCACGATCAATTGCTTGGCATTGTTGATGCGGACGTTGGTTATGTATTGCGTTAGAGTGACCCCAATCATTTCTTTGAATGTCCGGCAAAAATGAGAAGGGCTCATATTGACTAATGCGGCCAATTCGCCCAGGGCGAGCCGCTCGGAGGAATGTGCTTCAATGTAGTCCAATACAGGACGGATCGGAGCATAGTTGTTGGAGAGGGGCAGTACTTCCTGTTTGAAGTGGCGCAGCATAGCGGTTACCATGCGGTAGATGGACGACTTGATCGCCATCTCATAGCAAATGTCTTTGACAGCGAATTCTCGATCTGATATCTCGATGCACGCGTTCAATTCCGGCCACAGCGGATGGTTGGATGAGAACAAATTGTGTCTGTGACCCGTCCCAATGAACAGCGAGTATAAATGTCTCGTTTCGAACCCTTCCAGTAAGTTCGTAATGAATAACCGGTCGAAGATCATGCCTTTGATCCGACTCTCCGTTCCCGAAAGAGACTGAAGGGTATGCACCTGTCTGCTGTTGATGTATATAATGTCCTCTTCAACAGCGGTTATCGATTTATTATCAAGCGTGATGAGAGCCCGTCCCTTAACGATTTTGATAAATTCGAGGTGATCGTGCCAATGTGTATTTACAAGGTATCCGTATCGATTGGGAACTACATCCGCCATCCGAAAAGGAAACCGTTTCCCGACAGAAGGATCGTGTCTTTTGTCCATTACATGCATCAGAGAACTACCCCTTCCGTTGCGATGTCCTGCGTTTTCCATTGTAACAGTTCTAACCCAATGCGTCGATTGCCATGCCCAATCGCATCGAGCAAAATCAGACCAATAGTGCGCAATCGAGTATATAGCGGAATTTGTCATGCTTCGATTAGGATGGTGGTATGCGATCCGCTGCTAAGATCGTTAATCCGATTTCATTCTTCTTAAAGGGGAGACCTGTAAAATGACACAAACAAGAATTTCGAACAAGATCGGAATTGGGATATTAGGCACCGGGAAGCGGGGCATTCATTTTGGAGGCACCTATTTCGGTCGCCATCCAGAATGCGAAATCGTTGCCCTCTGCGACATCCAGGAAGAAAGTCTAGAAGTTGCTAGACAGAAGTTAGGCGATATTCCAGCTTCAACTGTACTGGACGAGTTTTTGCAGGTTCCTGGATTGGATGCGGTTGTCATTTGCAGCAACGACCATGTACATGCCGAGCATGCACTCGCCGCATTAAAGGCCGGCAAACATGTGTACCTGGAAAAGCCCATGGCGCAGACTATCGAGGATTGTGACCGGATCATCGAAGCAGCCATCGACGCGGGACGCGTATGCATGGTCGGGCTGGAGTTGAGGTACTGCACCCTTGTGGAAGATATGAAGGCCATCGTCGCGTCCGGAGCAATCGGATCGATCAAGATCGGCTCCGTCGTGGACAACGTTTCCGTAGGGGGCGATTACTACTACCACGGAGCGAGAAGGCGCAAAGAGTATGTCAAAAGTCTTATTCTAGAGAAGGGAACCCATTCTCTCGATATTACAAACTGGGTCGTCGATGCGTCTCCCGTGAAAGTATACTGCTCCAGCGGACTGGATGTGTTCGGCGGCGAGCAGGCCAATGACAAAAGATGCCGAGATTGCAAAGAAAAGGCGAGCTGTGACTACTACGTTGACAATGAGAAAGGGTTGCAAATGGATTATGGCAACGTCCTGCTCAAGGACGATTTGTGCGTATACGCTGAAGAAATCGATACCCATGATAATGGCCTCGTTCTGATCGATTACGATAATGGTGCACGAATTTCCTATATGGAGTGCCATTTCACACCAGAATATTCAAGGGAATTCATGTTCATTGGAACTGGCGGCAAGTTGTCTGCCTTTTACAATAACGAGCAAGATTTCAAAATCACGGTCATGAAGCGACACTCCACGGAGGTGGAAACTTATTACCCCGATCGCAGGCCGGGCTCACATGGCGGTGGCGATGACGCAATCGTGCAGAAATTCGTGGAACTGGTGAAGAAGGGCGAGCCTGCCATGCCCGGAATTCAGGGGGCGAGAGACAGCGCGGCCATCGCCATTGCGGCTGCCGATTCGGCAGAGTCCGGCATGCCAGTCACGATTAAAGTAAATGATCGGATCAGTCAATTAGAAGTCAATAGGTAATAATAGTACACAACAAACATGATGGAAGAAGCCGGAAGGATGTCCGTCGATCTGGCTCAAATGAAAATTATACAACCCGATCTGGTTCGCACCGGAGTCGGGTTATCGTCATTGTTTCCTGCACTAAGCCCTGATATCTTGAAGCTTTTGGGAAGAGAGAAGTGACAGTCGTTCTTGCGACTTGAATAAAGCCGTCGATAGATGGTTATGAGTGACTACACCACAATCTCTAGTAGCGCCGCCTTTTCTTTTTAGTAACTGGGTATATGTAAGGTAGAAATAAATTGTATAACAATGATACGATAGGAGCATATATGTTTATTATAAGCAATAAGAGTGGAAACCGGGCACGACAGGTCATATCCCATATCGAATCGCCTGACAGAGGGGGTCATAACATTGTCAAGGAAATGGTTAGAGCAAGAAGGAAGCCGGTGGGTAGACCAGCAAATTATCACGCAGGACCAATATCGACGATTACTAGGATTATATGAGGAAAAGAAGCATGCAATAGGCGTACTTCCGGTGCTCGGAAGTGTGCTCGTCGGATTAGGTATTCTAAGCTTCATTGCTGCAAATTGGCAGGATATCTCTCAATGGTTAAGGCTGTTAATTGTCATCGGAGCCATGGCGGGATTCTACGCAGCAGGGGAACGAATACTGGCGAGAGGGCATGAGAAACTGGGCATCGCCATTGTGGGGTTAGGGTTGATCTCGTTCGGAGCAGGGATTGTGTTAGTGGGCCAGATGTTCCATCTGGTGTCGTATACAGCAGGCTCCTTTATTATATGGGGGACCGCTGGAGCGCTGCTCACTTATATTTACCGAAGTCATTACTTGTTCTTCATCAGCCTGCTGATCTTCAATTGTGCACAGCTGTATAGTACCTCTTCGTTTGAATCTTTTAGTTACATGGCGTTCATCATTATGACAGCAGGACTAGGGTATTATGTGTTCAGGCAGCAGAGCAGTCTGCTTACTTGGTTCCTTAGTTTGAGCGTTTTGCTCCATGCCTTGTTGTTAGTAACATCAAAAGACTGGAAGGTGATTTGGTTCCTCGTCCCAGCAATGGCTATGTATGCGGCTGGAGACTGGGTTCGTAACCGGACCAAGCTGACAGCTGTCCAGTCAGCCCCTCTGCTAGCTGCCTATTTAATCGGGTTATTCCTGGTATTGTTCGCAGAGGAAGGCCCTAGGCGGTGGCTTCAGGAGGATGTCCTGGCTGACGCCTGGTTCTATCTGCCGGTCATGCTGATCTTGTTCGCTGTGTCAGCCGTTGGGAAATGGCGTCATAAACGGGAGACCAGCGCATTCGAGTGGGTGTTGTTCCTGCCTATTGCCTACCTGCCGGCTAAGACTGTGGAGTTCAGCATGCTGATCGTTCTATTCTTGTTCTCGCTTTATGTATTATGGCGTGGTTATGCCGAAGAATGGCGGCTCAAGATTAACATTGGAACGATTCTCTTTCTCTTCTCAACTATGATTGCCTATGGGAAGCTGACATGGGATTTCATGGACAAATCGTTGTTCTTTATTATTGGCGGTATTATGCTGCTTGTTCTGAGCTGGTTGCTAAATCGACGCAGACGTCAATTCTTAGATGACTCCAAGGAGGGATAAGCAGATGAGAACCATATGGAATGGAATGAGGCGTTCTCGCCGATTGCTGCTGTTGGTTGCTTTGCAGATCTTGTTCTTGCTGGGATTGTCTGGTTCCTATTATGCGGCTGGCTGGTGGGGTGATGAGATCCGCTTACAGACCGTGCCTGTTGATCCGAGGGATTTGCTGTATGGAGATTATGTCATCCTCAATTATGAGATTAGCTCGCTTAAGCCGGAGCTGTGGCAAGAAAGCGGGGAGAAGCCCGACAACGGGGACGTTATCTATGTTGCGCTCAAGCCTGACAATAACGGGATCTATCGCCCTATTGGCGCGTATGCTGACAAACCGGAAGTGAATGGTGATGAAGTGGTCCTGAAGGGTCGAGTAAGCTATTCCTGGAACGAAGCAATTACCGTCAAATACGGTCTGGAGCGATATTATATTCCAGAAGGAACCGGCGCAGAGTTGGAGAAGCAGACCAGGGATACGGTTGTGCAAGTTAAGATCGCCCCTTGGGGGCAGATGCGTATTACAGGCTTGGAGCTGTAAGATTAGCTTGTTGAAGATCATTCCATTTGGGGAATGGTCTTCTTTGATTCACATTATTGTACAGAAAACGTAACTTCTTGATCCAAAAGCAACAGCGATTGTAGCCCATCTTCCTGCTCTCCTACACGTCTAACTGAACTCAATCGCCAAGAAGCGTTGGAGTGATCTTCTCCAATGGTTTTTTCCTTACTATAACAGCTTACACGGAAAGGTTTAAACCGTAATAGGTTGCATTCTGACGTTATGTCCCATAGAATTTGAGAGAGCCCTTGTTTCAGAGGGGGTGTTCGTTACTGTCGATGTTAACCTTGTAGTCTATGGAGGGTGTCGTTTTGTCTGTTTCTCCAAAAAAGCCTGGATTCAAACAAAAATATGATTACTTGCTTCAACACTTAAGGACAAGAATACTATCCAGCGAGCTGAAGCCTGACGATTATCTCCCATCGGAGAATGATTTGGCAGAGCAATTCCATATAAGCCGACCTTCCGTCAGGAAAATAATTGCCGAGCTAGCGCAAGAAGGATTGGTAGAAACGGTTCATGGTCGCGGCAGTATTGTAAGAGGTCCCGATATTGGCGGGGGCCTTATTCGACTTAAGCTTTACTGGTACTCCCCTTCCCCGGAATACGCCATGATTGAGCGTATTGTTGCAGGCTTTAATGAACAGTACCGACATATCAAGGTAGACATTGTTCCCATTGACATAGAGCATTATTACAGTGGGGTCTTGCTGAGCGAGGATCAACCGGATCTCATTGGCTTCAGCAGTAACTCCCTGATCAGCTTGATGGAGCAAGGGATCGGGCAAATATTGATCCCTATTGATCAATTGCAGATCCAGCCTGAGATTGATACATGCCACAGTAGATTACTTCGATCGTTAACCGCAGATAAACGGCTATACGCCGTCCCGGTTGCATTCTCACCAATCGTCTTGGTGTACAACAAAGCATTGTTTCGAAAGGCTGGCGTAGAGCTGCCGAGCAACGAGTGGAATTGGGAAGATCTGCTGGAAGCGGCTATTCAATTGACCCAGTCGTCCGGGGAGCGGGTCGAGCAATATGGCTTTGCTTTGTCCGCTCCGAATAACCGTTGGCCTCACTTCGTATTTCAGAATGGGGGACAATTTGTTCGAAACGGCAGATTTATCTTGAATAATAAGAAGCTGTTTGAAGCGGTTCATTACATTCAGGATCTAATATTCAAGTACAAAGTAAGCCCGCTCTACACCATGGGCAGCACAGCAGAAGGAGACGAGTTGTTCGAGAGAGAGAAGGTCGCCATGGTGATGACAACGTATTATTTTCTGGAAGGCTTCAAGAAATCTGGTATTGACTGGGATCTCGTTTCCTTTCCTCGAGGCAGACAGAATGCTTCCTTCGTAACAACAACTGCCCTTGGGGTAGGGAAGAATTGCAAGTATCCGGAAGCAGCAAGTGTCGTAATTCGATATTTCCTATCCGAGCCAGTACAGGCGCAGATTAAGCAGAGTTCTTTTTCCATTCCCGCACATAAGCAGGTATCGCTATCGAGAGATTATCCGCATCCACATATTCCGGGCGAAGGATATTACGCGTTCGAGCATGTCATAGATTACGCCTTCTCGATGAATGATCTCGGGCTGCCATTAGCGCAGTACGTGGAGATGCGGAAGAGAATGTCGCTCGTGTGGTCGAATATGGAAACGGTTGAGAATGTGTGGAAGGAACTGGGTGAGCAGTTTAAGTAAGGATTTGCGGCATATCAATATAGGGAGCACTCTTCCGAAATTGGGGGAGTGTTTATTTGTTTTTGCGAGTAATAAATGGTTGTAAATCAGATGTAAACGCTTTATAATTTGAGTGGGTTAAGATGTAATTTAGATGTAAATATTATTAAATTTTCATTAGGGAGGAAGGAGCAGGAGAAGTAGTTTAGGCAGTTAAATAACTCAATTTGTAGGAGGACATTTAATGAATGCGATTACAAGACAAGTGATGGCATGGAATAGCGGGTTGGCTAAGCTGCTGATACTTGCTCTGTTGTTAACCCCGTTCGCGGGAATCATCCCGCCAGTTCAAGCCGCAGTTGTGGGTGATACAACTACATACTCTTTTCCTAACTTGGTTTCGAATCCGAATGATCCCAATTGGAGTATCGTTGAGAAGATTCCATCAGAGATGAGGCTGACCGCGACCAGCTTCCAGATGATTACCAATCAGACAGGAGCAGATGTGAACGGGGAGAAATTAACGATTCAATTCCAGGTGCCTGCTTCGGGATATTATGACTTGAATCTTACCGGTTGGAAAAATTCCGCCGGAGGAAAAGCAGATATTCTCGTCGACAATCAGATGGTATCCCCGGCGTACAGCTTTTATGCCTCTGCCCAGACAACTGCTGCAACGAGTTCGCTTGCTGCAGATATGTATCTCTCCAAGGGAGCGCATACGCTAACTTTTCTGGCCAATGAAACAACAATGCTGACGTCGAACAGCAGGTACTATCTGTATTTATACTTGACCAATTTCCAACTCGTTTTGAAACAGACGGTTCAGGAATTGTCAGAACTACGGCTTGCTTCCAATAAGAGCGCCATTGTTGTAGGTAATCAGGCACAGCTTACGATGACTGCGCTTATGACCGACGGGACATCCATCCTTCTTTCCCAATTGGAATCGGTTACCTACACTAGCAGCGATGACACAATTGCTACAGTCATTCCAACTTCTACTGGGGCTACTGTTACTGGAGCGGCTCCAGGCCAAGCTACAATTACGGCAACGGCGTCCTATCAAGGTGTATCCAGACAAGGTCAAATCTCAATAACTGTGGAGAGCGCGAATGCCATTACTTATTTATTCAACAAGCTGCCTTCCAGTGTTCCTTTTGATCCCAACTGGCATGTAGCAGACAAAAATCCGACTACAATGAACGTTACTGCGACCAGTATTCAAATGATCAACAACGCCGCTGTAGCAACGGTGAATGGGCAGTTTATCAAGATGAACTTCTATGTCCCTGAGAGCGGTTACTATGATGTGATGTTGAATTCGTTCAAGAATTCGGCTGGCGGTAAGGCTGACATCCTGCTGGATAACCAGGTAGTTTCCTCTGCTTTCAATTTCTACAACAGCACTTCGCAGGCACCGTCTGTCAGCAAGCTGGCTGACTTCATGGAATTGCGGAAAGGAATGCACACCATCACCTTTTCAGCTGTTGAAACAGTCAAGCTGCCAAGCAATAGTAGATATTATCTTTATTTATATTTGACTGATCTGAAACTGAATCTTAGAGAACGGATTGTTGAATTGAAGGAAGTGTCACTCGAAACGTCCAAAACCAGGCTCGCGGTTGGTGACAGTTTACCTGCAACAGTTACCGGCAAGCTAAGCAACGGTCAGCCTGCAGACCTCAGTGCGGCTGACAATATCACCTACTCAAGCAGCAATAGCGGAGTTGTCACGATTAATGGCAGCGGTACTAGCGCGACGATTACGGCTGTGGGCTTGGGGCAAGCGGATCTTACCGCATCAGTCACGCTGAACGGTGTCACGGAAACTAAGAACGTGAGATTCATTGTTGGAGAATCCATCAAGTACAACTTCAAAGAGCCTGTAACCTCAAAGCTTGAAGAAACGGGCTGGGAGATCGTCGATTCCAAGGTTCCTCCAGGCACAAGCACGATCCGACATCAAGAGTATGGGATTCAAGTCCAGGCGACTGAGGTTGGTCAATATGTAACGTTCGACATCCTGGTTCCGGAAACAGGGATTTATACGGTTAACTTGAATGGAGCCGGCGCATCAAGCGGAGCCATTGCAACCCTTCTCATCGATGGGGAAGAAGTGGGTGACTATAACTTCTACAACGCGGCCTACATCAAGGAAAAAGGCCAGGTTGCATTCCGAACATTGGAGTTAAGCAGCGGGGTTCACAAGCTCACCCTTAAGGTTAAACAAAGGGCAGGGTATTTCCATATGTACCCAGGAGAACTGGAATTGGTACAAGTGGAGCAAATGCCTGCATTGGTAAGCGCTGCACTTGAAACTAACAAGCAGGAACTGATGATAGGACAAACTGCGAAACTAGCCATTCGCGGAACACTTAGCGATAGCTTCACGTACAACTTGAATAAAGTGCAGAGCGCTGACAAGACGTTTACAAGCTCGGATTCTGCGATTGCAGTCGTAAGCAATGACGGAACTGTAACGGCTAAGCAGCCTGGTGCTGTTACGATTCAAGCAACTGTAGTCATGGGTGGAGTCAGCAAATCGGCTAGTGTGAATATGGCAGTTAACGACAAGGTGCTCGGAATCGTGGACGTAACCGCCGATAAGACGCAGCTGACAACAGGAAAGACCGCAAAGCTAACTGTTGCAGGCAAGCTTGCAGACGGGACAGCTGTTGATATCTCCGATGCTGTAGTCGTCTATTCGAGCTCGGATTCCAATGCAGCATCAGTCTCCCAACAAGGTGATGTTACTGCCCTTGCGATAGGCACGACTTCTGTCGCTGCTGATGTTACGCTTGGAGATACGACCGTTCGAGGAACGGTAACGATCGAAGTGATCGCCCCCATTCTAGAATCGATTACGGCTAAGTTGACCGAGACGAGCTTATATGTCGGTGATATCCGTAAGATTTATGTGGATGGGCTAATGAACAGCGGAGATAAGGCCGACCTGAGCTCAGCAGAGATAACCTATACAAGCAGTGCCCCACAAGTTGCTGTTATCGAGAATGGCTTCGTGAAAGTGAAGCAGCAGGGGACGGCAGACCTTACGATCTCGGTTAAGCTGGGTACTGTTACGAAGACAGCCAGTATTACGATTACCGCTACTGATGTTACGAGCAGCAAAACCAGAACGACCTACTATTCAGCCGCGAAGGTAGAAGCAGCCAGACATAATGCAGACACCTACAATTGGGCAGATAGCGAAAGAGACGGAGCGGTCTCTAAAGCTGAGAAGTACTTGGCCTTAGGACATGAAGCGATCTGGAATGCGGTAACCCCACAGAGTATACCGAGAGGTTATGCTGTTAACCAAGCCAAAGGCAGCCCTGTGACCGGGCTAGAGATCAACAAATATGGGAATTATCCGTATTCGGCAGATCCGATTAACGAACCTTGGAAGATTACCGATCCGAGCAGCGGCTATAAGTTCCCTACAAACGACTTCGGAGCTTATTATAAGAGCGGTCTGGATCCTAACGGAACTTTCGATCCTAAGCTGGCTGATAGAAGCTTGTTAGTGAACACGCTATATCCTGAAAAAGGCCCGACATGGGGAGTAGATGACGGGTATGGATGGGTCGATGAGTCAGGCAACCGTTATACGTTCATTGCCTATTACACACACTGGCATTTGTGGCATGGCGGACTTATCAATCAAGCGATAACGTCTTTCAGGGATGCTTATGTATACACAGGGGACATCAAGTATGCCCGTGCTGGAACTATATTATTAGATCGGATCGCAGATGTATATCCAGATATGGACACGAGCCAATATGCGAAGGCTAACGGTTTTCTGAACAGTGATGGCGGAACGGGTATGGGTAAAGTCATCGGCAGCATCTGGGAGACGGGGTTGGTTAGAGAGTACCTTAGCGCTTACGATGCTTTCTTCCCGGCGATGGATGATGCGGGGGCCATAGCATTTCTAAGCGGCAAGGCTGATCAGTATGATCTAAGCGTACTGAAGAAATCTGCAGCCGGAATTAAACGCAACATAGAAGATGGGATCATCCGTCAAATATACCCTGGCGTGCAGAGTGCAAGAATACATGGAAACAACGGCATGCATCAAAGCACACTTGCCATGGCTGCCATAGTTATGGATACGCTGCCTGAGACAAAGGAATGGCTGGATTTCAACTTCCAAGCGGGCGGGCTAGTATCAGGGCCGTACCGGGTGACTGGCGGCAACATCTCGACTACGCTTGTGAACGATGTTGACCGTGACGGCGCCGGGAATGAAGCTTCTCCGGAATATAATAAATATTGGTTGGGTGCCTACCAGAATGTAGCGGATATATTGGATGGATATGATAAGTATCCGGTAGCCGATCTATATCAGAACGTTAAGTTCCAGAAGATGTACTCCGCCCAGCATCCGCTTATGCTTAGCGATGTATATACAGCTTTGATCGGAGATGCAGGGACGACAGGCGGACCGATCAACTATCTTGATAAAGCACAATATATCAAGGCATTCGAAAAATTCGGAAGTCCTATCTATGCCCAGTTGGCTTATTATTTGAACGGGAATCAGAGCAGCGGGATTCACAGCAATATTTATTCTGCGAACCCTGAAGCGATCGCAGCTCAGATTGAGCAAGTCATTCAAGAGCATGGTCCGTTAAAGCTCGAAAGCGGTGCGTTGAACGGTTATGGATTCGCCGCTCTTAGAGACGGCGAGAACATGCGAAGATTCTCCGGTGTAGGATTCAACTTCAGCCAGTTGGAAATAACCGAAGCCACGACGAATTACCAGGTTTTTGAGAACAGTGGAACACTGCAATTCAATGCGGAAAGTGTGGGTCAGAAGATTGGCTTCGCATTTGACGTGCCAAAGACGGATACCTATGAAGTGAACTTGAGGCCGTTCAAGGCAGCAAGCTACGGGATTTACCAGATTAATATCGATGGGGTGCCTGTCCGGACCTTCGATTTCAGCGGATCAAGCGGTGCTTCTTCCAAGGTGGAAGTAATTGCAAACCTTCCGCTCTCAGAAGGCAGACATGTGATCAGCTTTGAAGGAGTGGGAAAAGCCGAAGGCGCCACTAATTATAAGCTGGGTGTCATTCAATTGCAGCTGTTCGACGAAGCGGCCCAAGCGGTTAAGAATGACCCGAACAATGTCAATACAATGCGGGATGCTTGGATTTATTATGGCCGCAATACCGGCCACGGCCATAAAGATACGCTTAATCTGGGTATGCATGCCTACGGGCTTGATCTGTTGCCGGAGCTTGGCTATCCGGAATTTGCAGATTTCACTGTGCCGAGACGGTCGGAGTGGGAGAATCATACGATCAGTCACAATACGGTATTGGTCGATCGCGCCAAGCAAGGCAATCAAGTGGTCGGGCAGCCTGCTCATTTCGACGATACAGACCGCGTGAAGCTGATCGATGTTGCGGCAGCAGACAGTGTGTACCCGCAAACTGATCTTTATAAGCGTACGACAGCCATGATCAAGGTTGATCCTTTGAACTCATACACCGTAGACTTCTTCCGGGTGAAGGGCGGAAATGATCATCACTTCAGCTTCCATTCTGCAGAAGCGGCTGTCACGACGGAAGGATTGAATTTGACGCCTCAGGCGACAGGATCGTATGCAGGACCAGATGTAGCATATGGTGTCCGGCCATCCGGCGATAGTGTAGCTGGATCAGGCTATATGGGGAGCGGGTTCCATTTCCTCAAAAATGTCACCAAGGATACGGCTCCGGCTAATCAGTTCAGCGTAGATTGGAATGTAAAGGATACATGGGACATATACGGCAATGGAGCCAAAGCTCCAACGGATGTACATCTCCGGTTGACGATGCTATCAGACGTATCCGATGTTGCGCTCGCTGATGGAATTCCACCAACGAACAAGCCAGGGAACCCTGCAAGCTTGCGATATATGATTGCGCATCGAACAGGAACGAATCTGCAAAGCAACTTCGCTTCCGTTATTGAACCGTATAAAGGTGAACGTTATGTGGACTCGATTCAGGCAGTGTCTGTGAAAGCGAACGGAGTTGAAGTGACTAACGAGCTTGAAGTAAAAGCTGTTAAGGTGCAGTTAAAGAATGGGAGAACGGATTATATTGTCAGTTCAATGAATCCGAACACTTCCTATCTGATTGATGATAAGGTGATGTTTCAAGGCGTATTCGGCGTGTATTCCGAGCAGGATGGGCGCCAGGTTTACGGATATGTACAAGAGGGCTCCGTGATCGGAAGATCTGATTCTCCTCTTATAACCAATGCAACATCCAAAGTTACAGGAACAGTAACTGATTTCACCAAGACACTCAGCATGGAGAATACGATTACGATTGCAGCCAATTTGAATGGTGTTGACCTTGGCGAATTGCGGGGGCGCACGATATATATCCAGAATGACGGCACTCGGAATGCGGCGTATACCATTCAATCTGTGACGGATTTGGGTGGGGGACAGATTAAGCTTGGAATTGGAGATATAACTACGATTCGAGGTTATGTCGATTCCACTGACTTCTCCAAGGGCTTTAATTATGACCTCGCTGTTGGAGCACTTTTCAGTATTCCGCTGTCTGTGGAGGCTGAACTTATTGAGACGACTGCCACAGTAACTGGTGAGCAGAAGCAGGGCTGGTATATCGGGAATACCTCAGTTGTACTGAGCGTATATGATAATCCTGCTAACGTATTAAGAACGGAATACAGCCTGGATGAAGGAGCCAACTGGATTCCTTATTACGCACCCATCCAATTCAATGAAAATGGCGAGCATACGTTGAAGTATCGTTCAGTCAGTCGAAGCGGCACTACAGAAACTGCGCAGACTCTGCAGATTCGAATAGATAGACTTGCGCCATCGACAATAGTTGAGGTGAATGGGGCATTAGGACAGAACGGTTGGTATATCTCGGACTCTTCCGTCATACTCACAGCTGTAGATCCGCAGTCAGGAATAGAGTCTACACAATATTCGTTGACCGTCGTGCAAAGCCCGCAAGCGAGCACTGTCACTCAGAGCACATATGGTCCGAGCGCTCAAACACCGACACCTTCTACTCAGGGATATGTACCCTACACAGGTGCGATCCAACTGAGTGAAGGGGTGTACACGCTTCAGTTTAGATCCAAAGATGTTGTGGGCAATATCGAACAGGAGCAGCAGATTACGGTAAAGGTTGATAAGACAGCTCCGGCGATGGCGCTTCTAGCTAACGGAACTCTATTGACAGAGGGTGCTATCTTCACGGATGAACAACCTATCACGTTGACCTTACAGTCTGATGACAATCTATCAGGGGTTGAAGCCGTAACTATTAAGGTAGACAATACGGCTTATGCGCCGGGAAGTTCGTTGGACTGGGCAGGCAAGCTTGGCGCTCACGAGATAATCGTAACGGTGACCGATACAGCAGGTAACCGAACGGAAATTCTGTATCACGTAACCGTAAATGTCACGCTCGATTCTTTGATTCAATTGTTATCTCGTTATGAAGTTGAGAACCAGCTAAGCGGCCCACTCGTGAACCAACTTGGCAATGCAGCTAACCAAGCCAAGCATCATTACGATATGGAAAGTAAACAAGCAATCAAGCATCTTGAAGATCTGCTCAAACATTTGAACAACGATTCCATGCAAGGTAACGTTTCTGCAGCAGCGAAAGCCGCTATAGAAGCTGATGTATCCGCATTGATTGCCAGTTGGTCGAATCTGGCTTCAGGCGAATAATGATCAAGTGAGCTATAATTCTGTAGTACAAAAGAAAACTGCCGCCCTTTCGGGGCCGCAGTTTTCTTTTTACATTTAATACAATAAAAGGAGTCAGATATAAGACCTAGCTAATTACAACGCAACCATTGTGCGTTTCCTCTGCTCGAATACCGCCCATTCCTTGAAGCCAATCTGCTTCAGATATTCGCGCACCTCATCGAATTCGTCCGCTACACGCTCCGCAACATGGGAATCAGATCCGAATGTCGGCTTAACTCCGAAGTAACAAGCTCGCTCCAACACCTCGTTAGAAGGATACCAGCCTCCGCATTCCTTGCCTTTACCAGAGGTGTTGATCTCAATAGCAACGTCACATTCGGCTATCGTCTGAAGAGTGCGATCTATGATTGCAGTTGGGATGCTGCTTATTTCTGGTTTGTAGCCCTTGATGGCATCGATATGTCCGAGAATATCGAACATTCCGCTTCTTGCTGACTGTGCGACAACCTCGAAATGTGCCTCCTTGGCTGTTAGCAGGCCTGCCTCATCAATACCATCCCAGCGCGTTCTATCGAAGATTCCCCGACCGCCAGAGAAGTGAACGGAACCGATAATATAATCGAAGGGATACTGTTTGTAAATGCTTCGATACAATTCGACATGCTGCGGGAAATAATCGGATTCCACACCGAGCAGGACGGTGATCTTATCGCGGTATTCATTTTTGAGACGCAATACTTCTGCAACATACTCAGGGAACTCGCTCTTTCCCATAGCAATACCCGGTCTGAATTGGTCCGCTTCTTCCCCGAAGTAGGGAGAATGATCCGATATTCCGATATAAGTCATTCCGCGTGCTATGGCCGCTTCAATATAATCGCGAATCTCCCCTGCGGCATGACCGCAACGGTAATGATGCGTATGGAAATCAAACTTCATTTCGAATGGCCTCCAGTCCTATCTTCTTTTAATAAAAGCTTTGCTTCCTATTGTACCACAAATGAAATACACCCTAGGTGCTGGTATGCGATATTGTCTTTACATGCATACAGGTGCGTAGTATATTTGTAAGTAACTTAATATCGTGACCTAGGAGGAGCCTGTCAAACACGGGCTCTTTCTGTTTTTTGGCGGGAATAATGGAAATTCTACACTTAAAATATGCCAGGGAGGCAATTATGGATCAGCAGGCATTGATAGCAATTGGACTGTTTCTAGTCGTCTATGGATTTATAATTGTGGAGAAAATACACCGTACCATCATAGCGATGATAGGTGGATTATTGATGGTTATGTTAGGGATAGTCGATCAGACAACAGCCATTCATCACATCGATTTCAACACATTAGGGCTGCTCATCGGGATGATGATTATAGTCAGCGTTACAGCAGAGACAGGTGTTTTCAAGTATATGGCGTTGGTTGCAGCGAAGAAAGCAAAGGGGAATCCCGTTCGTATTATGCTGGCATTAGCCATTATTACGGCAATTGGATCCGCGTTTCTGGACAACGTGACAACCGTGCTGCTGATGGTGCCTGTCACGTTCAGTATAACGCGACAGCTCAGGGTTCCGCCGTTTCCCTTTCTCTTCACACAGATTATTGCGGCCAATGTAGGAGGGACGGCCACTTTGATTGGAGATCCGCCCAATATTATGATCGGGAGTGCCGTGAAAGAACTGACCTTCATGGCTTTTATCAACAATTTGGCACCTATTGCGATCATCATCATGCTTGTATACTTGCCCATCTTCGTGTTCTTGTTCCGCAAACAGCTGCATACGACCCCTGAGTTGATGCAAGGCATTATGCTGTTGGATGTGCGTCAGGCGATTACCGACCGCAAGCTCCTTGTCAAATGTTTGACTGTTCTGGGATTAACGATCACGGGATTTTTCCTGCATCAACTGCTGCATTTGGAGTCTGCAACGGTCGCTCTGGCAGGAGCGTTCTTGCTGCTCTTGATAACAGGGGAACATAAGATGGAAGAGGCTTTTACCAAAGTAGAATGGATGACGATTTTTTTCTTCATTGGCTTATTCGTTCTGGTATCCGGGTTAATCGAAACGGGTGTAATTGCTAGGCTTGCCGGGCAAGCAATTGAGCTAACCGGCGGAGATGTGTTCGCAACTTCCATGCTTATTCTCTGGTTCAGTGCGATTGCTTCCGCCTTCTTGGATAACATTCCATTCGTTGCTACTATGATTCCGATGATTCAAGAGATGGGGGCCAAGGGAGTTGATAATCTGGAGCCCTTGTGGTGGAGTCTTGCTCTGGGAGCTTGTCTCGGGGGGAATGGGACCCTGATCGGGGCTAGCGCCAATCTTATCGCAGCAGGTATGTCCGCTAAGGAAGGACATCCGATCCGTTTCGTGGCCTACTTGAAAGTAGGGTTTCCCTTAATGTTGATATCAATCGTTCTATCCATGGGTTATATATATTTGAGGTATTTAATGTAGTAAATGATAATCGGAATACAACCACATAAAAACCTGACCGAGTTATCGGTCAGGTTTCTTTGATGCCTTTTCACTGCATTGGATCCGGAACCAAGTTTTGTTCCATCAGTTCCTTGTTCGTCTTCATTTTTTTCATATCATCGCCGAGCTTCTTCATTTCTTTCTCCGTAGGTGCCATAGAACCGTTGGTCGTTTCCGACAGCTCTATGGAATGCGAGTCCTGATAGAAGAGCTGCTCCAGCTCGAATAATTTGGTTAGCGCCGCATTGCGTATGCTTCTCGGGATGGATTCGCCGCCTTGGAAATCTGCTTCCTCGAACTTGACGATCGTATCTCCCTGCTCACAGCTGTGCGTAGTTAATATAAGCGGATAGGTTACATTAGAGGCCTCATCAACGATGACAAGCTTGTACATCGCTCGCTCTGTATATTCAATACGCTCTAATCCGAGCTCCGACAGTTTCTCGTATACCTCGTCTTTGTTCATATCCATCCCTCCTCAGCCTAGCGAAGTAAATGCACTTCACCGAAGCTTCATAATCTGAAGCATTCGCGGCGTATTCATCACTTTAGTTCTGCCTCGTATCCGTCGAATAGCCGGGTGACGAATCAGCAGACCGGTTAGTAGCGGTAGATGAGCTAACGGATGTGTTCATAGCGTTTTCAGACGCTTTTTGCTGCTGCTGCCTGTTCTCCTTGGCTTGCTGAAGCGACTCCATGACCACTTGCTTGCTTTCCTTTGCTCGTTCGAGCAGATCGGAGGCTTGGCTGCTAACAGTGCTAGCTATTTCCTTACCTTTTACTCCCACTGTTGAAGCAAGCTCTGTTGTTTTATTAGATACATCCCGGTATCTTTTGGATAAATCTTGTCTCATCTGGGCACCGCTTTTTGGTGTCAACAACAGTGTAGTTGCCGCTGCAATTGCTCCTCCTATAACCATTCCCATCATCATACCACCGCGTCTAGTTTCTGTAGCCATCCTAATCCTCTCCTCTTCTCATAATTGTGTTGATTGTTTAATAGTCCTATGTAACCATCTTTTCATCTTTTGAATCAATGTGGTATAACTACAAGTAGGAGTGGAAGTTTACACAACCCAAGAAAGGGATTTCAGATGAGTATCATAATTGTTGACGATAATGCTACCAATTTGTTAATCATTGAGAAGATATTGCGGAAGGAAGGATACGAGGATCTGATCCTGGCTTCCTCTGCAATGGAGCTGTATGATATTTTGGAAATCGATTCAACCTGCACGAAGCAGGAAGTTACAGTGAATTTAATATTGATGGATATGATGATGCCAGAGATTGATGGGCTAGAGGCTTGCCGACGTATACAGGAACAGGAACGGTTTCGGGACATTCCTATTATATTTGTAACTGCGCTCGGGGACTCTAATAAACTGGCAGAAGCTTTGGACGCTGGAGCGAGCGATTATGTAATGAAGCCTATTAACAAGGTTGAATTATTAGCGCGTATTCGGTCTGCCTTCCGATTGAAGATGGAGAAGGACTGGCATAAGGAAAGAGACAAGAGAATCAAATACGAGCTGGATCTTGCCAAACAAGTGCAACGAAGCGTATTAAGTGAACCGATCCGAGATGGGAAGATAGAAATTGCAGCTATATATCAACCTTCTTCGGAATTGGCAGGTGACTTCTATGCTTGGCATCGCATTAGTCCGAACCGTTATGGAGTAATGCTTCTCGACATGATGGGGCACGGAATTTCTTCATCCTTAGTGTGTATGTACATTTATTCTTTCTTGCAGCATACCATATTGCGCATTTCCGATCCGGAAGAAGTCATGCGGGAACTGAATCGGCACATGAATCAGCTGCATATGTCGGATGAATTGATTCAATACTACTTCACAGCCATCTACCTTGTTATAGATACGGAGCAAAAAACAATCGAATATGTTAACGCGGGTCACCCCGCTGGAATCATTGAGGTGGATGGTGAGATCCGGACACTAAATGAAGGCTGTTGTGCGATTGGCTTTTTCGACAATATCGACATTCAAAAAGGAATGATCCGATACAAGGATAAGATTAGGGCTGTCTTGTTTACAGATGGACTGATTGAATGGATTGGGGATGATCAGGAAAGTGGAACGAATATGCTGTTGCAGACCTTACAAAAAAGTTCAAGCTGGGTTCCAGATGAACTGATTGGACGTCTAGTTCCAGAAACACTGACGGCTAGCCAACAAGACGATGTGTGCTTAGTTGTAATTGAATCCACTTAGACAAGGTTCCCAGACTCGGTATTTTGTGTATCTACATTAATGAAATGAAACAAACACGCTTCTTATCTTGCTTATTTAGGATAAGGGGCGTTTTTTGCTGTTTCAACGCATCTATATGAGTTTATAAGGGAATATACAAGCTACCAGAAAAGGGGATAGTCATATGATGACCACAGCAACTGCTACTAGCGCAGAACAGGTTAATGTCAGCTTCATCTCAAATAGATATCCAAGCTACAAGCAAGCCAGAGATGCTGAACTTCAAGTATGGGAGCCGAATGCTAAGCAAGTTTGTGTAGTAGGTCCATTCAATGGCTGGGACGGAAGATGGCACGTTATGGATGAATGTGACGGTGTATGGTCCCTTGCAATCCCTGAGCTTGAAGAAGGAACCTTTTATAAATTCGAAATTACTACACAGGATAATGAAGCCTATTTGAAATCGGCAGCGTACGCTTTTCCTGCAAAACTTTTGTCTGATGCAGGGAGCGGAAGGGGGATCATCGTATGAGAAGCCTGAGCATACTCAGTTTAGTCGTCGGAGGGGTAATCGTATGGACAAGCTTGTCATTAGGAGGGGATGCGACTTACGAAGCATCGCCTGCTGCAGTGGCAGCGGAAACGTCCTTGACAACAGTAGACCAGTCGAAACCTGTATCAGACACTACACGGGCTGCTCTTGTTACTCCGGATCCAACGTCTACTATAACACCAGCGCCTGCGCCTCCTGCCGTTCAGACCCCGTATAGTCTGCAAACCGTAGAAGGCATCTCTCTAAGCTACGATCAACAGGATGTAATTGAACACCTAGGTAAACCGGCAGGCGTCACGAATGACGATTATAATATTGGTTTTCAAATCTTTCATTACCCTCAGATGAAAATTGGTTTCAGTGAAGGTTTGGTCGATTATGTTAAAGTAATGGCATCCGCAGGCACCATTTCCATAGACGGCAATACGATTCCGATTACATTGGAAGCTGTAGTAAGTGAATTGGGTGAGCCAGATTTTGTAGCGGAGGATGGGCTTGTATTCAAAGGTCCGCAAGCGGTTATTAAAGTGTTTGTGGATTTGGAAACCCATGAGTTGACATCTATTGATTATTTTCATAGAACAAGCGCATGATAAAGGATAGGAAAACAAACAGCACTTGTGCGTACTTTAAGATATTGATACTATGCTACTATAAACCTTTGTCCCGGGAGTGATGGCAAATGACAATGCAGAAGTTTAATATTGATTGGCAAGAAACTAGGGAAGAGGTTGTCCTTCACCTCAATGGCGAGCTGGATTTATCTGCAGCACCTGAACTCCGTACTGCATTGGAAAGAATCGTGAACAAAGCAGACATTATACTGGTTTTGGACTTGCAGAGATTGAAATACATTGACAGTACGGGGATCGGTATTATTGTATCCGTCTTGAAGATTAGAGATGAGATCAATGCGCCATTTCTTGTTAGAAATATTCCGCCAGCCATTAGAAAACTGTTCGATTTAACAGGTATCTCCGGATTTCTTATTGAAAGGACGTAATGAACAAGCATGAATAACATTCGCTTACAAATACCCGCTCAGGCGGATTATCTCGATGTAGTTCGATTGTGTCTTTACGGAATTGCAAGCAAGGTCGGATTTACATACGAAGAAATTGAAGATATGAAGGTGGCGGTAGCGGAAGCTTGCAACAATGCAGTCCTACACGCCTATCCAGACAAGAATGACGGAGTGATTGATATTCAATTCGATTGCGATGCTACCAGCATCAAGGTCGTTGTTAAAGACTACGGTGTAACCTTTAATCACTCTAATGCCCTCCAAGAAGCAGCTCCTATTCGAGGCAGTGAAGCCCGGGAGTTGCAGGCTGGAGGTTTAGGCATTTATTTGATGCAAGCCTTGATGGACGAAGTGAGCGTTCAATCCGAACAGGGCACACAGGTCACGCTTACCAAATTCAGAGCCGAATAACAGCACGGATCAACGGTAAAATTTGCCGCCTGATCCGTGTTTCTTTTTTTTCTGGGCGCGATTCAAAATTACATTGACGGGGTAAAGAAGCAGTATACTAAAATGCCTAGAAGGATAAACAAACAATACTTGAGGAGGGGATCGTTATGATTCTGGAAATTAGCTTGGCCGTTGTAGCGCTTGCGTTCGTCGTTCTAGTATTCTACCTAGTGCAAACTCTAAAAACCTTAAATGGTTCACTCGATGAGATTCGAGGTACAATGGTTCAGATGAAAGGGGAATTAACGCAAGTCAGCTCCGAGGTGAAAGATGTCCTCTATCATACGAACCAAATGGCTGTTGATGTGCGTGCCAAGCTTCAAGATTTGGATCCGTTGTTTAATTCAGTGAACGATGTGGGCAAAGTGGTGAATGATTTGACTTCCACCGTCAGACACTCGGCTGAAGCGGTTACGTCCATTATTGATAAGGGAAACCGTAAGGTGCAAACGGCAAATCCTAGCAAAATCAGTGCGATCATGAACAGTATACCGGTCGTGATTGACATCTGGAGAAGCTTGAAGAGCCGTAAGAATCAATCTGTTACTACATTATCCAAATTGAATTAATCGAACAGATTGCAACTTTACTATAATGATTTGGGAGGAATATCATCTTGAACGCGACTAAAACATTTCATTTTACTAAACAAACGAATGAGTTAGAAAATACGGTTATACTAAATGGGGATCTTGATCTTTCCGTTGCATCGGATCTAGCAGAGGAATTGAAGCCGTTGATTGCGGAACAGAATCGCGCTCTCGTCCTGGATCTGCAAGAACTGCAATATATAGATTCAACTGGGATTGGGATTATCGTATCGATCCTGAAAGCTAGAGATGCCATGCGTGCACCCTTTGCTGTGACGAATATTCCCCCGAAAATAAAAAGATTATTCGATCTAACAGGGATAACGAAGTATATCTTACCGCTGCCAGCTCAGAATTCCTAGGAAGGGAAAGAACAATTGTATGAACAACTCCATTGTAAACCTAACGGTTCCGGCGCGACCCGAATACCTAGATGTTATAAGATTAACTTTATACGGTCTTGCTTCCAAGGCCGGATTCTCTTTTGAAGAGATCGAAGATATGAAGGTGGCTGTTGCAGAAGCATGCAATAATGCTATTCTTCATGCGTACAAAGGTCGTGACCCTGGTAATGTGCATCTCCGCTTCAAGCTCGCTGAACAGGAGATTACGATTCATGTGAAGGATGAAGGGAATAGCTTTAATTATGAACACGTTGCTCATAAAGCCGCATCCTTGCACAATCAACCGCTAAGTGAAGCTAGGGTAGGAGGGCTTGGAATCTTCATGATGCAAGCACTTATGGATCATGTGCAAGTCCATACGGATGGCGGCACGGAGGTTATTCTTACCAAGCGTCTAAGTAGAAAAGAGGAAATGGCATGAGTTCTAATGCAGCTTCACAGCCTCAAATTGAAACGAACCCTTATTTGAAAAAATATCAGGAAACGGACTGCAACGATGCAGCAACAGAACTGCTTATTCATTATGAACCAATCGTGCGTATGGCAGCAGGTAAAATGTCGCGCAGCCGTCCTGATTTATACGAAGATTTGTTTCAGGTAGGCCAGATGTCGATGCTGCGTTTGTTCAAACGTTATGATGCCACGATGGGCATCCCGTTCGAAGCTTATGCTATGAAATGTCTGATTGGCCACCTGAAAAATTATTTGCGCGACAAATCCTGGTACATCCAAGTACCCAGAAGAGTGAAGGAAAAAGGACTGCTCGTGCAGAACGCAATTGCGGATCTCACGATTGAATTGGAACGATCCCCGCGTGTGGATGAGATTGCGGCACACTTGGAGCTGTCCGAGGAGGAGACAATCGAGATTCTGGCGGGTCGTGATTATTATCACTATACTTCTCTTGATACGCCTCTCTCAAGTGAGGGGGACAGCGGTGCTACCATCGGGGACTTAATCTCGGTGCAAGGCGATGAATATGGAGCTCTGGAGAAAAAGCTGGATCTGCAGCAAGCTATGGAACAGCTCAAACCGGAGGAGCAGAAGGTGCTCACCCTTGCTTTTAATGAAGGATATTCGCAACGTAATATAGCCGATCAATTAGGGATTTCACAGATGAGTGTGTCCCGGATACAAAGCAGGGCCATTGCCAAGCTGAAGGAACACTTGCAAGACAATCCTCTCTATAACAAACCGTAATGAACCTTGAATGGTTCAAACCCGCAGGATCGGTTTATATACTCGTATACCTACTAAAGGCGGTGAGTTCCGATGATTGTCAAACACAAAATAAGTCTAAAAGATTGTGATGTATTGGTTTGCGATAATGAAGATGCTTCTTATCTGGTAAGCATACAATCTTTAACCAATCCGCTAGGACGCGGTAATGTATTGGACACTTTCGATGACGAACAATTAGCCTTACAGGCTGCGGAACGCTTTCACTGGATGTATACGATAGCTAAGGAAAACGGGTATTATTTAAAAGAGAACTGCTTCATGAAGCCTAATAAAGAGCAAATTCATATTAGTATTATGAAAGACGGCGCAATAACAAAGGAACAATACGTTTTACGGCTGCAAGCGTAGAAACGGGCGAAGGCCCGTTTTTTTGCGTGTGCATTTTTTATCGGCAAGGTGGATCACTTAATTTTGGAAATCTAGCAGCAAGGGGATTTGTGGTATAGTTGGACATGGATGCAATCGGTCAGGACTCACTCGGTGTATCGGGAGGAAGCTATGAGAAATAGGTTACATTTAGGAATTCGTACCAAAATCATGCTTGGGTATATTTTAGTTATTTTATGTCTGGGCGCGACCATTATGTTAGTCATGGATCGGATCTCTGACAGGCAAGATGCAATCAATTTCATAACCTCACATGATATGAATGTGCATGATTTACTCAGTGAGATTGAGAAGAATGTGCTTAATATGGAGACTGGTCAGCGAGGATACGTGATTACTGGAGATACGCGTTACCTGGACCGGTACAATCAAGGAAGTCAATCCTGGCTTGTAAATTATAATGCTCTTCATACATTAATGAGTGATAATCCTGTTCAGCAGGGCAATCTGGAGAAGATTAAACCTATTATCGAACACTGGATCACGAATTCCGGCGAACGTGTTATAGCTCTCAAGAGGCTTAACAATTCTGAGGAACTTGCGGAATATTTCAAAGAAGACCCAGGCCGCAATGACATGAATAATTTACGCAGCCAGATCGAATCGATCCGAGTGGCGGAAAAGAAAATGACAGATTCACGTGCTGCTCATTTATTGCAGGATTACGAGAATATCAAGATTATATTGTTTGCCATCCTGTTCATCGTAGCCGCGATATCCCTTCTGGTTTCCCTATTTATATCAGGTGTCATTGTGAAAACGATCCATCAAGTTGTGGGTACAGTAAAGCGAATTGCGAAGTCCGACGGGGAATCGAATGAGCGTATTTATGTCCAAACTAATGACGAGATTAAGGAACTGGCGGATGCCACGAATCATTTGCTAGATTCTCTGGAGGAAGAGGGCTGGGTGCAGACTCGAGTGACGGAGGTCGCTCAGATGTATCAAGGGATTCATCATGTTAACGAGTTAGCGGAAGTTATTATTAACAATCTGACTCCCATGATCGGAGCTTCTTACGGAGCCATCTATTTGAATAAGAAACACAGCGGGCAATCGTTCTATGTGAAAGCAGCAGCCTACGCAGATTCGGGTAACGAGGTCAGCTTCAGATCGGGCGAAGGACTAGTAGGTCAGTGTGCCGTGGATAAGAAGCTGATTCTGTTGAAGGATATTCCCGAGACATACGTACAGATCCATTCGGGGCTTGGACAAGCCTCACCGCGCAGCTTATTACTTGTGCCTGTTCTGTATGAGAATAATGTGGAGGCCGTAATTGAGCTTGCTTCCTTCGATATATTTGATTCCAAACACGTTAAGCTGCTTGAAGAGATAGATGGTACGATCGGTTCTTCTATTGTAAATGTACTGGGTCGTATGGAAGTGGAACGATTATTGAATGAGTCGCAAATGCTGACTGAGGAGCTGCAAGCCCAATCTGAGGAGCTGCAGGCTCAGTCCGAGGAGCTTCAGATGCAGCAGGAGCAGCTGAGGATGAGTAATGAGTTCCTGGAGGAGCAGAACCAATCCGTCGAACAAAAAGCGTTAGAGCTAAAGCGAGCGAAGGACGAGCTCGAGGAGTATTCTACTCAGCTTGAGCGCAGCTCCCAGTACAAGTCCGATTTCCTGGCGAATATGTCGCATGAATTGCGTACGCCGCTTAACAGCATATTAATCTTATCGCAGATGTTATATGAGAATGACCAAGGCGGTCTCTCTAAGGAAGAAGAGGAATATTCCCGTGTAATCTATACAGCGGGCAAGGATTTATTGACACTTATTGACGATATTCTCGATTTGTCTAAGGTAGAGGCAGGGAAGATCGAAATTATGGCGGATGAGGTGAACATAACTGAAATCCCTCAGCTCCTGAAGCAAGTTTTCGATCCGATCGCGGCGCGTAAGGGGATTGCCTTGAATATGAGGATCGATTCCGATGTGCCGGCTGTATTCATGACGGATGGCCTGAGACTGCAGCAGATCCTTAAGAACCTGTTGTCGAATGCGTTCAAATTTACCGAAGAAGGATCGGTCACATTCCGCATTAGTAAGATAGAAGCTTCTGAAGTAACGGATCGCTTACCAGTCCAGGAAGGAGAATTGGTTGTAGCGTTCTCTGTTACGGATTCCGGAATCGGGATCCCGAAAGACAAGCAAAAAATAATATTCGATGCCTTCCAGCAAGCTGACGGCACGACTAATCGCCAATATGGCGGAACAGGTCTGGGACTTTCCATCTGCCGTGAATTCAGCAAGCTTCTAGGCGGCTTCCTGACGGTAGAAAGTACGCCTGGTAAAGGAAGTACGTTCACCTTATATTTAACGCAAATGAAGGAGACGGTTATCCCGAAAGGGCTTATCTCTGAATCAGCCGCTGCCTTGGAGCGTCCTATTCTTCGGACTTCACCTAGTTCAGAGGTTGATGAAGATATGGCTTCCAGTTTGAATGAACAATTGAATACGGATGCAGCTTCTTCCGAGCCCAATCCGGAAGAGGAATTATCAGAAGATTCCTTTTTCGAAGGAAAAAGTATACTCTTGGTTGATGATGATGCTCGTAATGTGTTCGCGCTTGTGACTGCGCTAGAAAATAAAGGCATTGAAGTTAGGACCGCAAGTCAAGGCCTTCAGGCTGTGGAAATCCTGAATGACAATCCTGATGGGTACGATATCGTTCTCATGGATATTATGATGCCTGTTATGGACGGCTTTGAAGCGATGCAGACCATCCGAAATGATCTGGGTCTGAAGGATCTTCCGATTATTGCCCTGACGGCCAAAGCCATGAAGAATGCCAGAGACCAATGTATGGCTGCTGGCGCATCAGACTACATTAGCAAGCCTCTAAATATGGATCAATTATGTTCTTTGATGCGGGTATGGTTGACGAAGCAGGTGAAACATTGAGTGAATCTAACTGGATAGAAGGCGTGAAGCCTCAGGATCAGCCGGACAATGAGTTGGAACAGATTGAAATCGGACTTTTGTTGGAAGGAATCTACCGATGGTATGGCTTCGATTTTCGGCACTACGTTCGCGCTTCCTTGCGCCGGCGAATCCTGAATCGACTCAGGTTGGACAATTTACCGACCATTACTGCCTTGTTGGATAAACTGCTGCACGAGCCGAAATATATGAATATAATATTGAATGACTTCTCCATCAAAGTAACGGAAATGTTCCGAGACCCCAGCTTCTTCCTGGCATTTCGCAACCAAGTTGTCCCCCATCTGCGAGAACTGCCTGAGATCCGAATCTGGCATGCTGGCTGTGCTACAGGTGAGGAAGTATATTCGATGGCTATCCTGATGGAGGAAGAAGGTCTTGCCGAGAAGACAAAGATCTATGCCACGGATATGAATGAGATTGCGATTGATGCCGCGAAGAGGGGGGCATTCCCCTTGAAGCAAATGCAAATTTTCACAAAGAACTATTTGGAGTCCGGGGGCACCGAGGCTTTTTCTGAATATTATACGACTGACCATCAGTATGCTTATTTTGCTTCCAGGCTAAAAGAGAATGTGATGTTCGCCCAACACAATCTGGCGACGGACCGTTCATTCAACGAATTTCACGTCATCATATGCCGGAATGTCATGATCTACTTTGACGGGATTTTGCAGAATCGGGTACATGACTTATTTTACAACAGCTTAACGCCTGGCGGCTTTTTGGGATTAGGAAATAAAGAGTCGATCCTGTTCGTGGAGAATTCATCGCATTATGTGGATTTTGTGGCGTCCGAGCGTCTGTACCGAAAAGTTTAATGGATTAATAATCTAACCTCTGGAGTAATTGCTCCGGAGGTTTTTTCATTTGAAGCAGTAAGGCTAAACATCCTTTTGACTAGGTACTAACCGGATCGATATTGTTTCACTGCTAGGCACGGCGGGTAATAGAAACTATGAAACACTAATCTAAATAACTGAAGAGAAGCGAGGTGTTCTACATGTTATCATGGGCAGCATTATTTCTTATCGTAGCACTTGTAGCCGGTGTATTCGGATTCTTCGGAATTGCATCTGCCGCTGTAGGGGTAGCTAAAGTATTATTCTTCGTCTTCCTGATCTTATTCGTGGTATCCCTCATTATGGGCAGACGCAGAAGCACTAGCTAGAGATTAAGAAAGCTCAAGGAGGAACTCTATATGAATAAGTTTACTAAGTATAGTGTAGCAACTAGTGTGAATGAAGCGCAGGAAACGGTTCGTCAGTACAACAAGGAAGGCTTCGATCGGGACCATATCTTCGTGCTGACACATAGTAAGGAAGGAACCGATTATGTAGCCAATTACACGGGGGCGGATAAGATTGGAGTGTCAGAAGAAGGCGTGCTGACGTCCCTTGCGAACATATTCCGTTCGCGCGGTGATGAGCTGCGTGCGAAGATGCAGTCTCTTGACTTGCCGCAGATTGAAGCGGAGCGTCTGGAAGAGGAGCTCGACCACGGCAAGATTGTTATCCTTGCATCCAGCCGACGCTAAGGTATGAGAAACCTATAGAAACCGCTATTGTAGCGGGTTCTGTAGGTTTTTTTGTGATTTCACGCCAGGATTTATACGAGAAAACAAAACCCAACACAGATAAGCCATGTTACTACTGTCTATTTGGGCCATTTCATCACTCGGCACGAAATAGCCAATCTGGATATCCCTTATTTCCGAATTGTGTACCGAATTTCCTCAAAACCAGTCCAATAACCAATAGTAAAACTTGCTAATCCAGAGAAAGCCATCTATCCCGCCCAAATAACCTATACTAGCGCTGGCTAATACATCTCAACAGGACCTAAGTTGTAACTTTGCGATTAACTAATTCACCTCTCTGCGATCCACAACGTGACGACCGTCACAAGAAACAAACCTAAAGGAAAGCAGAAACCAATCAGCGCATGTATGGCTCGGTAAGGCTCCGGCCTGCGTGACAGCCATAGATCGAACAGAAAATATAACAAAGCGGCAAGGATGCCAACATAAGAAAGGATGCAGCCGAATAATAGGTGCAGCCCGGCATGAAAAACTTTTTTCATTAGAGGACGGTTAAGAGCTTGCTTACGGGCCAGGTTGGCTACGATGTAATCACTGATGAGAGAGGTGAGACTGCCATAGAGGAGCAGCACGGGAAAGCTGATTATCAAGTAGATCGGAATCACTCTCCACACATCAGCAAAGTATCCTCCTATGGATTGTGGATCTACCCAGAGATTAGGCTCAGCGAGTGCGAAAAGAATGGCGAACAAACAGGCAGATAGGCAAGCGCTTATAACTTTTCTGGCGATCAGCGGTTTAATCCGAACGGACATGGGGTTCCCTCAATTCGTTGTGAATAATGGCCGTAAAGTAATTATTAGAAAATTCCACATTTTTCTTGCTGATTCCTCCCTTGGATTTATAATGGAAGAGAATCCAAGGATGAGGGGTGCAAATATGCAGGCGGACATTGTGATCAAGAACGGTTTAATTATCGACGGTACGGAGAAGGAACGGTTCAAAGGCAATGTAGTTATCAAGGATGGCAGGATTATAGCTATTACGCCTATTGAGCTCACGGAGAATACAGAGTGGGAGGCTCGGGAAGTAATTGATGCGAACTGGAATATCGTATCGCCCGGATTTATCGACTCCCACACCCATTCCGATCTGATGCTGCTTTGGAATCGTCAACACGCAGCAGGGTTATGCCAAGGCATTACGACCGAGGTTCTTGGACAGGACGGACTTTCTTATGCACCGCTAGGGCGTGACAACCTGGAGATGTATTACAAATTTCTGTCCGGATTAAATGGAAGTCCAGACATCCCCTTGGATTGGTCCTCGGTGAATCAATTCCGCATGAAATTCGACGGTACCGTTGCGATCAATACCGCTTATCAGGTTCCCCACGGAGCATTAAGGCTGGAGACTGTAGGAATGCAGGATGTTCCGTTAGTTGGCACTCATTTGGCCAAGGCAAAGGACCTATTGGATCAAGGGCTGAAGGAAGGCGCGGTTGCTTTCTCGACCGGACTGAGCTATTATCCAAACTCCTTTTCGGATACCGAAGAGATGGTGGAGCTGTGCAAGGTTGTAGCAGCCAATGACAGTGTCTACGTAACCCATATCCGCACTGTTTTTCGCGAAACTTACATAGATCCAGTATTAGAATCGATTGAGATTGCTGAGCGTTCAGGAGCAAAGCTGCATTTCTCCCACTATCGTACGAGTATTCCGACTGCAGGACAAGTGCATTCTATTATGAAAGACATTGACGCAGCACATGAACGCGGTGTGAGTGTCTCACTAGAGCTATACCCTTACCCATCAGGGAGCGGTCATGTGGTCATCTTTATGCCACTCTGGTCGGCTGTGGGAGGGCGTGACGCGATGCTGGAGCGGCTTGCAGATCCAAAGCAGAGAAAGCGGCTATGCGAAGGCCTTGAACAGAACACGCTCCCTTTGCGAGGATTCTTCACTCATCTCCCAAAGAACTCTCAGTACATTGGCCGTGCATTCATAGATGTGGCAGAGGAGCGGGGACAATCTGTCTCAGATATGCTCTGCGATTTGTTGTTGGAAGAAGAGCTTGAGGTAGGTCATCACGATTCAACCAAAGCCATATTCGAATCCGATGAGGGCTGGGACCGATTTAATCAGGATTGCTTGGACCTTTTATCGCGGCCGTATTACATGGTTGGGTCAGACAGCATTCCTGTAGGGAGGAATCCACATCCCCGAGGCTTTGGCACGTACCCTAGACTTTTAAGATTTTGCCGAGAGTATGGCTTCCGTCTGGAGACCATGATTAACCGGATGACGAAGGTGCCTGCAGATCGGTTCGGTCTGGCGGATCGAGGGCAGTTGAAGGCTGGCTACGCGGCGGATATTGTGATTTTCGATAAAGATCGTGTGACGGACACCGCTACCTACCAGCTTTCGCGCAGTGCCCCGATTGGAATATCACATGTCCTAGTGAACGGTCAAGTGGCTGTTCGCAATGAGAAGGTTACATCTGTTTTTGCCGGAAGGGCTTTAAGCAGAGGATAGAGGCAGGATAGCGGACCGACTAAAAGCTGTGTTAAAGAAGAAGTCCTAGTCAGAATGAAGTAACCGTTAGCAGTATTGAACCTTGTACCGCGTTTGCTGCGTATTACCTAGTACAAGGGAAGGAGCGTATCATCTGGATGAATCAGACAGAAAGCAAAGAGCAATTAGAAGCGGAATTGCGTGAGATTATACAGTGGGAAAGCAAACAAAAAGATATATGGTTCTGGGAGAAGCTTGGCCGTCTGCCGTTTCTATTGCTCGATAAAGTCACACCCAAGTTCGTGCAGGAGAAGCTTGGGGTTGCCTTGAATGAAACATTCCTGTTAAGGCTAAGAAACAGTCTTTGCTAAAAAAGGAGCGCCTCGGTATGATGGGTTTGTCCAAGGGTTACATACCCAACACCATCAAGGAGGCGCTCTTAT
>NZ_JCAUBA010000022.1:0-126284 GCF_059692235.1 Paenibacillus sp. J2R1T-4 | reverse complement strand
TCAGGGTATAGATCTTCGTTGCGCCGCTATGCGCAGTGACTGTTAATGTTATTTCGTTCGGACCGACGGCTAACACGTTATCTGCTGGCTGCTTGATCAGCACTGTAGCATTGGAGTCAGCCTGGGTATATTCCACATTTACTGAAGTGGTGACATAAGGCACATACATCGTGTAGGTTAACGTGTCAGGGTCAAATCCAATAATCGACTTGCCGTCCACCGTCAGGCTGCTAAGGTTGGCGTTGTTGCTGCGTGCCATAACTTCAACCGTTCTAGTTGCTGTACTGCTATTTCCGGCACGGTCCGTCGTTGTGTAAGTCAAGACATAGGTTCCGGTAACGGCAGCATTGACACTTCCGCTTACTATTGTGATTGGTGGATGAGTGTCGTTATCAGTAACTGTATAACCGGGATCTTCGAAAATACCGGTGTCCGTCTGCCAAATCGTTATATAATTAGAGTCGTTCAGTTGCAGCACTGGGGCTGCACGATCAAAATTTGAGATGTGGATCGATTCAAGATCGTAACCGAATTCGTTGGCGACATATACGGTATACCAACCATTGTCAGTGACTTCAAATGTATGACTGGAAATATCATTACCCTTATTAAGGAAACTAGATACATGAACTTCACCGGGCAGCCACTTCATAGTTGTAGGATAGGCTTCTATGGAAAAGGCTACTGTAATTTTAGGTGAATTAGTTGGCATGGACGGATCAGGGAGAGTTGTAATGGAAGTAATCTGAGGAGCAATCTCCAGAGGATCAGTATGAATATATACATCGTAGATATTGGATTGTAAGATGCCGTCCGTTACATAATATTGAAATGAATCGGATCCGACCGTTGTAGTGTTCGGAGTATATCGGAACGCTCCAGTAAACGAGTTTTCCAGTACGGTTGTACCTCTGTTAGAGGTGCCTTCCTGGATATAGTAAGTAATAGAATCTCCGTCGGGGTCGTATGAGCCAAGCGTGCTGATAAGAGGCTGCCCTTGGATATGATGTATTGTTTGAGGTGATAGGACTGCAACAGGAGCATGCAATGATACATTCACAGGTATACTCTCGTTCCCTGCCAGATCTTTAACTTGTGCTTGGACGTTGGTTGAAGCTGTGACAAAGGGTAAGGTTAAGGCAGTTTGCTCCTTGAACGGTTCCCAAGTTGACCATGCGTTCCCGTTATTGACGGAAAAGCGCATCATGGCACCCGTCAGACCTCCCGCATCAGTCAAAGAAAGATGAGCATTAGGTTGACCAAGAGTACCGGACGGAGTAACCTGAAATGTTATTTCTGGGATCGTTCGATCTGTGATGGAGACATCGTCAATTTCTTGTCTGCTATAGTAAAATCCAGTACTAGCTGAGAAGCCTAAGTAGCTATACGTGGAATCCAGTTCTAAAGACTTATTTATGTATAATTCATTGTTCATATAGACCCGGACGGAGTTATTTCTAACTTCGATCTTTACATTGTGCCATTGCCCGTTAGTCATATTCGAGGGACTCAGTACCTGTTGGATCAGATCCGTTGCTGCACCGCTATTAGCATTATTTTTGAATAAAGTAATATGATTGCCCCCGACTAGATCATAGCTAGAGTTACCGTTATAGAAAGTATCGAACTCAACTCCATAGCCATTTCCATTCTCGAAGCCCATTTGACTGCCTGAAGGCAAATTACCAGTCATATTTTTATTAAACATAAATACAATCCCGTCTGCAGGCACTGCATGTAAAAGCTCATAGGAGTGATCACTCATTTTCATTCGAAAGCTTACATCATAAGGCGGAGCGATCGGGTCTTTTAGCCATATTACTCCTGCTTGGCCCTTTGCAGGCGGAGTAAGCTGAACAGTACCCTCAGTCCTAGTTGCGGAACCAAGATAGTCCCATTTACCCGAGTTAGTACTGAAATCATCTTCCAGCCCTACTGGCACAATTCCAACAGCTTGTGTGCTTTTGAAATCGAAGTAGCTAAAACCGAAGCCAATCGCTATAAAAAGAAGCAGGTTTAGTATAAGTTTCCTGTACAAATGTAATCCAACTCCCGCATGTTCGTCTAAAATCTCTTCATCAAGTATAACTTCTTATAGGACCTGTTGGAATGATTTTCTAATAAAAATCCCAAAAAAATAAGTCATTTGTCCTAAGAAATTTTACAAGCTTCAATCGTGATCCACTTGCAAAAAAAACGAAAAATGATTATTATAAGAATTGTTATTAGCACTAACGTCATTCGAGTGCTAACAAAAGATTTACAAACTAATCAACATTCTTAAAGGAGGCAGTTTTTCCATGATCAAACCGTTAGGTGATCGCGTCATCATCGAACCCATTGCTAAGGAGGAGACTACAGCTAGTGGTATTTTTCTTCCGGACACGGCTAAAGAAAAGCCGCAAGAGGGCAAAGTAGTTGCTGCAGGCATCGGACATGTGAAGGACGGACAACGTACCGCTCTTGAAGTTAAAGAAGGCGACCGTGTATTGTTCTCCAAGTATGCAGGTACCGAAGTGAAGTTCGAAGGTAAAGAGCTTTTAATCATGCGTGAGAGCGATATTCTGGCCATTTTGGGTTAAGAATTACAAATACAATACTTAGAACAATCGGGAGGGTTATTCCACATGGCAAAAGAGATTAAATTCAGTGAAGACGCTCGCAGAGCGATGCTTCGCGGAGTAGACGCTTTGGCGAATGCTGTTAAAGTAACATTGGGTCCTAAAGGCCGTAACGTAGTATTAGAAAAGAAATTCGGAAGCCCGCTCATCACGAATGACGGTGTTACCATTGCTAAAGAAATCGAACTGGAAGATGCATTCGAGAACATGGGTGCTCAACTTGTTAAAGAAGTAGCTACTAAGACTAACGATGTTGCCGGCGACGGTACAACTACAGCTACAGTTCTGGCTCAAGCGATGATTCGCGAAGGCTTGAAGAACGTAACAGCTGGTGCGAACCCAATGGTTATCCGTAAAGGGATCGAGAAAGCAGTTCGAGCAGCTCTTGAAGAGCTTCAAAAGATTGCAAAGCCAATTGAAGGCAAACAATCCATCGCACAAGTTGCCGCTATCTCGTCCGCAGACGATGAAGTAGGTCAACTGATTGCTGAAGCTATGGAGAAAGTCGGCAACGACGGCGTTATCACTGTAGAAGAGTCCAAAGGCTTCGTCACGGAGTTGGAAGTTGTAGAAGGTATGCAGTTCGATCGCGGTTATATCTCCCCGTACATGATTACCGATACGGACAAGATGATCGCTGTACTGGATAACCCATACATCTTGATCACTGACAAGAAGATCTCCAACATTCAAGAGATTCTTCCTGTGCTTGAGAAAGTAGTTCAACAAGGCAGACCGCTTGTGATCATCGCTGAAGACGTTGAAGGTGAAGCTCAAGCTACCCTGATCGTGAACAGACTTCGCGGCACATTCACTTGCGTAGCTGTAAAAGCACCTGGCTTCGGCGATCGCCGCAAAGCTATGCTGCAAGATATCGCTGCTTTGACTGGCGGACAAGTGATTACTGAGGAACTCGGTCTTGACCTGAAATCCACTCAAATCGACCAATTGGGTAACGCGCGTCAAGTTCGCGTAACCAAAGAGAACACGATCATCGTTGATGGTAGCGGCGACAAGAAAGATATCGGCGCTCGCATTCAACAAATCCGCACACAATTGGAAGAAACTACTTCCGATTTCGATAAAGAGAAATTGCAAGAGCGTTTGGCGAAATTGTCCGGTGGCGTAGCCGTAATCAAAGTTGGGGCTGCTACTGAGACTGAGCTAAAAGAACGCAAATTGCGCATCGAAGATGCTCTGAACTCCACACGTGCTGCTGTTGAAGAAGGTATCGTATCCGGTGGTGGTACTGCCCTTGTTAACATCTACAGCGCTGTAGCTGCTGTCAAAGCAGAAGGCGACGAGCAAACAGGCGTTAACATTATCCTTCGCGCATTGGAAGAGCCAGTTCGCACAATCGCAGCTAATGCGGGTCAAGAAGGTTCTGTAATCGTTGAACGCTTGAAAAAAGAAGCAGTAGGCATTGGTTACAACGCAGCTACTGGCGAATGGGTGAACATGTTCGAAGCAGGGATCGTTGACCCTGCCAAGGTAACTCGCTCCGCGCTTCAAAACGCAGCTTCCGTTGCAGCTATGTTCCTGACTACAGAAGCAGTTGTTGCTGACAAGCCAGAACCTAACAAGCCAGCTATGCCTGATATGGGCGGTATGGGTGGAATGGGCGGAATGATGTAATAAGGGGTCGAACCCTTATGCATCAAGAGCTTCCTTAATAAAGAAAAAAGAGGCTTCTATCGAGCGTAACAACTCGGCAGAAGCCTCTTTCTCTATTTTCAAAAGGATAATTTCATAAATTATTTTCGTGTAAATAAGCAACGGTTTCGGACCGACTGGCAACGTTCAGCTTTTTGTAAATCGTACTAAGGTAATTTTTTACTGTTCCAGGTGTCAAAAACAGTTCGGAAGCGATCGTTTGATTAGACTTTCCTTGTTGCAATTTCCTAACAATGTTCCATTCTTGTATCGACAAATCTTTCAACCTCTCATCCTGCTGTTGGCCGGGAGATGAGGGGCTCATATCTTTCGGAGATTGTTCCTCGCGGTGTGCCGAAGAATGGAGTGCCTCAGCCAGACGCATCTGAATACTGAAGGGGTAATTGATTCTCCCATCCAAACAGTCCTGAATAGTAGAAAGAATTTTTACCGTCTCTACCCCCTTAACTAAAAATCCGCTCGCTCCACGACATATCGCTTCCCATATATATTTTTCATCCTCGAAAGTAGTTAAAATCAGCACCTTGGTATCAGGAAATTCTGTTTTGATTTGCTTAGTGGCTTCCAAGCCATCCAGCTTAGGCATATGGATGTCCATCAGTATAAGCTGAGGACGATGCAATCGTGCTTGCGTTACCGTTGCCAGACCATCACCTGTTGTAGCTACAACGGTGTAGTCTTCCTCCATACCTAGAATGGCCGCTAAACCGTCGCGGATCAAGGGTTGATCGTCTGCTATTAAAATGGTTGTTTTAGCCAATTCACTCACTCCGTCCGATCGTTATCGTCTGAAAAGGTATGGTTATCTCCAGAGTTACACCGCTGGTATCCCCCTTGTTAATAATCGACAATCTCCCTCCAACATCCTCCACCCTTTCCTTCATGGCGTTCAGTCCAAAGCCAGGAACAATATGGATTGGAGGTTTACCATTGTCGGATAACATAAAACGTATGTGCTCCGCATGATGAGTCAATGAAAATTGGAAAAAGGTGCTGGAGCCATGCCGGATTCCATTTGTAATACCCTCTTGCAAGGCACGGTAAATGGTTAGCTCGATCATTGGGGATAGATCATCAGGCAGTGTTGAGTCTATTTCGTATGCAATTTCCACGTGGGTTTGCTTTTTCGTTTCATCGATCAACTCTATTAACTCGGGAATAAATTGGTAACCCGGGATGTTTTCGCGCAACAAATGAACGGAGCTCCGCACGTCATCCAGACCGCTGAGAATATTTTCTCTCGTTCTATCGATCATTTCGAGTGCAAGGGAATAATTGGTTTTCCCAATAGCATGCGCTGCTGTTTGCAACCCGGTTAATGCTGATGTTAGCGTATGTCCAACCGAATCATGAATTTCACGGGATATTCTAGTCCGTTCTTCTAATCTAGTCTTCCGCACCAATTCAATCGTGGCGATTCGCAGTTGTTCATTATCACTGGCCAGTTGATTCTTTTGCTGAAAAGCAATTTTTGCAAGAAGGCTTATTCCGAAAATGCCCAAGTATTCGACGACTCGAGGGATAACATAATATATTTGTTCAAAAGGGGGGAACTGGCGAAAAATCAGAAGGCTTAGTACACAGGAAGCATAGCTCACCACAGTAAAGAGAATAGAATGAATTCTGGTGTGATGAAAGGTAAATTCTCCTATGAGAATCAGGATATAGATTTGCGCGAAAAAGTCTTCTGACACTACCGATATAACAAAAGCCAATGCTAGTTGAGAGAATATAAACAGGACGCCAGTCATACTGCGCAGATCAATCTTCATGATGTAATCTCGAATAAGAACAACGGTAACATAAATGCAAGATAGCAGGCAGAGTTCAATAGAAAACTTCGTTGTGTGGAGCAGTAAGATGATGGTTGCGCCAATAACGATTATGGTCAAAATTAGAGTGATTCTTTTATTTAATTGTGCATCCATGTGCCCTCGCCAGAATTGAAATATTTACCTCCAATTTTACCACAAACATGACTTAAGTCATATTAATAAGTGAATAGTGTCGGAAAAAGACAAAAGAACGCCATGGTTAGTGAACTTCTTCATCTAGGATAGGTCTTGAGGATTATTTATAATGAGGATACAGGTGAAACTCCACCCTAATAGCAGGAAATCATCCGCATGAAGAACGGAGATACTCATGAATAATACGGCTCGGACTATAGACACTTGAATGACTTACAGATTCAGAGAATGGGTACCCGTCCTGCAATGCAACATTTTTTTGATCATTATCAGCTCACGCAGCGTGAATCGGAAATTCTCATCCTGATCGCCATAGATGGCTTTTCTAATCGAGAAATTGCCGAAAAGTGCGTAATCAGTGAAAAAACGGTCAAAAATCATCTCGCAAACATAACGAACAAGAGTGGGACTCGATCGATACGGAAGTTGCTCTCCTTGCTATTCAATCATGTACTAGACTCTCAAGAAACCCACGTAATTTAAGAGAGAAGGTTGTTACTATCTTAGATGGCATTTTTTTTAGTGAACTAAGAAAATTAAGTTACAATGATGAGATGAGATATAAGCTGCTGATCTATGGTCTCAAACGAATATTGGAAAATAAAAAAAGATCTAGAAGAATATTCAGTAAAAAGATAAAAACCCAACCGAAATGGGATTAGCTTGATAGTTTGCTACAATGGATTGATGACTACAATGGGTGGAGAATTAGAGCCATCTGGTTGTGGAAAATTCGGAGGGATGTTCAGCATGATCAAGAAAATACTCATATCGATCCTATTCTGCCTAGCTTCTATAACTATAATGATATCCATTCAAGATGCCTCTGCCGAAGCAGTTGCTGCCTCTCCGCAAACGTTGACAATCAATGGCGCCCAAGGGACTATAGGGGAGACGGACCCTTACACCGAATTCTCACTCGATAATGGACAGACCTGGCGCGAGGCATATCTATATGGAGCGCATCCTTGGGGATTGGTAGAAGGGTCCAACAGTTGGTTGAATTGCGGTCCATCCGGTTCTGCTTGTGAGGGTCTTGACTTCCTTTATAGAGTTCAATTCATCTTACCGGATGACTTCTCCAATCCGCAGACAACCTTTCAATTCAAAGCCGACAATGCGGTTACAATCGATCTGAACAACAACAATGTTGGCCACATTGAGGGAGAAGGTACGGTGACGGGTGATACCTACTCCAACAGTAAGCTTATGCCCGGTTTGAATGAAGTAAGAATATTTCTCCGTGACGACGGTGGTTGGGCAGGTTTGAATTACAAGATCACGATTAATGTCGATGCATCGTCCGCGCCGACCTTGGTGAGCGCCCCTGTAACGGTATTACCTGCACCGACATTTAGCAGCAGTTTGGTGATCCCTACCAAAGAGAATGTCAACGTGACAATTACTTATCCGGCCGATGACATCGTGAAGGAATATAGCTTCAACGGAGTGAATTGGAATACTTATACGTCGGTAGTAGTAATGACGGATAATGGAACAATCTATGCCCGAGGGAAGGATTCGATGGGTATTCCTACAAGCAAGGGGACCTTTACCGTATCCAATATTGACCATACGCCTCCAACTGCGCCGACGTTTAGCGCTACGCCAACGACACTGACGAATGGAAATGTGGAGGTGACCATCACTTTTCCTTCGGACTCGGTGCTGAAGAAATACCAGATCGGAAGTGGAGTGGTACAGGATTATACCGGCGCAATCACAATTTCAGCCAATGGCAGTGTAAGTGCATTCGCGGTGGACGCAGTTGGAAACACAAGTGTTGTTGCCGTGCATACGGTTGATAATATTGATACTTTGGCTCCGCCAATGCCAATTCTCACAGCTAATATGACCAATCCCACCAACAGTCCTGTCCGTGTGACCATAACCAATTGGGGCGATGCCGTTGTCAAGGAATACCGCATCGACGGAGGCATCTGGCAATCTGCAATGGAACCTGCAGAGGTTGTCATGACGGCGAATGGAACGGTCGAAGCAAGAGGAAAAGATAATGCAGGCAACCAATCTTCAATAGGGCTTATTGCAATCAATAATATAATGGCGGATCTGGAGCCACTAAAAGTTACAGTTGCTGCGATGAATGCAGACGGAACAGAGATGACTATACTATTCAATCACAAATTAGATCTCCATACACCGCTGAATAAAGAGAAATTCCATTTGAATGGAGCAGACGCCTCCATTAGCAGTGCGAGATATGTTTCAGATCAGGTGGTTGTATTGCAGCTTAACAACTCGGATGCTGTGACCAATGGGCCGCAAATAATCACGCTCGATGTCGATTATGGAGCGGTTATGGATAATGGAAGTAAATTGATTTTGGAATGGAAAGGGCTTCCGGTCAAATCACAGATGGAAACCAACTCATTGCGAGATCAACTGCGGACTTTCTCTACCAGCAATCCTAATGGTGCAATTAGGATCAATAATGTAGTAGGATATATGGTTCAATCCCCTTCGGATGTAACGGGTGACGGTGTTTTTGATCGGAATGACGTATTGTTTTTGCTATTGCAAATAGATCCTCTGGCTGCCAGGTTGAGCGGCTGATTTAACCCATATTGAACTAACTGTAAAACCTATCAACAAAAAGCAGATTGTCGAAACCTTTCGATGGTCTGCTTTTGCTTGTATATGATGTTACACACTAGTTAGCCAGTCCTATCTTGTTGTCCCTCCTCTCCCGGATTCACTAATTCATGATATGGAACATACATTATACAATGAATAACTGAATATTCTGTAATTTTATGGATAATTCCTGTTCGTTAGCAGGAAGGAGAATTGTGAGTGGACCTCAATGAACAATTGATTGGGAAAGCAGAGCAATACGGCGCCCGAAACTATAATCCGCTGCCTATCGTTATTACTCGCGCCGAGGGGATTTGGTTGGAGGATGTAGAAGGCCGACGTTATATGGATATGCTTAGCGCTTATTCAGCGGTCAATCATGGGCACAGGCATGAGAAGATCATTCAGGCTCTCCTGGATCAAGTAAGCCGCGTGACTTTGACCTCTAGAGCGTTCCATCATGATCGAGCGGGAGAATGGTATGAGATGCTAAGCCGAATTACGGGCAAATCGACCATTCTCCCGATGAATACGGGTGCGGAAGCTGTGGAAACTGCGATTAAGGCGGCGAGGCGCTGGGCCTATCAAGTAAAGGGCGTACCTGATGAGCAGGCTGAGATCATAGTATGTCAGAACAATTTTCACGGCCGTACCGTAACCATTACCTCGTTCTCATCGCATCCTGCATACAAATCAGGCTTCGGTCCTTACACTCCGGGATTTATCACTATTCCATTCGGAGATCTGGAAGCGCTTCGCGAAGCCATATCCCCTCGAACAGCAGCATTCCTTTTTGAACCCATTCAAGGCGAGGCCGGAGTTATCATCCCACCAAGCGGCTACTTACAGCAAGCAGCGGATATTTGCCGACAACATCAAGTGCTCACCATGGCGGATGAGATTCAGACAGGGCTCGGACGGACGGGGCAGATGTTCGCGTGTGATTGGGAAGGCGTGCAGCCTGACGTTTATATTCTCGGCAAGGCGCTTGGCGGAGGCGTTCTTCCCGTTTCGGCTGTAGCCGCTGACCATGAGGTGATGGATGTGTTCGGTCCTGGTTCGCATGGATCTACTTTTGGAGGCAATCCGCTTGCATGCGCGGTCTCTATTGCTGCGCTTCAAGTACTTGAAGAGGAGCGGCTTGCTGAGCGTGCCCATACATTGGGCAATTATATGCTCCAGAAGCTTGGGAGGATCTCTTCCCCGAAGATTCAAGAAATTCGCGGGAAAGGTCTGCTTATCGGAATCGAGCTCCAAGAGCCAGCAAGGCCATACTGCCAACAGCTTATGCAACTCGGCCTTTTATGTAAAGAAACACATGATAACGTAATACGAATTGCGCCACCGCTCACGATTGCAAAGGATGATATCGACTGGGCTTTGGAAAAAGTGGAAGAAGTACTGACTGAGAGGAGTTATATCCCATGATCCCCTATCGTCCCGAACCGTTAACAGATTTCCATAATCAATTGGAGGAAAGTCGTCTGCAAGAAGCGCTGCAGAGGGTGAATGCCCAGCTGGGCCAGGAATATCCGCTGCTACTAGGAGGGCAAACGATTAAGACCCTAAGGCAAATCGTTTCTGTCAATCCATCCGAGCCTGATCAAGTTATTGGTTCCGTGTCCCAAGCGGATAAGACGCTAGCGGAACAAGCCGTTCAAACTGCATATGCTGCTTTTTCGGATTGGTCGAGGGTAAGTGCGGAAATACGTGCAGATTGTCTGTTTCGAGCAGCCGCCATTTTGCGTAGACGAAAACACGAATTTTCTGCTTGGCTCATGGTAGAGGCAGGTAAAGTAAGAGCAGAAGCGGATGCAGACACGGCTGAAGCGATCGATTTCTTAGAATATTACGGAAGGCAAATGCTGCAGCTTGATCAAAGGGGGCAGCAGGAGCTCATCTATGTGACCGGTGAACGCAATCAGATGAAGTACCTGGGACTTGGAGTTGGGGTCATTATTTCACCTTGGAACTTTCCTTTAGCGATTCTAGCGGGTATGACCACGGCCGCGCTTGTCGCAGGCAATACTGTGATAGTAAAGCCGTCCAGTCTGACTCCCGTCGTTGCGATCAAGTTTGTAGAAGTGTTAATAGAGGCGGGTATTCCAACAGAGGCGGTTCAACTGGTACCTGGAGGCGGTTCTGAAGTAGGTGAATATTTGGCGGCGCACCCGCTGACCCGTTTCATTTCTTTTACAGGATCAAAAGATGTGGGCCTTCATTTGCATGAACTCTCTTCGCGTCAAGCTCCAGGGCAACGTTGGTTGAAACGATTTGTAGGGGAGCTCGGAGGCAAAGATGCCATCATTGTTGATCGAGATGCTGATTTGGAGATGGCTGCGCAAGGGATTGTGGCCTCCGCATTCGGTTATTCGGGTCAGAAGTGTTCAGCCTGTTCGCGAGCCATTGTGCATCGGGATGTATATGAAGCTGTTCAAGCTCGGTGTGTCGAACTTGCTGACCGGATGAAGGTTGGAGATGCGAGGGATCTTACTGCTTACACCGGACCGGTTATCAACCAAAGCGCTTATGATTCCATCATGCGTTATATCGAAATCGCCAAGACAGAAGGTAGTATAGTGGCCGGAGGAGTTCCAGCTGAGGGGAACGGTTGGTTGATTCGACCCACGATTGTAGCCGATGTGGACCCTGGGGCACGGATTATGCAGGAAGAAATTTTTGGTCCTGTGTTGGCATTTGCGAGAGCTAATGATTTCGAAGATGCTCTGCGTATCGCCAATGCGTCCGATTATGGACTAACAGGTGCGGTGTACAGCCGTAATCGCAACAACATCGAGCTTGCCCGTGGAGCATTTGCGGTCGGTAATTTGTATATGAACCGCAAGTGTACAGGTGCAATTGTCGGCGTTCATCCGTTCGGAGGGTTCAATATGTCAGGAACCGATTCCAAGGCAGGAGGACCAGACTACTTGTTGTTGTTCACTCAGCCCAAGCTCATATCGGAACGGTTATAACAGGAGGTGATCCTATGCTGGACCCGATTTTAAGAAAAGGAGTACTCTCGGTAACGGGGTTTGCACCAGTCCGGTTGTTTTTTGAAAAGTATGGCATGAGGTTAGGAGTCGATCGTTTTGTCGCTGCGGAGGCACTGCCTGAGGCTTTGGAGAAAGTCCAAAAATTGAACGAAGAGGGGCTCTATGTAACGCTTGACCAATTGGGAGAGAACGTCCTGGATTCCGGGCAGGCAACTGAAACCGCGAATAGTATTCTCGACTTATTTCCGGTCATCGACCAACTTGGACTACGTGCCAATGTATCCGTCAAATTAACTCAGCTTGGTTTACGATTAAATGAAGATCACTGTCTCGAGCTTATGGATCGCATAGTGAGAGATGCTGCGGTGTATCGCAGCTTCGTGCGAATCGACATGGAGGATTCCAGTATCACACAAGGCACCATTGATATATTCCGAGAGCTACTGCACAGATTTGGTCCCGACCGAATCGGCCTTGTCCTGCAGTCTTATTTGTTCAGAAGCGAAAGGGACGCAGAAGAGCTCGGGGCAAACGGGGTGAATCTACGCATCGTAAAGGGTGCCTACCGGGAGCCGCCTGAGGTCGCTTATCGCCATAAATCGGATGTGGATGCAGCCTATGTTCGTATCGTTCGCTCTCATTTGGGCAACGGGGGTTATGCGGCCATAGCGACACACGATCGGGTGATTGTCACTGAAATACTCGAGCTCACTACTCAATTGGGCATTTCCCGTGACCGATTCGAATTTCAAATGCTCTACGGTATCGCGAGCGATCTGCAAAGGGAGTTAATGCAAGCAGGGTACCTCGTCCGGATTTATACACCTTTTGGACGTCATTGGTATCCATATTTCACCCGCCGCATTGCCGAAAGGCCAGCAAACCTCTGGTTCGTCGCCAAGCATATGCTTCGCTCTTGACCATAAAGGGAGTGAGAACATGGCTCAGCATTCCGCTAAAAAGGTTTCGATCATCGGTGTACCGTTGGATCTGGGATCAGGCCGATTAGGTACCAACATGGGGCCGGATGCCATACGAAGTGCCGGTGTTGTACAAAGGCTAGAGCAGCTAGGCTATAACGTGCGAGACGAGGGAGACTTACTCGTAAGACGGCCTAACGGCTTGCCGCTTGCATCCATGACTGCATCGAAACTCAAACACTTGGACGAAATTGTGAGAGTAAACAAGGAGCTATACCAAGTAGTAGCTCAGACCTCAGGGGAAGGCCGACTTCCGCTCATAATTGGCGGAGATCACAGTATCGCGATCGGTGCACTAGCGGGTATATGTCAGCGGATCAACAAGGTTGGTCTCATCTGGTACGATGCGCATAGCGATGTGAATACGGCTGACACAACGCCTTCCGGGAATATTCATGGGATGTCTTTGGCTGTATCACTAGGATATGGGCATCCTCTTCTAACCGGAATTGGTGGTACGCAGGCAAAGGTAACGCCCGAGCATACGGTGATTGTAGGTGTACGCTCCATTGATGGCGGAGAGCGTGAATTTCTGCGAAGAGCAGGGGTCAGCATTTTTACAATTCGTGATATAGAAAGGTTAGGTATAGCAGAAGTAATGGAAAAAGCTCTAGCCATCGCTGCGGATGGTACTAATGGGATTCACTTGAGTCTCGATCTGGATGCTATTGACCCGCGTGATGCGCCCGGCGTTGGTACTCCAATTCCAGGCGGCGTCACTTTGCGCGAGAGCCTCCTTGCCATGGAGATGATTGCGGATACAGGTATGCTGTGCAGCGCGGAGTTCGTTGAAGTCAATCCACTGCTGGATCATGGGAACCAGACAGCGCAAGTGGCGGTTGAGCTCATCAGCTCGTTGTTTGGGGAGAGGATTCTGTAAGGTTGGAACTGGTTATGATCCGATCGTCCGCAACAATTATGGAATAAGCCATATTACTATGGGCTAATATCACCAAGTACACACTTTTGAGGCGTTTAGCCAATCCTGCTATCCCTTATTATTGCCAAATGAAGTAATACACCCTGAAATCGGACATATAACCCATGGTAATAGGGGCTAATTGCGTTAAAACCGGTCGATCCATCTTATTAGCCCATACTAAACGTGGCTATATTTGATCGCATGAAGATAAGCAAAAGGCTACGGTGAATTTCACTGCAGCCTACTTTCGCTCAATTAGTATGATTGCTACAAATTATGGAAAACATCGATATAGAACTCTTTGAGGAAAGGACATATCGATGAGACTTTTTGCAGTAGTAATATGGATTGCTATATTGTTTGTTCTTACATGTACATCAAGCTTGGATCAGCTTTTCGAGGATCAAATCGTAAGCTTTCAAGTAACGGGGAACCCGAATTATAATGAACTATTGTTATTAACAGATGCCAGGTTTACAGAACCTTATTGGCTGTTTGTTAAGTTCGGACATTTTATGTGTTTTGCTCTCCTGCAAATACTACTCTTTCATCTGACAGGGAACATTAAAAAATCATGCTCCATAGCGATATTTGTCGCTCTGCTAACTGAAATTGCGCAGCTTTATTTTATGCGTGATGGTAGAGCGGTCGATTTGTTGATTGATTCTTTGGGGATTTTACTTGCAGCAGGTATTTACAGAACGATGGTGTCTAACGTAAATACTATGCGTACTTAATCAATCGAGAGCAATAACCATAACAAAAGCGGACTGTCGAGAAATTGTCGACAGTCCGCTTTTGTTTCGTTAATGGTTACTCAGGTTTGTATGGTTTGTCTATTCAGCCGGCGTGAGGCCCCACTTCGACAGTGAATGATCCTGTAATCGATTGGGCGCCATCGCTGACGGTAATCGTAACGGTTGCCTCACCGAAGCTGCCAGGCTTAGTAGTTAACTGGATGATGCGTTCTGCTCCTTCACCTTTAATGACAATGTTGGCGTTAGGCACAATCGCTTCATTGCTCGAGCTGGTTGCTACCTTCAAGCTGCTGATCGGCGAATCGATATCTGCGATGCTAAAAGGCAGCTCAATCGTCCGTTTACCTGGTTTAAGCGATTGATCGGGTATAACACTGACTGTCGGCGCATCGTTAACCGCGTTAACTTGAACTTCGAACGATGTATTTGCACGGTTCGTTCCATCCGTGACAGTTACTTCAATCGTCGCGCTGCCGAACTGATTCGCGGCTGGCGTAATTTGAATAGTGCGGTGAGCACCTGTTCCGCCTAGAACGATATTAGAGATTAGAACCTCATTGTAAGTCGAGGCAGTTACCGTCAGCGAGCCAAGCGGTGTGTCATAATCTTCAAGAGTAAAAGGTATTGCAGCCGAGCTTGTATCTTCATCAATTGCAATATTGGTAATTGGACTAATTCTCGGCTCTCCACTGAAGATTTGAACCTCAAGGGCTTGGCTGGTAACGGTTGTCTCTCCTGAAGTAACGACTGCGCGAATAGAAGCTTTACCGACTGCTACCGCTGTTACTTGATTGCCTTGAATGGCAAGTACGTCAGGATTGCTGGAAACATAGGATACGGAAGGCGTACCAGCTGGAGAACCATTTGCCAATACATAAGAACTCGACACTGTCGTGCTAACCCCAGGTACCAATATGGAATTGCTCAAAACCGGTTTAGACACATTAATCGCAATCGGCAATTTGTAGAGCTTGTTAGCTTCCGCGTAGTAAATATCTCCATTGTCCGCCATAGTCATCAGGTTGACCGTTTTACCAGGAAGAAGATCTCTGGAATCCAGAGTGGCTGGATCGATCGCGATCAGCTTCCGACCGATAGTGGTATACATGAGACCGTCATTGCCCCAACGGATATAATAAGGACGGTATTTGCTTGTGCTGTAAGGGGACTGGGTGATTTTCTTAGCTTTGACGACTTCAAGTGTGTTAGGGTCGAGTGCAAAAATAGCTGCATCGTAACCGACAGTCGTGCTAACGAATGCATCTAATATCCCCCAGATCAACCCATCTGGACCAACCGATAGCTCGCCGATAATTTTCACTTCACCTGTTATACCTGGGATCCGTGGAGTGACAGAACGATCAATCTGTTTGGTAACAGGATTGAAGATGAACACCTCTGCCTCAGCTTTGAGCGGTGCTGGTGTTGCGGATCCGCTGCCGCTATATACGGTAGTGCTGCCATAAACCTTTCCGTCTTTATAATCCAGACCGATTATAGATTGATTTGGCATGATGTTCCGGAACGTCTCGGATGTGACGTCTGTCACGTTGCCGCTGCTGTCTCGCACTTCCTCCATCATGGTTAATGCACCCTGGAAGCCGCTGGACGGGAAGGTGCCGATGAATATTTTGCCGCCGCCGCTTGCGAACGTGAACGGACGATTCTGTTCATCACCAATATCCAAGGCGATACCGGGATTGCCCCAACCATAATCGTTGAATTCAATCGGCTTCGATAGATCCATGCGGTACATTTTAGCACCTGTATAGGTTCCGAAGTAAGCAATATCACCGTAGAAGTCGATACTCTCCGATTGGTGAAACGACGGGAAGTCATGAATAATCTGATTGCTCGCCGTATCGTAGATGCTCATACCGCGTTGGAATCCGCTTGCGAATAGCAATCCATTCTTATGTTCCAACACATTAATCGGAGTTCCGATTACCTCAAGTTCAGCAACATGAGTGGAATACTGTCCACTGATCGGGTCGAAGACGAAAGTTTCCCCAAAGGCTGCCATACTGAATAATACGGGTTTCCCAGCGAATGGTCCGGAGTCAGGGGTTAACCAAGAGTGAACCTTGAAAGCCGAATCCGGTAAAGGTTGGGTAACGGCTGTGATCTTGGTTACAGTATCATTGGACATATCATAGCTGAATAATTCTTCCGCCACTTTGTAGTAGATTAGGTTAGGATTCGTTGGTGATGGAGCTGATATTTTGGATTGAAAAGGGATGGAACGCACATATTCATAAGTACCGTCCCTTAGGATATGCAGGTCAGTCCCGTAAACGAACAAGAACCCGTTGTGCACTTCTACTTCATTTAATGTTTTTCCGCTTAAGCCAGTTACTCCAGGAACGTCAATCTGGAACTTCTCACCAGTCTGGCGGTCGATTCGAATGATATTAGCATTTGGCCCTGTTCCAACATAAAGGAACTGATCCGTTACACCGAGACCGCGCGCGTAAGTTTCTCCAGCTTTCACTACACCGAGATCCTTGAACGTGGAAGTAGCGATATCGTATTCGAATACTTTGCCCAAGTTGGTAGTATGGAAGGTGCTCCCATAAATTTTCCCGTCTGAGCTTGCCTTCACATCGTACATCGTCGTATTGCCAGTCGGATTCGTTCCGAGGTTCTCGATCCGTTTCTCGGTGACTAGATAGCGGTATAGTTTGCCTGTGGAAGTGAAGTAAATATTGCCGTCGGACCCTTGAGCGATACCCCATATAGGGTCGGCTGCACCAGTCACGCGTTCAGAGAACTTCGATTTCCCGGTAACAGGATCGACCACGGAGAATGCGGCAGGGGAACCGGTCGTCGTGATGTACTGCTCCAATTTGCCATCAGGCCCCATACCAAAGGTTGCAGCTTGGGACAAACCGATTTTGACTGGTTCTCCCAAATCAATTCCAGTTGACCCATAAGGAGGTTTGACGGAGGACTCTACTGTCTTTTTATGGTCGACTCGTACATCATCAATGAATGAGATCGTACCGGTACCTGAACCACCATAGTAAAAGGTGACCTGTGCCAACTCGGCTCCCTTGGGAGCAAAAGCCTCGATTTCTACCGTATTCCATGAGCCTACTGTATTGGCAAGGAAGTTGAAACTTCCATTCGTCAAATCAGTGGCGCTGCCCGATTTCTTGAACCTGACATACACCCGCACACTTTTGGCTTGCACATAAACTTGTGCACGTACGCGATAAGTTTGTTCTTCTGTAATTGGAATCAGACTGCTGAATACTTCCAAAGAACGTGAAGTATCGTTGTCTACCATTTTGAGGCTTTTCGTACCGGATGAAAATCTCTCCGTAGATGCTTCTGCTATAAGGCTTGTGCCGAATGTAGAAGCGGCCGGTATTGTTGTCCAGCTTGGAATGTTTCCACCCTGCATAGCTTCTTCAAACCCGCTATTAGGCACGGTAAGCGGGATGTACTCTACATCCGCCGCTGAAGCATGATTCGCCATAGGGGCGATGACCGGTATTGCTAGAAGTGCGCTAAGGATAAGTGCCACTATTTTTTTTCCAAACTTCATCAAGTCCAATCCTCCTTTTTAAAATTATCGCACAGAGCAAACTTTAACTAGGCGATTTCTAGGCTATACAGATAAGGGTAACTACTTTTGAAGGCGCTGTCAATTCATAATTATGAAATATTCATATCCTAGAAAACTTCTACAGCTATGCACAAAATAGTGGCTGTGATATAATCCCAATTATGATAACCGTGTAGATGAACAGGAAAGGATGAGAACGATGCAGCGACCTAGCCGAAGTGAATTTAATGCTCGAACTCAGCAGCTGGTCGCTTACCTGCGGGATGAAATCAAGGTAGGAACACTCCGAGTAGGTGATTATTTGCCATCCGAGGTGGAGTTGGGAAGAAGGTTCGGCTTAAGTAAGGAGTCTGTCAGGCGGGCACTGGATATTCTCGTGAACGATGAATGGATTGTTAAGATCCGGCGTGTAGGGAATCGGGTTAATAAATCGGATCACATTGAGGAAGAGGTTAACTCGATCTCGGTGGGTTCTCCTGATTCGGTTGGGTTGACGGAGCTTCGCCTAGCCCATTATCCAACACTCTGCGATGAGGGGAGGCTGCAGCAAGCGATAGCTTCGTTCGAGCAAGCCAACCCGGATATCAGCGTGAAATTGATGCCGACTTCATTTCCGTTGGATTTTGCTGAGCATGGCATAGCCGATGTGATTACTTTATCTGCATGGGATGCGCTGAAGCTTAAGGAGAAGGATCCATCCCTGTCGTTGCTTGCCGACGCGTTGGATACACAGTTCGCTCATTCGCTCTTGACTACCCCTTTTCACTCTGACCAGGGCAGAGTAGTCGCGTCACCATTCGTGTATTCGCCTATCGTGCTTTGTTATAATCGTGATCATTTTGCGGCCTGTCAGATGGAAGATCCGGGTGAAGGCTGGACGTGGTACACCCTGCTCAAGAGTGCAAGAGCGCTTCATAGACAGCTTGATGTACGGGGATTCGTAGCCCATATCCAATCCGTCAACCGTTGGCCGGTGTTTCTACTGCAGAATGGCTTCCGTTTCCAGGCGGGTGAAGCACAAAGAGCTGCCGAGGACCCTGCGTTATGGGAAAGTCTTCGGATCTCAAGAGATCTTATCTACCAGCAGGGTGCTCCCACCCTCTGGACGGAGAGCGATTCCGACGTGGAGCGTTGGTTCCGGGATGGAAGAGCTTCCATGATTCTAACGACTTTTTATGGAATGAACAGGCTAAAAGACACCGATCTGAATTATGGGGTAGCACCGCTGCCGGCCTTGCGTACGCAAGATACGCTGCTCCTTGTGACCGGGTTGGCGATTAATCAGCGATCACCTCTGCAGGAGGCGGCGCGGTTGTTGGTGCAGCACCTCAGCAGCCTGGATGTTCAAACCGATATTCGTCGGAACACGACGACCTTGCCTGTTCACCCGGACGCGATAAGTATTCATGCTGGCCTGATTGGTAATCGACCACATGGTGAAGGAGCGGTTTCGCAGCAGTGGGATCATGCTAGAACTTACTCGGATCTGAGCATGAGCACCGAGGTGCTGGAAGCCATTCGCGAGGAGTTGAAGGCTTACTGGTCGCGGGTTGAGGATGAAGCAGAAGTGAGTGAGAGGCTTGAAGTGCTGCTTGGTTTGTAAGAATAGCAAGGGAGATCCGTGCTAAATCGAGCTAACGCAGCCAAACTCACGAAATAAGCCGGAAAATCCGTGCTAAATCGAGCACACGCAGCCGAACTCACGAAATAAGCCGGAATACCCGTGCTAAATTGAGCTCGTGCGACCGAACGCGTGAAATAAGCAGGAAAACCCGCTTCAGCCCGCGCCACTGCGCCCCGCGAGCCATTGCAAAGCGGAAAATCCGCTTTAGCACACGCCCTCGCGCCGCGCGAGCCGCTGCAAAGCGGAAAATCCGCTTTAGCGCGCGCCCCCCGCGTCCGCGCGAGCCGCTGCAAAGCGGAAAATCCGCTTTGGCGCGCCCCCGCGCCGCGCGAAGCACTTTCACCCAGGCGCTACGCATCACAAATATTAAGGAGGACAACCATGAATATCGCAGTATTTTCCCATACGCCGCTTAAGAGAGAGGTTGTGAAGGGAAGCAAGAGCTACGCTCTAACCGACTTATTGAAAACCAAGCTTGAGGCGTATGATGCCATCGCAGTGATCGGCTCATCTTCAATCGAGGAGCAAATAGAACTGAACAAGGAGGAAACGGCCGCACTTTGGCATTATGTGAGCCAAGGGGGCAAGCTGTATGTGGAGCTTGTGGCGGCGTTTGACTTTCCGACCTCTAGATTGACCGGCTGGAAGCAGGACTTCCGCAAAAGCCGCCGTACGCTCGAAAAGCTGCGCACTACAACAGCCGCGAATCTAGCAATTCCCGCAGGGAGCATCCTGGAATGGGAAGGAGCGTTGCAGCACGGATTCGCTTTCTATGGCGATGTGTGGCTGGAATTCGGTCCTTTCAAGGAAACTCATGTATCCGCGATCGGCAGTGTCCGTGACCATGATCATGAGCGAGATCACGATAAACCTCCCGCAGCTATCAAAGGATACCCGGCTCTAGCCGTTCGCAGCCTGGATAAAGGCTTAGTTGTAAATGCTAACTTTGCCCTGTTCAGCAACGAGGAAACGACTGCACTGCGTCCGCATGCACGTTGGTCAGAGGTAGTAAGCGCGCTCTCTGAGCGGACAGGCATTCCTTTTGCCATGTGGCCGCAAGCGTTGCAGAATACAGAGAGTGCCTCACCCGAACAAGCCGTCCACAGAAGCATAGACTGGTTTGTCCAATCGGGTATGCTGCCTCAGCCAGACGGGCTTCAAGGAGTGTATGAGAATATACATTCCGTTACAGCTTCCGTCTCTTACGATCGTCGTCCAGATTGCCACGCGCACACGGCACTAATGTTTTATCTATATGGCAAATCAATCGGTAAGCAAGAATGGATCGATGCGTCCCATGGACTTTTACAGTCGCTAGTGGATGGCGGTTATCAAGATCTTGATCCGAATTCCCCTTCCTACGGGTTCTATAAATGGTACCAATACCCAGGTGAGAAGCCTCATCAGATTTTTACAGACGATAATGCTTGGGTATGTCTGGTCCTTCTCTACTTGTATCGCCAAACCCGTAAAGAAGAGTACCGCACAAAGGGAATGTTAGTTGCGGAAGGCCTTCTGGCTACTCAGAACAAGACAGGCGTTAGAGCAAATGTGGTGACGGACATCCAACTGGGGGAGATGGGCCGGGAACGTATAGCGGCAGAGCTCAAACCGAGCATGAACCCGCATTTTGAGAGCATTGCGCACGCGGCATTTATCCAGGCTTACCTCGTAACAGGTGAAAAGGATTACTTGGATACAGCTATACGCGGTTCGATTTATTTGCTAGAGCATATAGACGAGCTGAAGTTCATGTACAGCCGCACCTCAGGTTACGGGAGATTCATCCTGCCGCTGGCTTACCTTGGGAAGCATGATCCGAGCGGAACCATTAGTGCTGGCTTGGCACGAGTAACCGATTATTTGCTGTCTTGGCAGCATCCGTCAGGCGGCATTCAGGAAGCGGACAATCCAGATCCAGATCGCTTCGGCCAAGAGGATGCAGGCGTATATATTCACAATGGCGAAGGAATCGCGGACCAGCTCTATACGAACAATTTTTTGCTGATGAATGTATGGGAGGCTTGGAAGGCAACAGGTGAAGCCAAATACGAGAAGCTTTATCGCGAATTATCGGAGTACTTGTGCCGAATCCAGATCAGCAGTCAAGACCCGCGGTTCAATGGCGGTTGGATGAGGGCCTACGATCTAGGTCTTGGTGAATATTTTGGCAATAACGGGGATACTGGGTGGGGACCTTACTGCATGGAAAGCGGTTGGACCAATGCGATGATCCCGACAGGCATGCTGCTTGGACTTTTGGATGAATCGATCTTTGATTAGACGGGAGACCTTTATGAGAAACGACCAGCAACTAGAAGCAATTATGAAGAGCATGACGCTGGAGGAAAAAGTAGGGCAATTATTCACATTCTACAATCGAAATCCTTTGTACTCTGAGTTCGTCGATGTCGCCATTCGCGAGTGGAAGGTTGGAGGCATGTTCCTTGATATGCAGAGCCTGCAGGATCCGGAACAGGTTCATCGACTGACATCAACCCTTCAGGAGACCTCGCTTCAGCAGGAGAAAGGTCTTCCGTTATTCATCGCGGCTGATCTGGTTGCGGGTGCTGGTTGCAAGTTCGTCGTCAAGGGCGGAGGGGCAACCCATTTCCCGAAAAATAAAGCCGTAGGAGCATCCGGAGACGAAGATCTGGCCTATCAATCCGGACGCATTACAGCGATAGAGTCCCTAGAATACGGAGTCAACTTCAACTACAGTCCTGTAGTAGATATCAACAACAACCCTCTCAATCCGGTTATCGGGACACATTCATTCGGTGAAGACGCAGAGCTCGTCAGCCGGATGGGCACCGCTGTAATCAGAGGGTACCAGGATCATGGCATGATTGCTACAGCGAAGCATTTCCCAGGACATGGGGATACCAGCGTAGATTCTCACTTTGCATTGCCTATCCTCAGCTTCGATCGCCCCAGAATAGAAGAGTTCGAACTTGAGCCGTTCCGCCGTGCAATCGCTGCAGGTGTGGATGCTATAATGGTAGGGCATATTGCCGTGCCTTCCCTGGATCCAAGCGGGCTGCCAGCCACATTGTCGAACCCGATCACAACGGGAATTCTGCGTGAGCAGTTGGGCTTCGAGGGCTTGATCGTCACCGACGGCATGTCGATGAAGGGCGTCACCGCACAGTTCTCACAAGCGGACGCTTCCGTAATGGCGCTGCAAGCGGGAGCAGATATCCTGCTCGTTTGTGCCATCACCATAGATGAAGGCCGCGAGATCTTTGCACGTGTGCTATCAGCTGCTTGCAGTGGTGAACTTGAGGAATCTCACATCGATGCTTCTGTCCTGCGGATCTTGAAAGCCAAAGAGAAATACGGGCTGACCGTGGACAAATTCAAGCTGAAAGAACTGAATCAAGAAGTTTTCCTGCGTCCGGAATATGAAGCAGTTAGTTTGAAGATAGCTCAAGGTGCAATGGAAGATGTGAATGGTTTTGCAGCGGCGCTGCAGACTGCTGTGACCAATGGAGATAAGTGGACATTAGCTTGGGATGATCAGCTAACCATCTTGGCTGAGGAACTTGGCGGAGAGAGCTTTATTGCTAATGACACGGCCCTGCGTACTTATGAGGGTATAGCTGAGTTTCTGGATTCGAAGGAGCTTGACGGCGGCCGTGCTAACAACAGACTGCTAGTCGCGCTTACCTTCAACAAGCTGATGAAGCCGGAGGTTCTGGAGAAGCTGAACCATTATGCATTATCCAAACCTGGTCAGTTAGCGTTAGTTCACCTTGGCTCCCAATATGATCTGGCACATTTGCCGAATGTGCCGACCTTGCTATTGTATGACAAGGCGCCTAGTCTTCAGTTGGCGGCGTCCGAGTATATTAAGAATAAGCTTCAAGCTTAAAATAAAAGAGCATATAAAGAGCCTGGGTCCTTCTCATTTGAAGCGATCCAGGTTTTTTTGGGCAAAAAGTGTGAAGAAATTCACAGTTTTTTATCATTCATGTTGGCAGGGTTTTCACTATATAAATCGAATATGAATACAGTTAGAAAGAAATGGATATTCAACCGTGGGTACAATTATAAGTTGTAAGGAGAGACACCTTTATGCCAAAAAATAAGAGGCACAAACAGAAGCAGATCGCCAAAAAAGTAGCGAAGCTCATTGGAGCAACTGCTGCTTTAAGTCCGCTGATATTGGCGGTTCCGACTGCCATAGGAGCAGTAGTTATATCGCCTGGGATACTTCCTGTCGTTATCACCCCTATCCAGACTCAAATAACGAATCAATTAGCGGGCCAGAGTCTCAATGTCGGGGATAGCTTGACGATTGATTTGGATCATATTTTTCAAGATGCAGGTCAGTTGATGTACACCATCGGAGTTCAGAATTACAATGTGGCAAAGGTAACGATTCAGAGCGGAAATTTACATATAAGCATGAAGAAAAAAGGCACGACAATGGTAACCGTTACAGCACGCAAAGCAGATCAAACGGGTATTGTTCTTGAACGATTCCGCTTAACGGCGGAGACACCAAGCACTTTGGACATGAATCAGGATGAGCAGATTAGAGTGGATGAGATTGTGAAATATATGAATGTTCACCCCGGGAAGAATGTTGAAGACTATAAAAGCCTGCTAAATACCGTCAAGCCCTATATTCCACTAGTCAACCTCGCTCCTGTTGCCAAACACAGTGAGATTACGAATTTGAATGTGCCTTTGAACGGCTCTATTGCGCTGAGCATGGACGACTTTTTTAGTGATGAGGATGGGGATTTATTGTCGTACAGGATTGCTCCGGCAATGCCTTCCCACGGATTGAACGTGAACGCATACATCAACAGCAGCAACATTCTTACAATTACTGGTCAATCCTATAGCTCGCAAGCGCTCACGATTACAGTGGAAGCGAATGACCAGCAGTCTACTCCTACTTCTACAGCAACCCATCAGTTCCAGGTTAAGGTAGAAAGTAGTGCACCAATAGCTTTTCCAGATACATACAGTTTGCATACGAATTCTACATTAACAGTGAATGCTGCGACAGGCGTGCTGCATAATGATTTGGCGAGTAGCGGTCTGAATCTAATCGCAATCAAGGAGACGGGTCCAACGTACGGAACTTTATCTATGTACTCGGATGGTTCTTTTGTGTATACGCCACAGCTTGATTTTGCGGGAACGGATAGCTTTACATATAAAGTCTGGGATGGGAATAAATACTCGGGAGCAGTAACCGTCTATATTTACGTAGATGCTGAGAATCATGCGCCAGTACTCTCTTATCCCATAATGAATCAGCTCGCTACAGTTAATAAGCCATTTCATCTCCAACTCCCTGCGAATACCTTCACTGATGCGGATCTGAATACTCTCACTTACTCATTGTCACTATCAAATAGCGAGATTGTACCAGACTGGTTGATGTTCGATCCCAATACCCTCACATTCAGCGGGACACCTACCAATGCGGGAGAATTCTCCTTACGTCTTACCGCTACAGATGGAATGTTAAGCGCAAGTGCTGATTTTGTTCTGACAGTGAATCTGAATTCCCCACCTTCAGTTTCTGCTGATTATCGGGGCGGAGTTCATAATGATGGACATTTTAATTTAAGAGAAGGCCAAAAAGCTGCTATCAATCTGAATCAAATATTTACTGATATAGATGATGATGAGTTAGTCTTTAATCATACGGCTGGAAGTTATTCGGAGTTTAAGGGGATTGGATTGACTAACGGAATATTGTCTCTATCTGCTGGCTCACCGTCGGGCGGACTGCCGAGAGTGATTAACGTATCCGCTTCTGATGGTAATCATGGAACTGGTACTCCATATGCAATTACAGCGACAGTTGTCTCCAGCACATATGGGAGCATACCTGATATAACAATTCCGAACAACTCATCCCACTCAACCGAACTCTTACTCGATCATTACTTTGATGTAGTTCCGGATGGAAGTTGGTCGTTCTCAGCTATCACAAATAATGCAAATGTAAGTGCTACAATACTTGGGAACACCTTATCGCTGCGAGGACTGACCAATGGAGTTTCATCCGTTGCTGTGGTTATGAATGATGGACATGGCGGGTCCATATATGATGAGTTTGAAGTAATGTCAGGTGTACTTGTAGACAATATTGGGCTTCAATATATGCCTGACATTGATGGAGCTTTTAGAACCGAGATTAACTTGGAAAATATATTCACGAATGCAACGGAATACATGGTAACAGCAATTGGTCAGGGGCTAGAAACGTATCGTACGGTAGGAGAATGGTTCCCGAGGAATATTTCAGATCCCACTATGTTGGATGTCCATGCGGATTATCCAATCTCCAGTACGATCATAGTAAAGGCTAGAAACAACCCGGATGAAGCGCCGGCATCCTATATCATTCAACTCAAGACCAATCAAGCCCCAGAATTTATTGGATATGGGCCATTGGGGATCAAAAAAGGAACAACCATCTCACTGAATGCTGCCGATTGGTTTGATGACCCCGACGGGGATGCTATTACATCGTTTACTGGAATTGTCTACGGATCGCCAAGCGTAACACTGAATAATCCAAGCCCAGCGGTAATATCCGTAACGGCAGACGTCTATAAGGGATACACCGAGCTCAGGCTCTTTGCATCTGACGGGCTTCCAGGTGGAACCTCAGGCGAATATGATTATGAATATGTAGGTGTGGCTATCGTAGATGAGATTTTATCTTTTGGTAAGGGGGAACGACAAGTTTCCTACAACATACTCGAATATGTGACGGACATGAATTCAGGATCTTTAACCGCTTACCTTGTAGGGGCAACTTCATCTTTGATCAAATCGACCTCCTTATCAGGAACAACCTTACGTCTAAACGCTAACGAGGATACTTTGGTCGGCTCTGAGCCTGTTACAGTTCGGTTATCGGATGGAGATACATCGAAGTTTGTAGATCTTTTCATAGTTAAAAATATGGATGAGCAGGTTATTTTCCTGCCGCAGTCGCTGAACGCTTCTATTGACATAAGCAGTTATTTATCTGGAATGACAGGTACTGTCACGGCTAATGTATATACGCCATTCTATCAAATTCAATCTGTTTCGTTATCGGATGGTAACTTGATCTTTACAGCCAAGCCCGATGCAGTAGGTGGTAGCGAAGAATTTGTAGTTCAAGTTTCGGATGGCATCATTACCAAATACATTAGTGTAGTAGCGACCATACCTATTTATGGAGCTGTGATTTTTCCAGAAAATTCTTTAACTACAACACTTGATATGACTCATTACACAGCTGGCATGACAGGGACCGTTACCGCGACAGTTTATGGCGAGTCACATCCACTGATTGAATCGGTATCGTTAACAAATAACGTATTGACTCTGACCGCTCATAGTATAGGCGGAGACCTGCCTAACATACCTGTTAATGGATCAGGAGGTGTCATTATTTTGCTGACCGATGAAAACATGATAACCAGACGGTTCATCTTCTATGTGTTTATCCCTTATCCCGATATCCCCCTATAGAGTCTAGCTCATATTGATTCAAGCCATATTGCCTTAGACCCAAGGTCAACATTCGTGTTGGCCTTTCTTTTAAAGCAGTGACCTTACTGTTCAGTGGAACTCATAAGGTGTAATTCGTGTAACGATTCCGATGACTCCCTTGTAAATAAGGAGGACCCAGAAAACACTTTAATCATTAGAGTGTGTAAGTAGCCCAAGGCAGGTTATAATCAAATTACACAACTATAGGCCAACACACATGTTGGCCTTCTTTTTTCCTTCATCTCTCAGAAGCAGGTGCGAACCTATGGACCAAATCAAAGAATCCGCCTTAAGCACGAAAACCTTAACACCTATAGATAGTCTTCGAGGTTTATTAGAATCCAGTTTATTCAAGCAAGCAGAGGAGCAAGCCATCGAATTCATAAGTACCAATCCACTCCATGCTCAAGCATGGGTGTACTTGGGTGAAGCGCTTCTGCATCAGGGTTACGCAGGTCAAGCGCGACGTGCATTAGACCGCGGCTGGCTGCTCGATCCGCAAGCGGTCTGGACGGGTGCCGTAGAGAAAGCTCTCAAGAATAGAAAGGATGGCCCAGTTCGCCAAGCGGTCGACGAGCTACTAACATTACCTCCTGTCACAGTGGCTGCTGCTATTATTGCGCGCAATGAAGCAAGGTGTATAGTACGCTGTGTTAATAGCTTAGTAGACGCTGTAGATGAAATCATAGTATTAGTAGATTCCGATTCATCTGACGGTACGATCGAGCTGATAGAGCATCTGTCAAAGGTTAAGCTGATCTGTAATGTCGATCTGAATAATGATTTTGCGGGAAAACGCAATAAAGGGCTTCCTCACATCACGTGTGATTGGGTGCTATGGGTGGATGCCGATGAGTGGCTATTCCTAGAGGATGTCGCAGCTGTACGGGAGGCTGCTGCTCTATTTCATTCAACCGAACTCCCAACCATCCTCAATGTATGTCAGGTTAATTATATGAGTGGTCGAGAGTCAAGGGATTATTCTTTGCCGCGTATGTTCCCGCTTAATCGGGGGCTCCATTATTACGGGCGTGTACATGAACAAGTAGTCGTTGAGGGGAAGAATATGTACGAGGGCGGGGCTTTCCGGCAGTCCGTACGGGTTCGCTTGCATCACGATGGATATGAGCCTCATATTATACAGCAAAAGGACAAGCTGAATCGCAATCTCAACCTCCTGGAGCAAATGGTTGCCGAAGAGCCAGATAACCCTGGCTGGCTGTTGTATTACGGTCGTGAAACATTGGGGACAGGTGATATTGACAAGGCTCAACATATTTTTCTTGAAGCAGAACGTGCAGCAGAGAAAACTCCACAATTTGGCAGGCTTGCTGACATTCTGATGTACCTGCACCGAATTTACATGAGCAAACAAGATTTCGACCAAGCAGAAAAGGTATGCCTTCGAACCCTGGAAGTGGAACCTAACTACCCGGATGCTATGTATCATTTGGCACAAGTTCAGATGAGAAAGGCAGTGCTGTTACTGCAGAATGCAGAAAAGAATCTGAATCAATCCAAAGAAGCCTTCCAAACCTACCGTGGAACCGTCACAGCTGACCGAAATATTTTAAATTGGAAAGCGGATCTTGCCCTAGCTGATTTAACCCGTATATCAGGCAAGCAGGGAGAGGCTATTAAGCGCTATGAACAAATCGTACAGGAACATCCGGAGCTTGAGAAGGTGAAGGCTAAGTTGGAGAGGCTAAAAAGCAATTCCTTGTAGATACCAATAATTACTAGTGCAATAGTGTTCATATTTCAGCAAAACTTTGCCGATATAATGGTTAATAAGTTTCTTTATAATGATGAGTAAGTTTGAGTAGGTATATCGAACTATTTGCTTAGAATGTGAGAGAATACACAGAAGTTTTCCCTTTAGTCCTATATAATAGATGTTGGAGAAGAAACCACACATGATCGACATACATACCCATATTCTTCCCGGAATAGACGATGGAGCAGATACGATGGAAGCTTCTTTACAGCTAGCTCGGGCAGCAGTAGAGAACGGCATTCATACTGTAATCGCAACCCCGCATCATGCGAATGGCAAATATAATAATCCGGCACTGCTGGTAAAAAGCCTCGTTAATCAATTGAATGAGGAACTGAACAGGGCGAACATTCCACTTGAAGTGTTGTGCGGTCAGGAGATCCGGTTAACACAACAGTTCCTAGAAGAGTGGGAGACTGGGAACCTTCTTTGTTTGAATGATTCTTCCTATATTCTGATTGAATTCCCGTCAAGCAGCATACCTGCAAATACGTTAGATTTCATATATGAGCTCTCCCTTCATAACATTCAACCCATTATCGCACACCCAGAGAGAAACGCAGAGATAGCCCGTAATCCCGAGCTGCTGGTTCAACTAATTGAAGGGGGGGCACTGTCCCAAGTTACGAGCCATTCCATTAACGGCGTGTTTGGTTCCCGAGTGCAGCAGTTGTCCCTTCAGCTCTGCAAGAGGAACCTGGTCCATTTCATCTCAACGGACGCCCACCATATGGTGCACAGGGGATTTGATTTGCAACAAGCTTACACCTATATAGAGAGAACTTTAGGAAATGACCTGATGGAGTATTACAAATCAAATGCAGAATGTGTAGTAAAGGATCAGGTCTTTCGAGCTCGTGAGCATATGCCAAATAAGAAAAAATGGTATAAGTTTTGGTAATGCATAATATTTGGGAATTCTACCAACGTTTATATTGATTTTAATAAGTGATGATGGTAAACTTTTGTAAGTCCTAGTACATAAGTAATGAATAATATTACTCATATAATATTAAACGACAAATTTACTCAAGAGGTGAGACTATGAAATTGATGAAAAAAGTCGCAGCAACCACACTAGCTGCTAGTTTGATAGCTGGGGGATTAGTAGGGGTTCCTTTGTCCCAGAAAGGTGTGATGGGGGCTCTTGGGATTGAGCATGCTTCCGCAAATACCACGTTGCCACCGAGTGCTGCTACATTAAAAGCAAGATTAGATAAACTAAAAGCTAAGTTGGTTAGTACCAATAACTGGAGCACTGTTCTAGCTGCAAAAAATGAGCTTAACGCAGTTGTTTCCCAACTACCCACATTACTGGGACCTGTTTGGACCAAGATTGAATCAAAGGCTACAACAGCAGGCAAAACACCTCAAGAAATAATTGATTTTAAGAATCATCTGATGGGAATAGCTAGTTTTATTACCGGCTTAGATTTTGCAACGGGTTTCGATGATCTGAATTTTGTTAGAGAACACTACTATAATGATTTCAAATTCCTTGCAGAGATTACCGGTTCTGCCACGCCTGATATTGAAGATCTTACGACCTTCGTTCGCGAACTTGAACTTGCAATGAAGTCATATGCTACATTAGGGAATATCTCGAATCCTGGAGCGATTACGACGGATACTCTTGATACTGTGTTGAGTTCAGTGCTTGCCAGTTCTTCTACCAAGATTGCTGCCATTATCAATGGATCTGGAATTACAATTGAGAATCTTGCTACTGTAAAAAATAGCTTACATACAGTTGCGCCTTCTTTAAGCTTAGCAAGTAAAGCTATCGCAGCGGCCTATCTCTCAGTAGTTTACGATGAGAGTAACACAGGCGGCGGAGACAATGGCGGCGGCACAGGCGGCGGTGGGACCTTTCCTCCTGTTGAAGAAGATGATGAGACAGGATTGACTGAGAAAGAGATTGATCAAGCATTGGAAGAAGTCGGTAAGGCTTTGGAAGGATTGTTCGAAGCTATCCCTGACTTAGACAACTTGACTGATGAGAATATTGAAGAACTATTTGCCGCTCTGGAGGCAGCCATCGAGAAGATCGCTACGCTAGATTTGTCCAAAACAGTTGAAGTGAAGGGTGATGTAGCAACACCTAAGCTAGATGAGGCTGCTCTTACCAAGCAATTCGAGAACATATCGAAGAATGTAGATAAAGTGAATGAAAAGGCCTCTGCAGGATTGGATAAGACAGACAAGAAGCCGAAAGTTGTTGCAACGATCGACCTTGGTACAGTGAATGCTAAGACGACAGAAGTTCCAATCACTAAGAGTCTGGTAGACAAGGCCAAGGCAGCGGGTGTAGATTCACTGGCATTCAAGGTGAATGGAGTTACACTTAATGTAGATCTTACGGATCTTGGTTCGGACACCAAGCTTACTATCACCAAGCAAAACAACTCTGTTGCGACCGAGGCTACCGACAAAAAAGTTGTTTCCGACGTACTTGAATTTACATTCACAACGGATAGCGGGTCTTCAGGGACGTTCACAAAGGCAGTTGAGGTTCAAGTTCCAATCGGATCAGTAGACGGAGTGGACACAGGACTACTTGTATTCGCGAAGATTATTGACGGCAAGCTGGAGTTCTACGGCGGTGCTTATGACGCAATTAAGAAAGTGTTTAACGCTAAGCGTAAGAATTTCTCTACTTACACGGTTGTGGAGAACAAAGTAGTATTCAATGACATGGCATCGGTGAAAGACTGGGCAGGTCGTCAAGTGGAAGTTACAGCTGCTAAGGGTCTAATTGAAGGCCGCGCAGAAGGCTCCTTCGTTCCTAACGAAGCTGTAACACGTGCTGAGTTCGCTAAGATGTTGGTAAAAGCATTTGACCTTGAAGATGCAACTGCCAAAGAAAACTTCACCGATGTTAACGCATCCGACTGGTTCGCTTCCTATGTTGCAGCTGCAGTCAAAGCAGGAGTTGTCAACGGACGTACCGATACTGAGTTCGCTCCAAATGCCTCGATATCTCGCGCTGAGATGGCTACCATGGCTGCTAGAGCATTGAAGCTGGCTAAAGGTTACAGCGATGCAGACGTAGTAGCGTCCCTTAAAGGTTTTAATGATGCTTCAGAAATCAATGATAGCTTAAAAGCCGGCGTAGCATTAGCGGCTAACAAAGGAATCATCATCGGTGAGGCCGAAGGACAATTTAATCCGAATGGCAACTCGACAAGAGCCCAAGCCGCTGTCGTATTATACAGACTAATTAATAAGTAAAATGGTCGGAATCCTCCTCTCAGTTCAATAGGGAGGGGGATTTCGCTCATTAACTGGAGGGCACTAATGGAATTAGATTTGAAGGACTACATCAAGATTATTCGCAAACGGTTATGGATGATTGTAATCATAGTAGTGTGCTCAACTCTCGTCACAGGCCTGGTTAGTTACCTGTTTATTAAGCCTGTATATGAAGCTTCTACCAAGTTAATTGTGAATAAATCGATGGATCGTGTTGGATCGACCGTGGATCAACTCAATATTAACGATATAAATTTGAATATAAGACTGATTGACACTTATAAGGAAATTATTAAGACCCCGGCAATTATGGAGAAGGTCGCAGTTCAATACCCGGCTCTAAATTTAACTGTAGGTGAATTAATCTCCAAGGTAAGAGTTAGCTCGGTTAATAATACGCAAGTGATGACTTTGATTGTACAAGATGAATCCTATAACAAAGCAGTAGATATCGTTAACGCGGTCTCCAAAGTGTTCCAAGTAGAAATCAGCAATATCTACAAGGTAGACAATGTGTCCATGTTGAACGAAGCGAAACCTAGTAATAATCCGGTTCCGGTCAAGCCGAATCCGAAACTGAATATAGCGATTAGTTTGGTTGTATCCTTGATGGTTGCATTCGGCATCGCGTTTCTCTTAGAGTATCTCGATGATACGATCAAGAGTGAGGAAGATATTCAGAATATTCTTGGTCTTCCTACACTGGCTATGATTTCGAAAATGAAGGAAGAAGATCTAGGGACAACACAGCACGCGACTCCACGAACAAGGGTAGGTGAGACACCGAATGTCACAACCACTAACTAGAACTCTGAAGAATCAACGGCCGATTATTACGGACACGAACCCTAAGTCACCCATATCGGAAGCATATAGAGCTCTTCGGACAAACATAGAATTCTCCTCTATCGACGCTAGTGTGAAGGTGATAATGCTTACTTCTGCTGGACCCGGTGAGGGCAAATCTACAACGGTTGCTAACTTGGCAGTTGTGTATGCTCAATCCCATAAGCATGTTCTCATTATTGATGCAGACTTACGTAAACCTACCATGCATCATACATTCTCCAAATCGAACCGTTGGGGACTCACTAGTCTGCTTACGGGTCAGGCTACTATTCAGGAAGTAATCAAGGAGACACATATTGAGAGAGTCGACATCCTCACAGCAGGTCCTATCCCGCCGAATCCCTCAGAGATCCTCTCCTCGAATCGAATGACGAGAATACTGGATGAACTGAAAGAAAAATATGACATTATTCTTATCGACACCCCTCCTGCACTGGCCGTGACGGATGCGCAGATTATAGCGACCAAGGTGGACGGTGTAATACTGGTTATCGATTCTGGTAAAGTGAAGACAGATATGGCCGTGAAGACGAAGGCCAGTCTTGAACATGTCAAAGCCAGGATTCTCGGGGTTGTTCTTAATAATATTGATCGGAAGCATGCTGACTCCTACTACTACTATTACTATGGTGCCGCACCTGAATAATCGTTTTCAAAGCTTACATTATATGTTATGGTAATATCATACAGATATTAGTACATAAGAAGGAGGACTTATGAACTACTCTAGGAGAATGACAGTTCTAGTCCTGATGGACATACTGATAGTAGGCGTAAGTATCTACACCTCATATCTGTTCCGATTTAATGGGGTTATTCCAGAAATATATGTTGATCAGTCGTTTATTTATTTAATTGTCTCAGCGCTCTTCAGTGCTGCTTTTTTGCATTACTTTAAGTTATATAATCGGGTTTGGCAGTACGCCAGTATCGGTGAGATGATCTCGCTATTCAACGCAGTTGTTTTCAGCGGTATATCTTCTTATATTATAACAAGTTTTCTATCTGGTCATATAGTTCCGTTATCCATCTTCCTTCGCACGTTTGAGACAACATTATTGCTTATGGGAGGAGCGAGATTCTGTTGGCGAATATTCAGAGATAATTACATTAAGAGGAATAAGGATCATAGGCGTGCGCTTATTATTGGAGCTGGAGCATGCGGGATATTTATTGCCAAAGAGTTGAAGCAGAATGCTGCCTCACCCCTGTATCCAGTTGCGTTTATAGATGACAACATTTATAAACAGCGCATGAGAATTCTCGGAATTCCGATTTTCGGGGGGAGAGAGTCAATCGTTAGAGCAGTGAGCGAGCATCGAATTGATGAGATTATCTTGGCCATCCCGTCGCTATCCAGGAACGAGACTTCCAAGATCATTGCCATCTGTAAGCAGACGAATGCACAGTTGAAGATTGTTCCCAAGTTGGATGAACTGATCCAGGGCAAACCATTAAGCTTGAAAGAAATTCGTAACGTCGAGGTAGAGGATCTGTTAGGTCGTGACCCAGTTTCTATAGACCTTGAGGGAGTCGCAGATTATGTAGCAGGTAAGACTGTCTTAGTTACCGGTGCTGGGGGGTCTATTGGCTCTGAATTATGTAGACAAATATCACCGTTCTTACCATCGAAGCTTCTATTACTTGGACATGGTGAGAATTCGATCTATATAATCGATAAGGAACTTAGACAGCTATTCCCAAATATGCAGATTGAGAGTGTCATTGCCGATGTACAGGACAAGCAGCGGATTCAACAAGTATTCGCCGCACACAGGCCACAAGTCGTGTTTCATGCAGCCGCTCATAAGCATGTTCCCTTGATGGAGCGAAATCCCGAAGAAGCTATTAAGAATAACGTATTCGGGTCACAGAATGTTGCAGATGCTGCTGATAAATATGGTGCTGAGCGCTTCGTATTAATCTCGACAGACAAGGCTGTAAACCCTACCAGTATAATGGGCGCTACCAAGCGTATAGCGGAGATGTACATCCAATCTCTAGGGCGGAGCAGTAAGACGAAATTCGTAGCTGTTCGATTCGGTAATGTACTCGGAAGCAGAGGGAGTGTAATTCCGCATTTCAAGGAGCAGATCGCTCGGGGTGGGCCAGTTACGGTTACTCATCCGGAGATGATTCGGTATTTCATGACGATTCCGGAAGCTGTACAGCTAGTTATACAGGCAGGTTCGTTCGCTCGTGGCGGGGAGATATTTATTCTAGATATGGGACAGCCGGTTAAGATTCTGGATTTGGCCACAGATCTTATTCGACTTTCTGGATTTGTTCCTGGTGAAGATATAGAAATCGAGTTTAGTGGAATTCGTCCAGGTGAGAAATTGTACGAAGAGTTGTTAACGAATGAAGAAGGGCTTACTAGTACTATACATAATCGGATCTTTGTTGGAAAGCCTTCAACCATCAGTCACACCGAATTGGAACTGGAATTTAAACGTCTAGAGAAGGTGCTTGGAGAAGGGCAGGATATTATTAAGGATGTAGTAAAGCATATCGTGCCAGGGTATGAGAATGTTTCGTAATAGATTGAATTGATGAAGTATTGACTCAGGTAATGTCTACTGTACCTATACTATTGTAGGCACTCGATCAAGCCGTGGGAGAATATCCTTAGACATCATCGTCGATGGTTTGATGTGAGGGAGGGTTAAATGCCCTTAATTATTTTTTTGTTATCTTATGCGAGTAAAATAGAAAACTAATTTCAATTCTTTTAGTTAAGTAGTTATTAGTGAGTTACCTAAAAGCGTTGAAATTAGTTTTTTGTTTCTTATTAATTAGGAGCCCTTAAATGGATTTACTGTTAGAGGGTTAGTAGTTAGTTGGAAGTCGCATTTCTTAATTCCAATTAAGTCCTAACAAACTAAAGAAGTTACCTAACGTTAGATGGGAGTATTAGATTATGGGAGACAGAATATTTCTTTCATCGCCACATATGAGTGATGAAGGTTTTGAATTGCAATATGTGAAGGAAGCTTTTGACACGAACTGGATTGCTCCTCTTGGAGCAAACGTAAATGAATTTGAAAAAGAGCTGGCTGCAAAGGTAAGTTCTAAATCTGCTGCAGCACTGTCCTCTGGCACTGGGGCTATTCACTTAGCTTTAAGAGCTGCGGGAGTGGGTGAAGGGGATATAGTGTTCTGCACCTCACTAACCTTCTCTGCAACAGCCAACCCAATTATCTATCAAAATGCAATCCCTGTCTTTATTGATAGTGATTATAAAACTTGGAATATGTGTCCTGACACTTTAGAAGAAGCCTTTGAAAAGTATCCCAAGGTGAAGGCAGTTATCGTAGTGCATCTTTATGGTTTGTCTGCAGATATGGATAGAATAATAGAACTTTGTAAAAAGCATAATGTTGTTTTGATAGAAGATGCAGCAGAGTCTTTAGGCACTTATTATAAAGGAAAACATACAGGGGCTTTAGGCGATTATGGGGTTTTTTCTTTTAATGGAAATAAGATCATTACTACTTCAGGTGGTGGAATGCTTGTTTCTAACAATGTAGAGAGAATTGCTAAAGTTAGGTTCTGGGCTACGCAATCTAGAGATCCTGCAAGGCATTATCAGCATAGTGAATTAGGGTTTAATTACCGTATGAGCAATGTAGTTGCCGGGATTGGTAGAGGACAGCTTAAGGTGTTAGAGCAGAGAGTGGAGAAGAAGAAATATATTTTTGAGTTTTATAAGAGAGAGTTAGGTGGACTTGAGGGTGTTGAGTTCATGCCTAGTAATGATTGGAATGAGCCTAACTATTGGTTAAGCAGTATGATTTTGAAGGGTATAGTTAGACCGATTGATATCATGGACGCTCTTGAAAAAGAGAATATCGAATCTAGGCCTATCTGGAAGCCCATGCACATGCAGCCATTCTTTGAGAAGTATGATTTTGTTGGAACGGATGTATCGCAGAAATTATTTGAGAATGGTATTTGTTTGCCGAGTGATTCGAAGATGACAGTTGGGGATTTGGAGAGAGTTGTCGAGATTGTAAAGGGGTTGTGGTTAGAGTAATGAAGAATTCTAAGGGTGGAATCTATAGAAGAATAATTAAAAGGCCGATGGATGTTATTCTATCTTTAATCGCTATTATAGTTCTCAGTCCAGTTTTTTTGGTAGTTGCTATTCTAGTACGTGCTAAGCTAGGTAGTCCAGTACTTTTTAAGCAAAAAAGACCGGGGCTTAATGAGAAGATTTTTATGATGTATAAATTTAGGACGATGACAGATGAAAGATATGAGAATGGAGAACTACTTCCTGATAGTATCAGGTTGACGAAGTTTGGGAAGTTCCTACGTTCTACATCGCTTGATGAACTTCCGGAACTATTTAATATTCTAAGGTCAGATATGTCCATTATAGGGCCTAGACCATTATTGGTGCAGTATCTACCACTTTATAATGAACATCAAAAGAGACGTCATGAAGTAAGACCAGGTTTATCTGGTATGGCACAGGTAAGGGGCAGGAATGCAATTAATTGGGAAGATAAGTTTAATATGGATGTAGAGTACGTAGACAATATTAGTTTTATTGGTGATTGGAATATTATTTTTTTGACCATGAAAAAGGTTTTCATTAGAGAAGGCATTAATTCAGAAACTGCAGCTACGATGGAGCCTTTTAAGGGATCGCAAAAGAGAAGATTGGAGATATGAAAAACAAACTTCTTATAATAGGTGCTAGTGGACACGGAAAAGTTGTAGCTGACATTGCATTAAAAATGAATAAATGGCAGACTATTGCCTTTTTAGATGACGACGAAAGTATTAAGTCATCAATGGGTATAGAAGTGATCGGTAAATCAGCCAATGCACATAAACAAATATATGATTACGACATTTTTGTAGGTGTTGGTGATAATGCCACACGAAAAAAGATTCATGAGAAACTTGAAGCTGAAGATGCTAGCATTCCTATTTTGATTCATCCAACTGCTGTTATAGGGGAAGAAGTTGTACTAGCGCCCGGATCAGTAGTCATGGCTGGAGTAGTAATTAATTGTTGTACTAGAATTGGGAAAGGCTGCATTATTAACACGAGTGCCACAATAGACCATGATACTTGGATTGAAGATTATGTCCATGTATCACCAGGAACACATATAGCTGGTACAGTGAGAATTGGACAAGGAACGTGGTTGGGTATTGGGAGTACAGTATGCAATAACATAAACATCACTAGCAATTGCAAAGTTGGTGCAGGTGCTGTGGTGATTAAGGATATAACTGAAAACGGGACGTATATAGGGATTCCAGCAATAAAGATAGTCTGATAGTATATAATTTGAGGAGAAATAACATGGAATTATTCTTAAAAACTCTATTTTATATTAGTGGATTTATTATAGTATGGGCAATGATTGGCTATCCAATATCTTTAAAGCTAATTGGTAATTTATATAAGAATCGAAAACTTAAAAAAGATTATTCTCATCGACCTACGGTAACGGTTATGGTAGTAGCTCATAATGAAGAAAAAGTAATTTTAGACAAACTAAATAACATTATTGATTCAGATTATCCTCAAGACAAAATAGAATTTTTGATAGCTTCTGATAATAGTACAGACAGAACAAATGAAATTGTTAAACAATTTATAAAAAACCATCAAGATCATAAGATACGGCTTTATGAGGTGAAGGCTCGTAAAGGAAAAACAAACGCTCAAAATGAAGCCCAAAAAACAGTTACAACTGCATATCTAGTTATGACTGATGCAAATTCTATTATGGGCAAAAATTCTGTAAAAGAACTCATGGTGGCCTTTACATCAGATGATATTGCTTATGTTTCAGGGAGATTGTCTATTATAAATTCTGAATCTAGTGATGTGAGTGGTGCTGAGGCTAGTTATTGGGATAGTGATCTGGCTATACGCGAAATAGAAGGAAGAATTCAAACTATAACGGCTGGAAATGGAGCATTATATGCCTGTAGGACAGAGGAATATTATGATTTCAATCCAATTGAATGTCATGACAGTGCAATGCCGCCTTTCTATGCGCTTGAAGGTAAAAGGGCAATTGCTAATCACGATGCTATAGCTTATGAGAAGGCTGGAGAAGTAATTGAAGATGAGTTTGGTCGGAAAGTAAGAATGAATAGGGTAATTCTAAAAAATATTTTACCTGATGCAAGGATACTTAACATATATAAATATAAGTGGTTTTCATATTTTTATTTTGGACATAGGACATGTAGATATTTATTGTGGATTTCACATTTAATGCTATTAATATCCAATGCCTTTCTTATGCTAGAATCATGGGTTTATGCTGTGTCTATAGCTGGACAGGTGCTGTTTTATTCCTTAGCACTTGTTCGAGTGTTTACTAGATCAAACAATAAATATTTGACTTTAATTTATTACTACTGTATTACAATATTTGCACAATGGGTAGGGGTTTATAACATATTGACTGGAAGGGCAAAGCCATTCTGGGAGAAGGCGGAGAGTACAAGGTAATAGATAAATAGAGAAATCACAAATAATAATAATTATAAAGAGCCCAAGGATAGTTAGAGCATAGAAAAAGTGAGATTGTGATAAGGAGAATATAATGAAAAGGTTGTTTGATCTAATTTTAGCAATTTCAGCAGTTATTTTTTTATTCCTATTTTGTTAATAATCTCATTAGTAATTATTATCGATTCTCCGGGTCCTGTATTTTTTAAGCAAAAAAGAGTGGGGAAAAATAACACTTATTTTACTTTGTACAAGTTTAGAACTATGAAAACTGGGACCCCGGTTATACCAACCCACTTAATTAAACCATCAGATTACGTGACAAAAATTGGTGAAATTTTAAGGAAAATGAGTTTAGATGAAATTCCTCAATTATTAAATATTCTAAAAGGTGAAATGTGTTTGGTAGGTCCGCACTATATAACCAAGAAGATTTAATCAAAGAACGAACTAAAAGAAATGTGCATACGTTGCTTCCAGGGATAACAGGTTGGGCTCAAATCAACGGAAGAGATGAGATTAGTGTCCAGGAAAAAGCTAATTTGATGAGTATTATCTGAAAAATAAAAAATTAAGTTTTGATTTAAAGATAATTTACTTAACTTGTTTCTCTGTTATTAAGGCTATAGATAAAAACTTAGGAGTAATCTATATGATTTGAAAAAAAGATAATACACGGCTTACAGAAATAGATTTAGTTCACACACCACTTTGAGGGATTGCATTAACTATTTATAGATCTAAGAAATATACTAAAGGTGCCATTACATATGAAATTATATAAAAGATTTTTAGACCCGTGTTTATATATTCCTTTTGCTTTGTTTGCTGGAAGAAGTTCTCTGGAAAGAATAGGTATTGATATAAACCTAGATTTAGGACTTGTCTTATTAATTATTTCTTCAATTGTTATACTTACAATTGCTGGACTTAGATATAATAAATCACAAATAAGTTATGGTATTTATGAGATAACAATAACACTTTTTTTTATCGTATTACTGTTAGCTATGTTAAACACTCCTAACGTAATTGAAGGATACCGAAAATTGATTGAATTTTCAATAGTTATCCTGATATGTATTCTTTCTATGTTAAATATAAATTCGAAAGATAATTTAGAAAATCTCATCTTTGGTTTTTTTTTGGTTAGTGTTATTCTTGTGATTTCAGCTTTGCCAGGACTCATATCTTTTAATGGAGGCAGAATGACTGCACTTGGAGGTGGGCCTAATACATTCGGTCGGATGATGTTTATAGGTTTCCTTTCAACAGTATATATATATGTTGTAACGCCTTTAAAACCCTTAGCAAAAATAACTTTGTTAATGTTTATGTGTTTAAGTTTTATCGATTTGATTGCTTCGGGATCACGCGGAGTGTATATTGCCTGTGGAGTAAGCTTGCTTTTTTTATTATTCCTAAATATCAAAAAAGTAAAACTTGTCTTTATAAATGTTAAATTAACGGCAAGTATTATTTTATGTCTATTTTTCATATTTATTGTCTCATATGATAAAATTTTATTTTTTTATAACACAAGAATGGTTTATTTATTTAAAGACGTTCCTGGAGGCACTTCTATTATTACAAGAAATGACATGTATAGAACAGCATTTGATATGTTTCTGAATAACCCGATAATTGGAAATGGAATTAATTCATTTAAATATTATTCAGTTTATGACATATATCCACATAATATTTTTTTGGAAATTAGTTCTGAATTGGGACTTCTTGGATTAATCATTTTTACCATTTCATTATTAGTTGCTTACAAATCGTTCTATAAATTATTAAAAGGATTAAATAGAAACAAAATTAGACAGGTTGTAGTTTACAATTTCATTTTATTAAATTCTATATTTTCTCTTATAACTGCTCAGTTTAGTGGGGATCTGTATGATAGTAGGTTTTTATTTTTCTTCTGTTTTTTAGGTATATTAACTTATAGGAAGAGACTAATTTAATTTTCCTAAAAGCATTTTTAACATAAAATTAAGATATGTTGAGTGAGGTTGGAAAAGTATGACTTTAGCACAATTAAACAATTTACCTAAAATAAGTGTAATTACTGTAACCTACAATGCTGTTGAAACATTAGAAAATACTATTAAAAGTGTAATAACGCAAACATATAATAACATTGAATATATTATAATTGACGGTGGATCAACTGACGGCACAGTAGAGATCATAAATAGATATAAAGAATTTATAACTTATTGGAGTTCAGGGCCTGATAAAGGCATATATGATGCAATGAATAAAGGAATTCTGGCTCTATCCCAGGATTCTATTTATTTGTTTTTCTTGAATTCTGGAGATGTTTTTATAAATGAGAGAATTTTAGAGATTATATCCATTCAAAGATATAATAACAGACATTTATATGGTGATATTGTTAGAGATGGTAAGTTAATAAAGCAACCAAAATATCTAAATGCATTTATATTGAGCACTAAAACTTTATGCCATCAGGCAATTTTTTTTAATTCATCAATCCACAAACATTATAAATATAACATTGAACTTGCTATTGCTGCAGATCATGAACTAATTCTTAGAATGTATCTTAATAAAGTGAAATTCCAAAAAATAAAATTGGTAATATGTGATTACATGGTGGACGGTATAAGTGAAAGATTAAAAAAGCAACTATTTATTGAAAGAAAGCAAATCGCTTTAACAAATAAAAATATTTACTTACTATATAGAATAAAGAATTTTATTAAATCTAAACTTGGAGGAAAGCCATGAGCAAAGATAATAAGAATGTTCTTTATTTAAGAAGAGATTTAAGATTATTAAATAAAGCATTACTAATTGATCCTCCTCGTAATATTAATTATTTTACAGAGCAAAAATTAGATTCTATGAAAGACGAATATTTGTTAAGTAACTATAAAAAGAGAGCTGAAATATTGATTAATGTAGCTCTTAAAAGTAAATTGTCTAATAAACTCGGGATATTTGTACCAAAAATATATATGAATAAACGAAAAAATGAGAATATTGATTTAATTCATCTTTATAACAGGATTATGTTATCTAATATGCCCTATCTTATGGAATTGGAAAATGGTTGTTCGTTTTTACATTATCAACCAAATAAATTCAAGTCTTTTTCAAAACCATTAATTCAGTACCTATTAGATCACAAAAATTTAAAGATGGTAATTGGTATAAGTAAAGCTAGTAAATATTCGTTTATTAACTTCTTAAAAAGATATAACTATGATATAAAGAACTTGGAAAAAAAAATAGATTATATATATCCTTTAGTCCCCAAAAACCCTTATGTATCTACGAGGAATATTATAAGTAAAAAAAATAAAGACGAGATAATGTTATTATTTATTTCAACAACTTTTCACTTAAAAGGCGGAAAAGAGGTAGTATCTGCGTTTGAATCTTTATCTAAAATCTATTCAAACCTGAAGTTAGTTTTGGTTACTAAAGAGAATGATGTTGGAGAAATATATTTGAATCGTATTAAATCCAACATAAATATTCAGATAGTTGAAGCTAACCTCAAGAGAGAAGAACTTTATAAAGAATATTACTCGAAAGCAGATATATTTGTTCTGCCAACGTTTCGAGATAGCTTTGGATTAGTCTATCTAGAAGCTTTAAAGTCGGGGTTACCAATAATAGCTACTGATACGTTTGCAGTTCCTGAAATGGTAAAAAATGGGTATAATGGATTTTTGATAGAGAATTCGATTTCCTTTTTTGATAAGAACTTTGAATGGGTAGAAGAGTTCTGGGGAATGAAGGTTTATTCATTAGTAAAAGAAAGATTTGACCAACATATATTTGAATTCTTAGTTAGTAAAGTTAAGTTTTTAATTGAAAATAAAGAAGAGAGAATAAAGATGAGCTTAAATTCACTTGAATTATCTAATAGTGATGAGTTTAGCGAAGAATCTATCAAAAATAAATGGAAAAATATTTATTTTGATATAGTTGGAGTAGACTAATGGTAAGTAAAGAATTTTTAGAACTTAATGACGACCTTATTTCGATAATAACCCCTTCATTTAATTCTTCAAGATTTATTGTCGATACAATAATGTCTGTAAAAAATCAAACTTATCTAAATTGGGAAATGATAATTGTTGATGATTGTTCAACAGATAATACTATAGAAATAATTCAAAATGAAATTATAAAAGATACACGTATTAAACTTAACTTATTAAGCTCAACAGAAATAGTAGACCAGCTATAGCTAGAAATACAGCAATCAATGTTTCAAAAGGAAGATATATTGCTTTTTTGGATAGTGATGACTTATGGGTTCCGGAAAAACTAGAAACTCAATTATTCTTTATGAAAGAAAACGAAATTGCCTTTTCATTTACTGCATACTCAATAATAAATGAAGATGGTTTTGAGACAAATGTTGTTGTATCTGTTCCTAATCAAATAAATTATCATAGTCTATTAAAAAATACTGTAATTGGTTGTTTAACCGTTATGTTAGATGTTAAAAAAATTGCCGATATTGAAATGCCTGATATTAGGTCTAGACAGGATACAGCCTTATGGTTATTTATCTTAAAACAGGGATTTAAAGCATATGGAATAAAGGAAACATTGTCTAAGTATCGCAAGGTTAAAGGTTCTGTTTCAAATAATAAAATTAAAGCAGCAAAGCAAACGTGGAAGCTATACCGTAATGTAATGAAGCTAAATTTCTTATATTCTTTATGGTGTTTTGTGCATTATGCTTTTAATGCACTAAATAAAAGTATTCTTCTTAATAGAAGAAATTCGACTGTTTTATTAAAATCAAAGAGGAGACAAGTATGAATGTAGCTGTTATTGGAATTGGTACCCAGAGTCTGTATTCTCTTTAATAAATGTCTTTTGTTGTTCCTTTGTCCATAATCCTGTGTGTGCTCTCCAACCGAAAATCATCATAAGCGAGAAGGGGACAATAACTATGAAAATTGCAGTAGCTGGTACTGGTTATGTAGGTTTATCTAATGCAGTTCTATTAGCTCAACATAATGAAGTAATAGCATATGATATAATTCAAGAAAAGGTGGATATGATTAACAGAAGGGAATCTCCAATAGCGGATAAAGAGATTGAAGAATATTTAGCAACAAAAGAGTTAAATTTATTAGCTACAACAGATAAATATGAAGCTTACAAAGATGCAGATTTCGTTATAATTGCTACTCCAACAGATTATGATCCTGAAAAGAACTACTTTAGCACGAAAACCGTAGAAAGTGTTTTAGCAACCGTTTTAGCAATAAACCCAGATGCAGTAATGATTATTAAATCAACTGTTCCAGTAGGATATACAAAAGAGATTAAAGAAAAATTCCAAACAAATAATATTATATTCTCACCAGAATTCTTACGCGAAGGAAAAGCATTATATGACAACTTATATCCATCTAGAATAATAGTAGGGGAAAAATCAGAAAGAGCAGAAAGGTTTGCAAATCTACTAATTGAAGGTGCAATAAAAGAAGATATACCTATTCTATTTACAGAAGCAACAGAAGCAGAAGCTGTGAAGCTTTTTTCAAATACTTATTTAGCCCTTAGAATTGCATATTTTAATGAACTTGATACTTACTCAGAGATTAGAGGATTAAATACAAAAGAGATTATAGAAGGTGTCGGGCTTGATCCAAGAATAGGTACTCATTATAACAACCCTTCTTTCGGTTATGGTGGATATTGTCTTCCCAAAGATACAAAGCAATTAAGAGCAAATTATGAAAATGTTCCAAACAACATAATAGGAGCAATTGTTGATGCTAATAGGACAAGAAAAGATCATATAGCTAGTAGAATAATTGAACGAAATCCAAAAGTTGTAGGTATATATAGATTAACAATGAAGACAGATTCTGATAACTTTAGAGCTTCATCAATTCAAGGAATTATGAAAAGAATAAAAGCTAAAGGAATAGAAGTTGTAGTTTATGAACCAGTATATAAGGAAGATTCTTTTTTTAATTCAAGAGTAATAAGAGATTTAGATGATTTTATTAATATATCTGACATCATTATCTCAAATAGATATTCAAAGGAACTTGCAGATGTTGAAGTAAAAGTTTATACAAGAGATTTATTTAATAGAGATTAATCCTCCTCGGCCTTGTAGTCCTTAAAGAATTACACTATTGGCGATAGGCGAGCAACTTTAACTCCTGACACAAACTTTATGTCTCTGTGAAGGGATGATTTCCGTAAATCTCAAAATACTCTTCGAGACCTGACGGAGTCAGGACAATCATATCTTCAGATACTCGCTCGGCAGCAGTTCCGGCTATTTGCACGGCAAAGGAACCGATCGATCCATTTTTTTGTCTGACTATCACGTCAGCAACGGGTGAAAGGGATGACGAAGCTCAGAATCTGGGAGAAGGTCTTGTCACACATTGGGCAGCGGAAGCGTAGAATGGAAGTGTGATAGACCTTCCTCTTGAACAAGACATCACAATGACGGCTTCGTTGGTATGTCTACGATTTCGCCTTTTCAGCAAGAGCAGGAAACAGATTCATTGAGTTATAATAGCTGTTTGTCCACATGCTGACCACCTGAAATGGGGAAAGACGTCTCGTCCTTTCTACAAAATACAAATCCGACAGCTTATATTTTCTACGCTAAGATAGTCTTAGTCCATTATAATGGACATTAGACAGCCCTATTCGTAATCATGTATAATCGTATTATATTAAATTCATACAATGGTGATGTGTTATGAGAAAGCTATTTAGTAAGAAAGTGATATTATGGACGTTTGGTGTTATCGGAGTTCTAATTATTGGATTCTCAGTATCTATGAATTATGCAACAGATTATATATTGCGATCTATAATCGTATCTTCTCAAGTTCAGAACAGTTCTTCAGATTTACTAGAGAAGAATAACAAACAACAGGTAACCCTCACTCAAACTAGCAACTCGGACAGTTCTATTCAGGCACAATCGGAAAATACAGAGAGCTTGAACTTGGCTTTACTTTCTCCCCAGCTACCAGTTACTTCTGGTCAGAACCCTCAGAAGCCTGAATCCCAGGGAAACACTTCGGTTACTAGTTCCTCTGATCAAAATCAACCTGCTCGTCCCATCAATGTCAATACACCTTCACAAAAGAGTTATGATCCTAATATTACACCCGAAAAAATGGAACAGGTGCAGGAGAACATTACTTTGAAGGAGAAGGCACAGGTTTCTTCAATATTGCTTAAAAAACTCAGTCCTTCTGACCTCTCTCTCTTTGTCAAGATGAGTGGAGACGGCGTTACTGTAGAGGAGAAAAAACAAGCAAAAGAGGTTATTCTAAAAAAATTAACAGAAGCCGAATACAACGAATTAATTGCAATCGCTGCAAAACTCGGGTTAAGCTCGGGTAGAGGGTTCCAAGAAACTCAAAAAGATTATGAGTCCAAATAAAGCAGGTGTAATTGATGAATTTAAAACGTCCCAGTGTACTCACAAGCCTTCTAGCAGGCATTTTACTGTTAACTGCTACCTCAGCCACAGCTGAGCAAATATCCAAGCCAGTCTCCGTCTACTACACTCCAATGCACTTCGTATTCGACGGTAAGGAGCTAGTCCCACCTGAAGGGCAGAGCGGCTTCATCTACGAAGGTAGCACTTACGTACCGCTTCGCTTCATCTCGTATGCCCTTAACAAGGGGGTTGAATGGGATGCGAATACATACACGGTATCCGTGCTAGAGCCTTCAGTTCATCAGAAAGTCGAGATCCAGGAATACAGACTGAACAGGGAAGTTAGAGGCAGCTCGCCGAGTGCCGGTCCAGTCATTGTGCCAGATCCAACCCAGATCGATGTATATTTCGAGAAAGTTCAGTATATTTTCGATGATAAGCAGAAGCAGCCATCGGATGATTTACCAGGGATGATCTACGAGAACTCCTTATACGTTCCTATGCGATTCTTCAGTGAGTCAATCGGTAAGAAGATTGATTGGGATCCTGTCACTTATACGGTATCTGCAGACACTTTGGCTCCGACCAAACCTGATGATACCAAGCCACCTGCAAAGCCTCCGGTTATCCCGCCTATTACAGGGGGCGGTGGTATAACGAAGCCGTCCTTTGAGAGTTTGCAAGCCTCCTTTGAAGGGTCTGTTAATGCGTTGAAGAACGATGCCATTGATTACTTCATGGACCTTTATTTGAATTCTCTATCAGCTGATGCTGAACGCAAAGCAGTTCTTAAGAGCCAAGCGGAGGCAAAACTATCGGAGTTTGATGCTCGATTCGAGAGTTTATTGAGTGACTTTGGAAGTAAACTGCAAGCAAATGGCTATACTTCGGATTTAAGTGGATACAGGCAGCAGTATGCTGATGCTAAGGCCGCGGCTCGGGCTAGTATTGGACAGTAAAAGAACAGTAAGGAAAAATATGTATTTTCAATCTGTATAAATTATGTATAATAAAACTACGGGAATTGAAATTATATATTAGGGGGAATTGCTTGAATGATCGGGCCATCATCGCTCGAAAAAAAACTAGAAGTCGTATTCGACGAACTAGTAGAAGACCTTTCCGTAGTTAGTTCTGGTATTCTGTTCATCCACATCCGTCATAATCGGATCGTCTCCTTCGGGGTGAGACAGCGTTCAGAGCAAGAGAAAGGCGATCAGATCATTCAACCAGATCGAATGGGGTTGTCCCCTGTTCACCAGAATTCTTTTCGCTGTATGGCCATCGAGGTGTTTAAGAAGAGAGAGCACTGGACGGACGGGGAGATGTTATTCCCTTTCAGAGTTCAAACGAGAACACTGATGGCATCGGCACAGTATAAGTCTTTCGGTAAGTTTCAATCGAAGTGAGGTTAACCCAAGAAGAGTCGCTTCCGATGGAAGCGCCTTTTTTTCTACGACAGCATAATTAACTAACAGGATTTTCCTTACTTTTGTCGAATACATAAGGGACAAGATTAGCAGGAGATGACTCTTATGCTTTCAAAACATCGCCTCGGCGCAGCGCAGAAAGTGTACTTCAGACCAGAAATGAAAAACTGCCCTCATTGTGGGGTCAAATTAAAACGTTCCCACACCGCGTGGAATAAGAAAATATCAACACTGACAGGCGTCATTCATGCTTGGAGTATGGCTTATGCTTGCCCCAACACTAGTTGTCCGTATGCTGGCATTACATACAAATCAGCCGAAGCGGAAGCACTAAGTATGAAACACTCCTCTTACAGTTACGATGTTCTTTACCTGGTTGGTGAAATGCGTTTCAAGCAGCACTGTACGGTTAAGGAAATTGCAAATGTTCTAAATGAACGCGGCATTGTCACCAGTGAACGCTACGCACAATCGTTGTATGAACGGTATCAAGCGTTGTTGTCCGCAAGCTTGGATGACCATGTCAGACAAAGTTTGGCTGAGACGACCACGCAAAATGGTGGAATTATCCTATCCATGAACGGGGTCCAACCGGAAAAGGGAAACGAGATGCTGTACGTCATCCGCGAAGTATTCAGCGGCACCATTCTTGCGGCTCAGTGCATGAAGAGTGGGGCCGCAGTTGAACTTCGGATGCTTATCGTTCCGATTATTGAAATGGGCTATCCCATTGTAGGCATTGTCAGCGATGGACAGGTTTCCATTAGACAGGCTTTCGAATCGCTACTGCCTGACGTGTCATATCAATACTGCCAATACCAATCGCGATCCGCTGGTGCCTAATCAAGTTTGAATACTGGTTATTATGTGGCTTGGAAATTGTTGCTTAATATACTTGGCTAGATGAATCTGCTAAAAATGCAAACTTACTAGTCAGCGAGAGTGTTATTCGAACAGCGTCTAACATCGTCTGTAGTCTTGGCTTCACTCTGACAATGGAGCTCTATAAAAGGTGTATCGCTATTAGAGCCATATATTATTCTTAGCATGGAGTAGACTTTTAAATCCCAATATATTCCTGAAAGAAAAGGTGATATTACTTCAGTGTAATATGCTATTCTAATTACAAAGAAGTAAATGTTTTGGAAGAGTTAAATAATTAAAATGGAATAATAATATATTGTATATGAGGTGCATTTAATTGGAATATAATTCAAGAATATATGTTGCAGGCCACCGAGGTTTAGTTGGCTCTGCTATCTTGAGGAAATTAGAAGAAAAAGGATATACAAATTTGGTGTATAGAACGAGTAAGGAACTTGATTTAAGAGATTATTGTCAAGTAACTGAGTATTTTACGAGTGAAAAGATTGAATATGTATTTTTAGCTGCTGCCAAAGTTGGTGGAATAATAGCTAACAATGAATATCCAGCTGATTTTATCAGAGATAATTTATTAATCCAAACAAATGTTATTCATGCTGCTTACCAATACAATATAAAAAAACTTTTGTTTTTAGGAAGCACTTGTATTTATCCTAAATTTGCACCTCAACCTTTAAAGGAAGATTATTTATTAACAGGACCATTAGAACCAACAAATGAACCATATGCAATTGCAAAAATAGCGGGGATTAAAATGTGTGAATCCTATAACCGTCAATACGGGACAAAATATATTTCTGCTATGCCTACAAATTTATATGGTCAGAATGATAATTTTGATTTACATACATCACATGTATTACCAGCACTAATCAGAAAATTTCATGAAGCGAAAAAGAATCAAATTCCTTTTGTAGAGGTATGGGGTACAGGTACACCTAAACGTGAGTTTCTTTTCTCTGATGATTTGGCAGATGCGTGCATATTCTTAATGAAAAACTTTGATGGTGACGAATTTGTTAATATAGGTGTTGGAGAAGATATTTCAATAAAAGAACTTGCAGAGACAATAAAAAGAGTTATAGGTTTTAAGGGTGATATTAAATTTGACACAAGCAAACCCGATGGTACACCAAGGAAGTTAGTAGATATATCGAAAATTAATAACATGGGGTGGAGGGCGCAAACTTCGTTAGAAGATGGTCTACAAGCAGCCTATCAATGGTTTTTAGAAAATGAATTGACAGTTGTAAATAAATGATTTGCCCAAACAAAATAGCTATCTAACAAAGTACTGGAGGATATTATGAAAAAAGCTTTAATTACAGGTGTAACTGGACAAGATGGATCATATTTAGCTGAGTTTTTATTAGAAAAAGATTACGAGGTTCATGGAGTAATTCGTCGTAGCTCGTCATACAACCATGAACGTCTTGAAGACATACTTACAAAAGAAGAAGCCGACGCATTAATAAACAATAAAAATTTCCATTTACATTATGGTGATATTACAGATACCTCAAATGTTATTCGCCTTATTAGTGAAACAAAACCTGATGAAATCTACAATTTAGCAGCACAATCACATGTACGTGTATCTTTTGATATGCCAGAGTACACAGCTGATGTTGATGCTTTAGGTACACTACGCGTTCTTGAGGCTGTTCGTATCTTAGGATTAACAGATAAAACACGTATTTATCAAGCATCTACATCTGAATTATATGGCAAAGTTCAAGAAATTCCACAAAAGGAAACGACCCCTTTCTATCCGCGTTCACCTTATGGTGTAGCAAAAATATATGGTTACTGGATTACAAAGAACTACCGTGAATCTTACAATATGTTTGCGGTAAACGGTATTTTGTTCAATCATGAATCAGAGCGCCGTGGAGAAACATTTGTAACTCGCAAAATTACACTAGCTGCAGCACGTATTGCGCAAGGTAAGCAAGATAAATTAACTTTAGGCAATTTGGATTCCTTAAGAGATTGGGGCTACGCAAAAAATTACGTTGAATGTATGTGGTTAATTTTACAACACGATAAACCAGAAGACTTTGTAATAGCAACTGGTGAAATGCATACAGTGCGTGAATTTGTAGAGTTAGCCTTTAAGCATTCTGGTATTGAAATTGAATGGACAGGAAAAGGTTTAGAAGAAAAAGGAATAAATAAAGCAACAGGTGAAATTATCGTTGAAATTAATCCTAAATATTTCAGGCCAGCAGAAGTAGATCTATTATTAGGGGATCCAACTAAGGCAAAAACGTTATTAGGTTGGAACCCATTAAAAACAACATTTGAGGAGTTAGTTTGTATTATGGTTGAATCAGATATGAAGAAGATTATGAAAGAAGAAAAAGTATCGAAGATGTTTGACTGAGATTGCTTGAATATAACTAGTTCTTTAATGATGAGTTGGAGGTGCGGATTTGAAGGGAATAATTTTAGCAGGAGGCAGTGGAACAAGGTTATATCCATTGACTAGGGCCATAAGCAAGCAATTGCTTCCAGTATATGACAAACCAATGATTTATTATCCATTATCAGTGCTAATGTTAGCTGGTATTAAAGACATCCTAATAATTACTACTCCAACTGATATTGGGAGATATAAAGATTTATTAGGCGATGGTTCTGAAATTGGTATATCGATCTCTTATGCTATACAACCCAATCCGGATGGTCTCGCTCAAGCTTTTATTATTGGTGAAGACTTTATTGGTAATAGTAATGTTGCTTTAATATTGGGTGACAATATATTCTACGGGCAAGGATTTACTGAAATGTTGAAAAGAGCAAGTAAACGAACCAATAGTGCTACAGTATTTGGATATCGTGTGAAGGACCCGGAAAGATTTGGTGTAGTTGAATTCGATGAGAATAAAAAAGTCTTGTCTATTGAGGAAAAGCCTAATAACCCCAAATCTAACTTTGCAGTTACTGGTTTGTATTTTTACGATAATGATGTAATTAGAATTGCTAAAGAAATTAAGCCTTCAAAAAGAGGAGAACTTGAAATTACTGATATTAACAATAGTTATTTATCAAAAAACAAGCTCAATGTAGAGTTATTAGGAAGAGGTTTTGCATGGTTGGATACTGGTACTCATGATTCTCTGACTGAGGCATCTGTATTTATCGAAACTATTGAAAAAAGACAAGGTTTTAAAGTGGCATGTATTGAAGAAATAGCATACAATCAAGGTTATATTAACAGAGAACAGTTACTTAGATTAGCTTTTCCGTTAAGTAAAAACGACTATGGAAAGTATTTGATAGATATTTCCCAAATGGATAATTATCAAAGAGATAATAGGTTTGTGGAGAATGGTGTGGATAAATTATGACCAATTATAAAGCAAATATATTGATTACGGGTGGAGCAGGATTCATTGGATCAAACTTTATTAATTATTTTATTAATAAGTATGACAATTATAGAATAATTAATATAGATAAATTAACTTATGCGGCAAATTTGGATTATCTGGAATGTAATAATTATATTAATTATGAGTTTGTAAAAGGGGATATTTGTAATCGGGATTTATTACAGGAAGTTTTCAAAATATATAAAATTGATTCAGTAATCCATTTTGCTGCTGAATCTCATGTAGACAATTCAATTGCTAATCCTAATGAATTTATTAACACTAATATTCTAGGAACTTTTAATTTATTAGAAGTATCAAGACAGGCATGGATCAATTCAACGCTAATTAATAATAATTATAACAACAATAATGAATGTCGTTTTCATCATATCTCAACTGATGAAGTTTACGGTTCTTTAGGAATAGAAGGTTCTTTTTCAGAAACGTCCCCATACGCACCGAATAGCCCTTATAGTGCATCTAAAGCAAGTTCAGATATGCTTGTTAGGAGTTATTTTCATACCTATGGTTTAAATGTAGTTACTACTAACTGTTCAAATAACTATGGTCCTTGTCAGCATAAAGAGAAATTGCTTCCTACTATAATTAGAAAGGCATTAAAAGGTCAAAGCATCCCAATATATGGTGATGGTCTAAATGTTAGGGATTGGCTCTTCGTTGATGACCATTGTAAGGCTATAGACATAGCGTATCATAAAGGGAAGCCAGGTCATACCTATAATATAGGGGGATCAAATGAAAGGACTAATATTTATGTAACGGAAAAGATTTGCGAAATTATGGATGAATTAGTTCCGGAAATTAGAAGGGATTATAGTATAAATAGTTTTAAAAACCTTATTACTTTTGTCGAGGATAGGCCAGGTCATGACCGAAGATATGCTGTCGATTCATCAAAAATAAAAAAGGAATTACTCTGGTCTCCAGAGGAAGAGTTTGAATCGGGATTATATAAAACTGTTAGATGGTATCTTAAAAAATTAATTTTAAAATAGGTGATAGATATGCAAAAGGTTTCTTTTTTTTTGATGAATTTAAAAGGTTTTTATGTTCTAGAAAAGGTTATTAATAATTTCGGAGTTGATATTATAGATTGCGTTATTTCAAGTAGGGACTCTAATGTTTTAAACGACTATTATGACAATATTTATGATTTATGTAAGAAACATAATATAAAGTTTTTTGGAAGAAATGATAAGTATGAATTAGATAGTAAATACAGCATTGCTATCGGATGGAGATGGCTCATCAAGGATTTACCCTCTAAGTTAATTGTTACTCACGATTCATTACTGCCAAAATATCGTGGATTTGCACCGCTTGTTAACTCATTAATAAATGGAGAAAGAGTCGTAGGGGTAACGGCATTATTCGCATCTTTAGAATATGATGAAGGTGAAATCATAGATCAAAGGTCTGTTGAGGTTGAATATCCTATAAAAATTGAAAAAGCAATCGATTTAATAAAAGAATTATTCGCGGAACTTATAGTTTCGGTTATAAACAAGATACATTCAGGAGATCAATTAAGTTCTATACCTCAAAATAATGAGCAGGCTTCTTATAGTCTATGGAGGGACGAAGAGGATTACCATATTAACTGGCATATGGATTCGCATTATATAAAACGATTCATTGATTCAGTTGGCTTTCCATATAAAGGGGCATTTAGCTATGCTGTAGAGCAAAAAATAAGAATCCTTGATGCAGAAATAGTTGATGATCGAATAATTGAAAATAGAATGCCAGGGAAAGTAATTTTTATGCACAATGGGCAACCAACTATAGTTTGCGGTAAGGGCTTAATTAAGATTACTAAAGCAGTAATTGAAAATACAAATTCTAACTTCTTTCCAATGAAAAATTTTAGAATTAAATTTACATAAGTATTTACTATTAGATATTAAGGTGGTCTAATATGACATTAGATGTTTATCAAAATGATATAGAAGCTTTTCTTAAAAGTTTAATGATAGTTAATTCAGCCGTTTTTTCTATTGAAGATCTCATTTTACAACTTGAAAAGAAACGAGAAAGTTCAAAATGTATTCTCGATTTAATTAATTATGAAGAGTTAGAAGGCTGGTATTTTGATGAAGATAAAAACCTAAACCATCAATCTGGTAAATTCTTTACTATCACGGGATTAAAAACAATTGATAAAGTTAAGAAAATATTATTACAACAACCTATTATTAATCAACCGGAACATGGAATTTTAGGTCTTTTATATAAAGTTGAAAATGGAGTAGCTTATTTCTTAACGCAGTTTAAAATTGAACCAGGAAATGAAGATGTAATACAGATTTCTCCCACTGTGCAGGCTACAAAAAGTAATTACACAAAAGTTCATAACGGTAAATCTGTTAATTATATCGAATATTTCTTGGGAGATAAAGAAGTAAAGATAATTTATAAACAGTTACAATCTGAGCAAGGTTCAAAGTTTTTCGAAAAAAGAAATTATAATATTATTGGGAAGATCTTAAAACATGATGAATTTATTACAAAAGAAAATTACTACTGGTTAACGTTAGGACAAATAGTACAACTTCTGAAATTTAATAATTATGTAAATATGGATTTAAGGAGTATAATTTCATGCCTAAAATTTTCAATTGATACTTGGGATGAAGAAGCTAAAAATGAAGTCTTAATGCAAATAGATGGGATAGTTTCTAAAGAGTGGATCTATTCTTTGTTCACAGATCAACATGCCCTTCATACAACAAAGGAGATAGAGCATTGGATTAAAGAATCAAAAAGTTCCTCCAGGTACACAAGCGAGCTTGTTAATCTTAATGAAATACTTAATTATGGTTGGAATCTAAATAATGAAAGCATATACTCCCATGATAATAGAGACTTTGAAGTTAAATATCTTCGAGTGAAAATTGAAAATAGAGAAGTCAGTACTTGGTGTCAACCAATTGTTGCAGACAATAATATGAAAATTAACGGCTTTTTAGTTAAAATAATAAATGGTACTTACCACTTTTTGGTTAAGCTGTGCGATGAAGTAGGACTAACATACGGAACAGAGTTAGGCCCGACAGTACACAATGTACCTCGAAATAACGTTGGAACAACGCCTTTCATTAATTACTTTGTATCTCCTGAGCCTGCTAATGTTATCTTCTCTTCTCGATTATCTGAAGAAGGTGGGAGATTTTATCATGTACAAAATCAATACATGATCGTCTATACTACAGACAATATAGACATTGACAATAATTATAAATGGATTACTTTATACCAACTAAAAGAACTATTAGATTTTGAGTGTTATATTAATATTGAGGCTAGGTCATTAATAGCTTGTGTTGACTTAGGGGTGCTGAATAAATGAGAACAATCAGGATCGGGATCTTAGGATGTTCAAATATAGCAAAAAAATCCGTAATCCCTGCCATTCTTAAAAATAATAAATTTGAATTAGTAAAGGTTGCTTCTAGAACAGAAGAAAGAGGGGATTTGTTCTCAGATATATTCAAAGTTGGTAATTGTTCTTATGAAGATTTAATTAACTCTGATAATATAGATGCAATATACCTCTCTTTACCGGTTGGTTTACATTATGAGTGGGGTAAGAAAATTCTTGAATCTGGTAAACACTTATTAATGGAGAAAACATTTACACACTCACTTGAGACATCAAGTGAGTTAATAAGTTTAGCAGGATTCCGAAATCTTATAGCCATGGAAGCGCTAATGTATGTATATCATCCTATTTATCAGAATGTTATAAGTTTAATTAATAATGATGTTATTGGTCAAATTAGATTGATAGAAGCATCATTTGGCTTCCCAGAACTTCCAGATGATAATATAAGGAACCAGAAACACATAGGTGGAGGGGCGATACTAGATAATCTAATATATCCTTTGAGTCTTTGCTTAGATATTTCAAATGAAAAATATAAACATGTTGATTTCAACATAATTAAAAATGATAATCATGAGATTGATTCGAGGGGCTTCATTCACATTCACTATAAGAAACACTCAGCTTTTATTTCTTACGGATTTGGATTTATGTATAGAAATGAATATAAAATTTGGGGAAGTAAAGGGATTTTAAGTATTAATAGGGGCTTTTCTAGACCAGCAGATCTTGAAGGAACAATAAATATAATAAAACAAGATCAAAAAGAAGTAATTAATATTCCTGCCACAGACCATTTCTATGAAATGTTAAATGCTTTTTATAGAAAGGTAATAGGTCAAGATAGTAATAATTTAAATGAAGGAGAATCTATAGAAAATAGAATGGCAGTAATCTCTGAATTATATCAATATGTTTACGGAGGTAATAAAAAATGAGAATTCCTTTTGTGAAACCACCAATGACTGAACAAGGTTCTGAACTATCTTATTTAATTGAATCCTTTAAAACTGGAAAGCATGATGGGAACGGTCCATATACCCAAAAATGTCATCAACTAATAAATGAAGAATTTAATATAAAAAAGACTTTGCTGACTACTTCATGTACAGATGCTCTGGAAATGGCAGCTTTTTTAGTTGATGCTAAACCTGGGGATGAATTTATTGTACCATCTTTTACTTTTTCTAGTACAGCTACAGCATTTGTTTCAAGAGGTATGAAACCAGTGTTTGTTGATATTAGAAATGATACTTTAAATATTAATGAAAAATTAATTGAAGAAGTAATAACACCAAGGACTAGGGCATTAGTACCTATTCATTATGCTGGGACAGTAGCAGAAATGGATACAATTAATGATATAGCGAAACGATTTGATTTGGTTGTTGTTGAAGATGCGGCACAAGCCGTTAATTCTAAATATAAAAACCAATTCGCTGGCTCTTTATCTGATTTAGGGACATTTTCATTCCATGCAACTAAATCTTATTCTTGTGGAGAAGGAGGGGCGCTTACAATTAATAATGAAAGATTTTATGAGAGAAGCGAATATTTATGGGAAAAAGGAACTGATAGATCTAAAGTTCTAAATGGGCTTAAAAATAAATATCATTGGGTTGATCAAGGTTCATCATTTCTTCTGTCAGATCTACTTGCTGCTGTTTTACTTGCTCAATTGGAGAAAAAAGATGAATTACAAATAAAAAGAGAAAAACTATATAAAACGTATGAATCAACATTAACTGATTTAATAAAATATGGTTTAACGATACCTACTATACCTTTAGAATGTTCTTCGAATTATCACGCTTTTTGGATATATTTTAATAAACCAGAACAAAGAGATAAGTTCTTACAATTATGCTTATCAAAAAATGTCAGCCCATATATAGGTTATATTCCATTACACAGCGCGCCTATGGGACAGAGACTTGGTGGATTAAATTATAATTTGACCGTCACTAATCTAGTTAGTGAGAGAATTGCCAGGTTGCCATTTTATATTATGACTAATGAGGAAATGGAATATGCTGTTACAGTAATATATGATAGTGCCAAAGAAGTTTTACTAAATATTTAAAATTCATATCCTCTTAGTATGGAAGGAACAAAAATGAATCATAGTACAAAGCTTAACATTATTCATCTAAACACTTATACAGAAGGAGGAGCTGCAATTGCTGCTTACAGACTTCACCAAAATTTATTGGGTTTAGGGCATTCATCACAATTTTACGTTTCTATTAAAAGTGGACTAATTTCAGAAGACATAACACAAATTTACAGTCTTGTTACAAAAAAACTCTTACGTTTGGAGTCTAAATTTCAGAGTTTAAGGCTGAATAAACATGCTAATCAGGGAAAATATATCTGGCCTAGTTATATTAATGATTTCTATTCGGTAAAGAAGATAATAAAGGATTGGCCATTTATACCAGATATTATTGTTGTTCACTGGATATCACGTTTTTTGAATTGGAGACACCTCAAAGAAATACAAGAAATTACAGGAGCGCCCATTATTTGTTATTTGATGGATATGGAACCATTTACAGGTGGGTGTCATTATGCATTTGAATGTGAAGGGTATAAACAAGAATGTGGTTTTTGTCCTGGATTAATTAATAAAAGGGAAAATGACTATACTAGAAGGAAATGGATGGACAAAAAGAAATATTTAGTGGATCTTAATGTCACATTTGTTGCACCTACAACAATGTTAGAAATTCAAGCTAAAAATAGTTCTCTTTTAGCTAATAGTAGGATTGAAAAAATAATGATTGGACTAGACTCAGATCTATTTAAACCTAGTGATGATAAAAAGAAGCTAAGAGAAAAATATGATTTACCCAAGGATAAAAAGATTATATTCTTCGGTTCACAAAACATTGAAGACGAACGTAAAGGTATGAAATATTTATTGAAGGCCTTAAATCTGCTTGATAAAGATCCGTCTCTTAAAAATGATGTTTTTTTGTTGTATGCAGGGGCTGCAAATGAAAGTTTTAAAAATAGTTTATCACCAGAATCAAAGTATATAGGGTTTGTTAAAGATAGTACTAAGCTAGCTGAATTGTATCAGGTAGCTGATCTTTTCGTTTGCCCTTCTATAGAAGATTCGGGCCCAATGATGATAAGTGAATCAATGATGTGTGGAACTCCAGTTGTTTCTTTTGAAATGGGGAGTGCTTTAGATTTAATAATTAATAATGAAACTGGTTATAAAGCAAAGCTTAAGGATTCGGGGGATTTATATTATGGGATAAAGAAAGTTTTGACAATGAGTGATATAGAATATATCGAAATGTCAACTTCTTGTAGAAATTTAGCTATTTCTAAATGTAGTGAGGAAAAGCAGATGACAGATTTTAATAATCTATTTTATGACATTTTAGAGAATAAGAAACCAAATAATAGCAATAATAAACTAACAAAAACACTTGGTGAATTTTAATGAGATTTCTTAAATTTAATAATATTAATGTAGATAAAGTAAATTCAAGCTCAAGAAACAAAAACATTGTTCACCAAATTCGAATTTCTTTAGTTTATAAATTTATTGCAGCAGGTTTAAGTTTTATAATTGTCCCAATAACCTTAAAATACTTAGGATCTGAAATGTATGGAATTTGGGCAACGTTAATATCAGTATTATCATGGATAGTTTTTTTTGATATCGGATTGGGAAATGGTATGAGGAATAAGTTGGCAGAGGCTTTGGTCTATAACAATAGACAATTAGTAAAAAATTATATTTCTACGACATATTTTTTTATTGCTGTTCTTGCTTTAGTTACCTTTTCATTAGTATCACTTATATCCTTATTCCTTAATTATAACAATCTTTTAAACACTGATGTAATCAGTAATTATAATTTAAAGTTAATAATAATTATTTTAACATTCTTTATCTTATTAAACTTTGTATTAAGTTTGATAAATCAAATTTTTAGTGCATATCAACAATCAGGAATGACAAGCTTTAGTCAATTGATTTCAAATGTATATCTTATTTTGTCATTGTATATCATTTTTATACTAACGGATAAAAATACAGTCTATTTCTCATTAGTCTACGGATCCTCACTGATAATAGGAAATATTCTCCTAACAATTAAGTTTTTTAAGAATAACAAAGACTTAATTCCTTCTATTAAGTTATTTCAATTGAGATACATTAGAGAAATTGGAGGTATAGGTTTTCAGTTCTTTGTAATTCAAATAGCAGCACTTGTCTTATATACAACTGACAATATTATTATTACTAGAGTTTTAGGCCCTGAATATGTTACTTCATATAGTATTGTTTTTAAACTATTTAGTATCGTAACTTTAATTCAAGGAATAATCTTTACTCCTTTATGGTCAGCATACACTGAGGCTTATACTAAAGGGGATTTAATTTGGATAAAGAAGACAATAAAAAGGCTTGTACTCCTAATGGTTCCTTTGGTTTTTTTTGTCTCTTGTTTAGCGCTATTTGCAAAAAGTATCATCAAATTATGGGTTGGAGATTTAATGGAAATAAACACTTCATTAATTATATTAATGGCTATTTTTGTTATATTAATGGCTTGGAATAATATATTTGCTTATATGCTTAATGGCACTGGGAAAATTAGATTAACATTGTGGATTGCTCTACTGGCCGCAGTATGCAATATTCCCTTGTCTATTATTCTGGCACATTCCTATATGATTAACGGTGTAATTTTATCTACTATTATCTGTACTATACCTTCAGCGATTCTTACACCTTTACAAGTGTATATAATTCAAAATGAATTATTTAAAAACAAGAGTTCAATATTTTATCGGATTTTCTATTTGTAGCTGTTGTTTTAACCTTTGTTTTTAATGTTTCCAATATATAGTTAAGCCCGGTAGCAGGCTGAGTACGTTCCTTGCCGAGGAGAAGCACGTGCTTCAACCCCTACCGGTTTCTGTGTACGAATTAGCCACTTGGAAGGTTGCCACCGTACAATAGTCTTCTTTAGTCAGCAGAGGATTTGCTCTCATCCGCGCCTACACGGTCGTCCTGGCCAATATTAAACCGTTCAAGAACATATGCCTGAGAAGCATAAGCAGTTCGTTCAGTGGAATGCTGAGCGCTTTTTGTCGTGGGCTCAGAATGTGGGCCCCAATACGACGGCTGCTATTCGTGCCATACTGGTGCATCATCGAATCGAGCAGCAGGGTTACAAGGCGTGTATGGGGGGATCTCAAATTAGCCGACAAGTATTCACTGCTTCGACTCGAGGCTGCCTGCATAAGAGCTTCCAGTTATACACCGAATCCAAGCTACAAGAATATCTCCACGATCCTGCAAACAGGGCAGGACATGATCCCTGAGCAGCCTCAGGAAGCGGAACGGCAAGCAGGCGAACGGTCTGAAAACAAGCATAGCTTTACACGCGGCGCAAACTACTACGGGAGGCAATAATCATGCTAAACGAGACATCTATTAATAAACTAAACGAAATGCGACTCCGGTCGATGGCCGATTCCTTACGAGAACAAATGAAGAGCCCCTTATGCTTCTTAATCTTTTGAAGAGCGATTCGGCCTCATTATTGATGCTCAGTGGTCACGGCGGAAAAGTAGCCAGCTGGATCGATTGATTAAAAGGCAACGCTAAACTCCCTTACGCTTGTATTGAAGATATTGAGTACCATATTGATTGCCGCTTGGATCAGACTCAGGTACTACGGTTATCCGCCTGCAGTTACATCCACGAAAAGCATAAATTTGATCATTTGAATGACGAGGATACACTTCTGATTCATTCCGATCAGGGCTGGCATTCAAATGCGCTAGTATCAGCAAGCTTTAAAGGGACGTAGGATAACGCACGTAAAGGTAATTGTTACGATAATGCCGTCATCGAAAACTTCTTCAGCATTATAAAATTTGAGTTCTTATACACACAAGAATTTGAGAGTATTGAGCAGTTCAAAGTTAAATTAGATAAATACATCAAATATTACAATCACAAGCGGATTTAGGCAAAACTAAAAGGCATGAGTCCGGTATAATACTGAATTCATGCCCTAAAAGCTGCCTAATTAAATAGTGTCTAATTTTTTGGGGGCACTGCACAATAGAAGTGGCTCTTTTGAATGAGATCGTGCAGCTAAAATTTCATACTTATTAGTCGATCAATTTCACCTTTCTCCGTTGGGATTTGATTAATTAATTTGTCATAAAGTGCTTTGTCTTCTTTACCTTGTTTTATTATTGCGGCTAAGTACCAACGTGTAATTTGCTGATGAATCGGTTGATCTAATTTATCCTGAAGACCTGTTTGCAGTATTTGGGCTGCCCAAGCGAAATCTCCTCTTAGATAATGAATTTGTCCGATCGCCTGGATCATGTTTGAATTTACTCCGAATGCTCGTCCTTGTGATTGTCCTTCAGGTAACTTCTCTAGCTCTTGAACTTTTAGATTGATAGTGGTATACAGTTGTATCGCTCTGTCCCAGTATTTTTTTGATTCTGTGTTATTATTCTCGACCTTAGCTTGGTTGCCTAGTTCTTTGTTTAATAGTATAGCGCGTTCATAAAAGCTGATTTCCCATTGGAACTGAACTATTCCGTTTTCTGCTACCTGTAATGCATTTACATATTGATTCTTTACCAAATACATATTGTACTCTTCTTCTAACAACTGACGATTATAAGGTTCATTGTGTTTCAACTTGTTTAGCAATGACAGAGCTTGGTTGTACAAATTTTCGTCTTTGGATTGTTTGTAGACCTGATTAAGCATATTTATTTTTGTTAAAACAATTTCTGGATTCCCCGACTGCAACTCTAAAGCACGATTCATTGGATTTAATACTTCCTGGAATGGTTTGCGGGCATTAGCTGTGTCAATGGCTTGGCGAAAAGATGAATTAGCACTCAAATTCCTTGCAGACTGGAAAATCACGGTAATCGAAATGATTCCGATAATTGCAGGATAAACCCATTTCCATTTTTGTATCTTATTTATACCTTTGAATGAAATCTTCTGTCCAGTTAAGTATGATGACATTCCTCCGAGACTAAGAAATACTAAAGCAGCCAGAAATGCATAACTCATTTCAAAGTCTATGATACTGTGTAGAAGCAGTGAAATACATAAAATGTAGAAAACCATATGGTTTTGAGAACCCTTTATGCCATTTTTGACGTTGGTTCGTATGAAGTGATAGATAATATACAGAATAAGAGCGGAAAGCAGCAACAGTCCAACAATGCCTACCTCCAGCCAATATTGAAGGAAGAAATTGTGTGCCTGTCGGCTGGTGTAAGGGTTGCTTTGGTACTTCTCATACAAGACTGCCCAACCACCTCCACCGGTACCGAAGATTGGATAGTCTTTTATCAACTTCATTGAGTCATGGTAAATCGCAGCCCTTTCCATTACGCTATGTTGTTTAAAATTTATATTTTCAACACGCTCACGGATGGAAGAGGGAAAGAGATTTGTAATAAAGCTGCTACTGAACAACAGAAATATTGCTATCCCGCTGACGACTACCCCTAATGCAGGTAGGGTTAGATTTGAATATTTGAAACTATTCAAGTGTGCTAATTTTTTTTCCAAAAACGGAGCAATATAAATTTGTATTAGAGTTATTATTGCTGCACCAATTAAAGTCGCTATGGTTAAATAACCCCATCCTGTACTTGAAAACGAACTGAGTCCAGATAGACTTACAGTTCCATCGGTTTGTTGTGTTTTCATTATTAATATTGCAATCTCTTTACCAATTTCAGCTATCTTATCCGTTACAAGTATAGTGACGACACTGCATATAGTTAAATATATTACATACATGAGCTGGCGAGTCATCATCATAAACGGGAGGATAAATAACATAGCAATGGGTAATACAACTATTCCGCCCCTGGAGAGAGTGAGTAAGAAAGATAATATGATCGGAACGATAAAAAGGGAATTTCCTGCAATAACGTACCATTTTTTTGAATTGACGATTAAGAAAAGGCAGGCAAGAAGCAAGGCCATCAAGAATGCTGCATAAGCGTTGGCATACTGAAAGACAGAAGTTAAACGAAGTTCGCCGATGTCAGTTATCATAATAGCATCACGATAATATGTGTTACCTAATAAATTCAAAAGTCCATAAACGATTATTATATAACCCGAGAGCATAATAGCAGATTGTAGTAATAGATATCCTTGACGAACTGATGATAAATAAGCCCCTAAAATAAAAAAAATCGCATACATCACATGCAAGTAAGTCATGTTGATAGCTAAATGTGTTGACGCGGCATCCCATGAGGAAATCAGGAATGTGAGTGGAATTAACCATATATAAATTGTTAATGCGTCCACTCGGTCTTTGAATTTCCAATTATAAAAAAAATAGACAGATGCTAACAACAAAATACACGAACTCCAAAAAATCGAAAAATAAAGAGGTCTTTCAAATTGTAGGGTATACCCGTTAAACAAGCCTTTCTGAAAAGGAGCAACACAGAGGAAGATTACAATAAAACCAAATAGAAGCCAGTAAATAAATGGGAAACTCTCCTTATCCTCTGATATTGCTGTTAGATGTTGTTTGTAAGTACTTCCTTTGATTTGTCGGTTCATAGTTCTAGCTCCCTCTAATTTCGTGAATGCACTTAAAAATTTTATCATAGAATCATAAGTTTATCCAAATATTCTACGTATGTATAAGACATTAACTGATTATTGTAGGTTTTCATACTCATTTTTTTATTATTCCAATTATGAGAGATAGTAACAATATTATTGTCATTATGGTTTTTGCACATCTAATCTGATAGAATGAACGTAATTCGTCAAAATCTAACAAATAAATAGAGGAGAGTACAGAAAATGCAAGATTTTTTTACAATTAGAGATTTGATAGGCGCTCTATGGAAAGGTAAGTTTGTTATTATCCTAATTACCATATTGTGTGTTGTATCTACATATATTTATAGCTTCACTATCTTAGAAACGAAATACAGTTCAAATGCAGTAGTTCGGATAAACGTTGATGATGAGCAATTAAAATTTATTCCCTCTATTGTTGAGCAAATGAAAAGTGATTCTCAACTAACGAAAATAAAAAGTAAACTTGACATGAACAATGAATCATATACTATTCCATACCTAAGAAAAATTATACGGTTAGATCAGACTAGTGGGACTAACAATATTGAAATAACTGTTACTGGAACAAATCCTCAAGAAATAACAAAAATTGCAAATTTGACATCATTACAGCTAAGTACAAATATTGAGGTGTTTGATAGATTAAACTTAATCGCTAATTATCGTAAAAAAACACTTGAAGTTGAAGACAAGCTTATCATGTCTAAGGGGGAATTGGCCCAAGCGCAAAAAGAGTTAGAACTAACTCCCGAAAAGCTGACGACTAAAAAAACCTTGGCGGAACAACCTTACCTGCAATCAATAATAGCGGATGAATTAAAGATTAGCGCAAAAGAGTCAGGTACGCTTCAACTCATTGATGAACAAATCAATGTTAATTTTATTAAACTCAAAGAAAAGGTTTCAACTAGCTCTATTGAAATTACAAAGTTGGAAGCCGAGAAGAAAGTATATAATGATAGAATCCTGGAGAACAATACTTTAATAGAGAAAATTGAAAATAAGTACAGTGATTCTACTAATGTGAACTATACAAATCAATTTGAGGGGATAAACGCAGTTTTAATAAACCCAGCGATTGAACCCACTGAACCCATTGGTCCAAGGAGAATTTTAAATGTAGCTCTTGCAGGTTTTGTAGCTGTTTTTCTTGGTAGCGTAATAGTCATAATACGTTATTATCTTTCATTATCTACTTCTGAGAAAGAGAAATTAATGAGAGTATGAAGAGTAAGTATTTAATAATGATTTTTATTCTTGCACTGTATACTTTGGTTTTTGGGTATTATCACAACAAAACTCAACTTATTTTTTATGGGTTTATGTTTATTTGTTCAATTTATTTTCTCTGTAAAAATGGATTTTACGAATTGTTACATTTGAGAAATTTTCTTTTTATTCTTTTTATATCAAGTAATTTATTAATTGGATTAGTACTGTTTGTAATGAGTAAAGATTTCGAATTTGTATCTTCAATATATGAGAAATCTTATTTTTTTCATCAAAACTTAAGATATTTACTTTTCTTATTGTACTCCCTATTCTTAGTTTGGGTTTTAAAGCAAAATACAATTACTACTAATTTTCGTATTCTTAGTTATGTTTATTGTATTCATTTAGTCATTGGTATTTTACAGCGAGTTATGTCAATATTTAATGTGTTTCCTGATTTTTCTCAAAAATATGGTTTTAGGGAATTTTTTGTTTTTTCTGGGTATAGGATTGACGGGTTCGCACTTGAGGCCACCGGTTATGCAATTGTTTTAGTGATCTTGTTTGGCTGTAGAATGATCTATTCAAACTTATCGGGTAAAAAGATATATGTATTCGAGTATCTAGTCGTAGGATACTTATTACTCCACACTTTTTCCCGCGGTGTGTGGGTTAGCGTTGTTATTGCAGTATTACTAAGCTACTTTTTAACCATGAAGATTTACACTAGATTAAATAAAAAAGTATTATTATATACTTTATTAAGTACTTCAATATTACTATCAATAATAATGATTGGGATATTTTCTGAGCAGTTTCATCAAATGACTAGTGATTTGTTAGATTTTTATAAATCTGAAGTATCAGACAAAAATTACACAGACCAATACTTTTCACGTCCTAGACTTTTTATGTTAGCTTTTAATGCATTTGCTATAAATCCAATCTTCGGAATTGGAACCGGGAATTTTCATAAATTTGTGTCGTGGGATTATAATCTTTTTGGTAGTTGGGGAGCCATTAATGATTACCTGCAAGTTCTTGCCGAAAATGGGTTATTAGGATTCGTACTATATATTATTTTTCTAATCCACCCATATTTAATCTATATTAAATACGAAAAATATATTATAAATAAATATCCACTACGCATAGCAATGTTATGTAATATCAGCGTATTAATTTTAGGTAATTCAATTAATAATTTACTAACTCCTGTATTTTGGTTTTCAATGGCCATTTTACAATATATACTATTTTTGTCGATAAACGAAAAAACTATTTACAGAGGGCAAAATGAAAAAAAATAAATTATTAATAGCGGATCCCCTTCAATTAGTAGATTCAAATGGGATACCATCAGGACACTATAATAAAACATGTCAACAATATGCAGACATTCTTTTGGAACATTTTGAAGTTACTGTAACCACTAGCAAATTCAATTCAGCTCCATTTGAGAATTGTAATAAGTTAGAGCTAACATATCATTTAGTCGACACTTTACCCTCGAAAATCGGAAAATTAGTAAGGATTTTTAAAATAATAAGTAATTTTATAACTATACTAAAGTCAAATCATGATAAAGTAGTAATTCAAGCTTGTGATTTACTTGTAATGACAATATGTTTATTTTTTTACTATGGCGATAAACAGATCTATCTTATAAGATATGATAGTTTAAATAATAAGAGTAAATTTAAAAAAATAATGTTTAAATTAATTAAAAAAAAAGTTTGTGGAATGATTTCTGGGTTAGAAGAATCACTAAATTCATATAATGTAACTAATGGCGTAGTGGTACCTGACTATTTTTATATTCCCAATACTGTTACTGTATCAACACACTTAAAATATGATTTTGTAATGTTAGGCATTATCAGAGATGATAAAAATGTTGAAGATGTTGTCACTAGTTTAAATAAAACTCACTTTACAGCTTGTATAGCTGGAAGATTTGTGGATTCCGATAGATTTGAGAGCGTTAAAAAAATGGCAGGAGAGAACATAACTATTTTGAATGAGTATATTACTGAAGAGCAGTACTATGAATTAATTGAGAGTGCCCGATTTATAGTATTACCATATAAGGATTATTATAACTTTGCATCAAGCGGTGTTGTATTAGATGCCTTATATAATTTTAAACCAGTTATTACTTCAAGTGTTAAAGGTATGAATTTTATTCGGCATAATAATTTAGGTTATCAATATAATAACTCTTTTGGTGAATTTATAGATTTTATGAATTCCACTCAATCTGAAAAGATTTATTCGCAATATCTAGTAAATATCAGTGATTTTGTTAAATCAATGGATGATAACAGAAATAAACTTTTATCCTTATTAAGTAATAATCCTGGTATAAAATTTCAGAATGGGTGATTATATTGAATTTTTTAGTTAATGCTACTGCTTTAAACAAGAGAGGTGCTTATTCAGTAGCAAAATCCTTTCTACATGTGATGAAAACTAATCAAGATTTTTTATTCGATCATAGTATTAAACTTACAGTATTAGTTGCTAAAGAAGATTTATGTAGTTATAAATGTGAAAATATTAGTGTTTATTATGAACCTTTTCCAAAAAGAGGAATACTTCAGAAATGGTTTTATGAAAACCAAATACTACCTCAAAAAATAAATAGTGGGATATTTGATGCATTTATTTCTTTGCAGAACATCGGAAATAATAAGTGTAAAATACCACAATTCGTGTTAATACATCAACCAATTCCATTTAGTGACCTGTTAATAAATGAATTAGAGTTTGTTAATTTTCTTAAATACAAAATAATTTTAAGTAATATTTATAATCGGCATCTTAATAAGGTCAATGGGATTATTGTTCAAACAAGCTGGATGAAGGAAGCAATCATAACTAAATATCAATATAAAGGACCTATTAAAGTTATTACGCCACCAATTTCAACTTTGGCAATGGATAATACAGATATTGCAACTAGCTTAATAACTGAATTAGATAGATCTGAATTGAAACTAGTTTACGTTACTAGTTCCGAAAAATATAAGAATAATAGAATTCTGATTGATGCTGTTAACAAATATAATCAAATCAATAATATAAAAATAGTATTATATTTAACTATAGATGGAGTAAACTCAGAGTATATAAGATACTTAGGCAAAATCCCCTATAGTTCGATTTATTATTTGTATACGAATGTAGATGCACTTATCTTTCCCTCCCTTACTGAAACACTAGGACTCCCATTATTAGAAGCTAAAGCATGCGGCATACAAGTCATAGCAGCAGATTTACCATATGCACGTGAAATCTGTTCAGAGGGAGCGTTGTATTTTAATCCTCGAGATCTACTTTCAATCATTAAGGTTTTGAAAGAGTTTACGCAAACCTATCCCCAAACAATCAATAAAAAAAGTGATATCACTCAAGCAAATGATAGCTACTTAGATTATCTTATGTTTGTCAAGGAAAATGTATTAAGTGAGGCAAACAACAATGAAAAATATAATTACCTTAAATAAATACAATCAAGATTGGTATTCCCGTGGGAAGAGTAGTTTTATTATTATTTTGTGGTGGTTCATTCAAGGAACCATTTTTCGTTTTTCCTTTCATAATATGTATAGATGGAGGAGATGGATATTACAACTATTTGGTGCAAAATTGGGGAAAGAAGTAAGAATTAGAGCCACTGTGAAAATCACCTATCCCTGGAAAGTTACAATAGACGATTACTCTTGGATAGGTGATGATGTATGCCTTTATAGTTTAGATCAAATCTATATCGGGAAACATTGCGTTGTTTCTCAGAAATCTTATCTATGTACAGGTAGTCATAATATTTATGATCCATGCTTTGGTTTAATCACAAAACCAATAGTTATTAAAGATGGAGTTTGGATTGCAAGTGACGTTTTTGTTTACCCAGGTGTTACTATTAATGAGATGGCCGTAATTGCCGCTCGTAGCACTGTCAATACGGATATACCAAGTAATCAAGTTTTTGCAGGTAACCCCATTAAGTTTCTGAAAAATCGGTTTAATACTGAGGTATCAATATGAAAAAAAACGTATTATTTGTAATAAATTATTTTCATCCTGATTACGCATCGACTGGACAATTAATGACAGAACTATGTTTAGAACTTCAAAATGACTTTAATATTACAGTCATTGCTATCCAAGCAGAGAACGAGAGAAGTGCGGGTACTATATTTCAAAAAGATAGACTTGAAAATATAAATATTATTAGGATTAAGACACCAGTAGTAGATAAGAAAAATAAAGTTAGCAGAATTAAGTTTGTGATAACTTACTTTACACTGGCACTTTTTGCTTTATTGAAGCAGAAAAACATTCATGTCATTTATACAATTTCTCAACCGCCTATCCTTGGTGGGTTAATTGGTACGCTTGGAAAATTATTAAAGAGATGTAAACATATTTATAATATTCAAGATTTTAATCCGGAACAAGCAGAAGCCATTAATTATATAAACAATAAATGGTTGTTTAAATTTGCTAAGATTGTGGATAAAGTAAATTGCGCATATTCAGATCATATAGTAACAGTGGGTAGAGATATGCAAGACACTTTAATTAAAAGGTTTGTTGGTAAGAAGGTTCCTAATAATTCAGTAATTAATAATTGGACAGATGAGAGAGAAATAGTGCCGTTGTCTAAAGATAATATAATAGTTGAAAAATTTTTATATGATAACAAATTGGAAAATAAGTTTATAGTTATGTATTCGGGGAATCTGGGACTTTATTATGATTTAGAAAATATTATTTCTGTTACATATAAATTCAAGGATGTATTAGATATAGTATTTGTATTTATTGGTGAAGGTGCAGTTAAACAACCTATGGAGAATTATATAAAAGAAAAAGAAATAACCAACGTTATTTTCCTTCCCTATCAGCCTAAGGAATACATAAAATATTCTTTGAATGCTGCAGATGTTCATCTTGTAGTGAATCAGAGGGGTATAAAAGGAGTATCTGTTCCTAGCAAAGTGTATGGAGTACTTGCAGTAGGAAAACCTATGTTGGGAATTCTTGAAAAAGGTAGTGAGGCACATTTTCTTATTCAAGAGAGTAACAGTGGATTGTTAGTGGAACCCAATAATTATGAAGAGATAACGGAAGCAATTTTCAAACTTTATTATATGGATAAAAACAAACTAGTGAATATGGGTAAAAATGGAAGAGTTTATTTGGAAGAACACCTAAGAAAGCAATCGTCAATAAATAAATACAGAGATCTATTAAATATGGTATAAGGAGAATTTATATGAAATTGATTTTGCTATCTGGAGGTTCTGGTAAAAGATTATGGCCGCTTTCGAATGACTCTAGATCAAAACAGTTCCTAAAGGTTCTTAAAAATACAGATAATGAAGTAGAATCTATGGTTCAACGTGTTTGGAGGCAACTTAATCAGGCAAACTTAGTTGGTAAATCATTCATAACCACTTGTAAATCCCAGCTTGATATGTTACACAGTCAGCTTGGATATGATACTCCCGTTATAGTAGAGCCTGAGAGAAGAGATACTTTTCCTGCAATAGCACTGGCTGCTGTGTATCTTTATTCTGAATTAAATGTTAGCCGGGATGAAGTTGTTACCATTCTTCCTGTTGATCCTTATGTTGAGGATCAATTTTTTGAACAGGTAAATGTGTTGGAGAACGTTCTAATAAATACAGATGCAGATTTAGCGCTAATCGGTGTAAAACCAACGTATCCCTCTGCTAAGTACGGCTATATTGTTCCGCATGACAAATCTATGGAATTCGGTTGTTATAACGTTAACAGGTTCGTAGAAAAACCGTCTGAAGAAAATGCTGTTCTACTTATAAATGAGAATGCTCTTTGGAACTGTGGAGTGTTTGCTTTTAAACTGGGGTACCTTCTAGATTTGCTCGTTGAATTAAATCATCCAATAGAATATGTGGAATTATATAAAGAATATAATAACTTGGTAAAAAATAGCTTTGATTATGAAGTTGTTGAGAAGTCTAGAAATATTAAAGTTTTACCTTATGAAGGTTACTGGAAAGATCTAGGAACTTGGAACACATTAACAGAAGAGATGGATTCAAATCTTTTGGGTAGAGGAATGTTTAGTTCGGATTCGAAGAATTCCCATATTGTAAATGAGCTTGATATCCCGGTTACAGTATTAGGGTTATCGAACATTGTAGTCGCTGTAAGTCCAGACGGTATACTTGTAGCCGACAAATCCTCCAGTCCAAGAATTAAGGAACTTATGAAGGACTATGACCACAGACTTATGTACGAAGAGAGACGATGGGGATGGTATCGAGTTTTGGACTTCACACAATATGATTCATATGAAGTATTGACTAGGCGTATTTGTGTGAAAGCAGGAAAAAACAATAGCTATCAAGTCCATGCTAAGAGAAGCGAAGTTTGGACGGTTCTAAAAGGCGAAGGTCATTATGTTCTAGATGATCGGCTGTATACTCTGAAAGTAGGAGATGTTGTAAGAATACCTCTGAATACGAAGCATAGCATCAGAGCAATGACTGATTTAGAATTAATTGAAGTACAATCGGGAACCGAGATTACTGAGGATGACACTGTTAGAACACATACTGAGTGGGAACGTATAGTAGCATGTTGTGATAGCGCTTTGGAGTCTATAAATGGAGATGAATTTTATGCAGCCATCAGTTCAAGTTAATACATCTAAAGAACACATGACTGCTAGGAGGATCGATTCAACAGAAGTTGTAGCTAGGAACAGAATGCGAATTCAAAAAATGGAACGATCCATGAACACTATAATTATTAGTATTGAATATACCTTATATATTCTTTTGTTCTTTATATTATTTCAAATTAAGATCGTTCCTGACTTTCCAGGGTTTAGTTTCTTCGAACCATCAGAGTGGAATAAAACGATTGGAGTACTAGATGATTACGCATTTCTGTTAGTTATGATTCTTATAAGCTACACAATATTACTTGCGAAGAAAGGGCTTTTTAAGTTTTATCGTCAAACCTCCTTCATAGATGATTCATTCAACCTAGTAAGTTCAAGTATGATTGCTTTTCTTTTATCCTTTGGACTATTGTTTTTTTTGAAAATTAGTATTATTTATTCAAGGGTATTTATTATAATCTTTTTTGTTCTTTTAGTTAGTACTGGCATTCTGCTTCGTTTTGTTAAAGCTAAATTGATACGAGTGCTAAAGAGGAAAAATCTATATACTAAAAATGTTCTCATCATTGGTGCTGGGAAGGTTGGTATTAAGATTTCCGACCTGTTAAATGCTAATCATACCAATGGATATAACGTCTTAGGTTTCTTGGATGATTATAAGCAGGGAAGTTCAATCCTTGGTAACATCGATGATTTAGAGAAATTAATTCAATTAAATAAAATAAATGAAGTGTTTATAACGATCCCGTCAGAAAGACCACTTGTTCATAAAATTTTAACAAATATCCAAAAATATGATATTAGTATTAAAATTGTCCCAGAGCTATATAGCTATGTTAGCACTACTGTCAATTTCGATTCATCAGATGGCTATCCGCTTTTGGAGATTGTAAAGACTCCGTTAAGGAATTTCAATCTCATAATGAAACGCTTTGTAGATATTATCGCTACTAGTTTAGGCATTGTCATTATTTCTCCTTTATTAGTTTTGACTGCACTTCTTATTAAACTGGATTCAAAGGGACCCATTATATTTAAGCAAAAAAGAATAGGTAAAAATGGAGTGCCTTTTCACATGTACAAATTCCGATCGATGGTTGTCGATGCGGAGATACAAATCAAAAAACTAGAATCTATGAATGAAGCTCATGGGCCTGTATTTAAGATCAAAAATGACCCTAGAATTACAAAAGTCGGTAAAATTATCAGAAAATATTCTATCGATGAATTACCTCAATTAGTGAATGTATTAAAGGGAGACATGAGTTTAATTGGCCCAAGACCACCACTCCCAAAAGAAGTAGAGCAATATACCGATCACCACTGGAGGAGACTTGATATACGACCTGGCATTACCGGATTGTGGCAAGTAAGTGGAAGAAGTGATCTTTCGTTTGAGGAATGGGTTAATCTAGATATTTACTATATTGAAAATTGGGCAATATCACTAGATATCAAAATATTATTGAGAACATTGCCAGCAGTGATTAAAGGAGACGGCGCCTACTAGTTTTGCTGTGTAAATGGAGGGAATACTAATAAATACATGGATTGATAATGCAGAATGGGAACGAATACAACTTGTTATTCCAATTATATGTGTAGATATTTTGCCGGTGAAAATATGTGACGGAAAAATATCTCATATCGGTTTAATATTGCGTGATACACCTCACGAAAATCAAAAGTGGTGTACGGTGGGTGGAAGGTTGTTGTATTCTGAAAGTATTAGTGACGGGATAAAGAGACAATTAATTTCAACTTTAGGTGAAAAAATTGAATTCGTTCATTTAGATAATACTCAACCCGTTTATGTAGCTCAGTATGCTCCAGAGTCAAATGTGCAGTCTGGTTTTGATGCAGCTGATCCTAGGAAACACGCAATTGGCCTGACATTTTGCATAGAAATTAGGGGGGAGATTAAACCTCGAGGGGAAGCTTTGAACTTTAAGTGGATTCCAACGGACCGATATTTATCCGAAGAAATTGGTTTTAGTCAAGACAAAGTTATTCAAGAGTGTCTGGAGAGATATTGTCGTTAGACTTTCATCACTTTAAGAAGAATATTTAATCATTTTGAGACTGTACATGCAATTTTTGCGTGACAGTCTTTTTTCTGATAACAACTTGTCAAACTAGGCCCTCTCATACTCATTAACAAGTAGTTATTTATTAAGTGGCGTGGGGATGAAGCAATGCGCAGGGCCACAGGTAAATTGGCAAGGTATGGCCATAGCTTGCCAGACTTTTCGAAGAATCAAAGAACGATAACGAATCCATTCATAAATTATTGCTCTAATACAAAATACATAATTTGACAATATATCCTTCTATCAAATATACTAGTTCTGCATGATAGAAACATTTACCAGAAATGGGGGTGAAATAATGTCGAATTATAATATCCAGTGGTATAACCCGAATGCAGGTGTATCATATGTTTCCATCGCCAGTTACGGTGTTACTTTTAATAAGGTAGCTTCTGACGAGATGGGAAATCCTAAGAGAGTGCAGATCGGGCTCGATGTGAAGAAGAGTATCCTTTTTGTGAAACCGCTGAATGAGACGGACACAGAGCTTGAAAAGTTCAGTTTCCCGTACGCTGAACGCGAGCAGAAAAATGGCCAGACTCGAGTAAGCAGCAAAGAGTTAATGAATTATTTGGAGATGAAATGTCCTGAGCTTGATCTGGAGCATACCACTCGGTTTGCAGCAGAGTGGGATGAGGAGCAAGGACTGTTAGTTGTCGATCTCAAGAAGCCTATCCTTCGTCAAACCGCTGCTGACGATGATGTTGATGTAATTGAAGAGGAAGCAGCAGTTAGTAATGTTAGTTAGTCTTACTTATTATACTTCGTAGTCTGTTAGACCGCTTAAGCATGCTTTGTGCTTGGCGGTCTTTTCCTTTTAAACAACTCACCTAAACTAGTCCGCATAATAGTCCAACCCCCCTCATACACATGTACAAGTAGTTCATTATCACGTGAAGAGGGGATGAAGCAATGCGTAGGATCACATGGATATTGGCCATCGTGATGGGCATAGCAATGGTTGCAGCTGGATGTGGAACAAGGAACGCAGAGCAAATTGTAAACGATTTGGATCATGTGGTCAGCAAGTTGGACAGTTATCAGGGAACGGGGCAGATGATTCTGCAGACCGGTCAGCAACCGCAGAAGTATGATGTGGAGGTCTGGTATCAGAATCCGCATTTCTACCGGATTTCTCTGACGAACGAGGCCAAGGATGTGACTCAAATTGTGCTGCGTAATGATGAGGGCGTGTTCGTACTCACCCCGCATTTGAATAAGATGTTCCGGTTCCAGAGTGACTGGCCGGAAAATTCCGGACAAGTCTACTTGTATCAGTCCCTTGTCCAAAGCATCGTGACAGACACGGAGAGACAGTTTGCAACCGAAAAGGATGCCTATGTCTTCGACGTAGCAGCTAACTACCAGAACGGCCTTCTAGCGCGCCAGAAGATCTGGTTGAACAAGAAGAGTCTAGCCCCTCAGAAGGTGGAAGTTTCGGATGAGAAGAACAATATAATGGTGGTTGTGGATTTCACGCAATTCGAGTTCGGGAAAAAGTTCGAGAAGGATTCTTTTGACATGCAGCGCAATATGACCAGCTGGAACCTGCAATCCTTGCCTACTACGGCAACGGGTGGCACAAGCACGAATACGAAGTCGACGGCGCCTGATGCGGCGAAGGCGGGTACAACAACTACAACGGATGCAGCAAAATCGGGAGCAGCAACTTCGACCGACACAAAAAAAGCAACCGAAACAAAAGCAACTGACGCAAAGGCAACTGACACCAAAGCAACTGACACAAAGGCAACCGAAACAAAAGCAACTGACACAAAAGCAACAGACACCAAGGCAACCGACACAAAACCAACAGACTCAAAAGCAGGCACGACTTCGTCGGCAGCAACCGGCAGCAAGCAACCTACTGGTTCGCAATCCACTGGTACTCAGCCTTCAGGAGCTACGCAACCAACAGCCGGTGCAGCAGCCACACACAACGAAGCCATACAGCAGCTGCTAGGCATTGTAGAGCCTGAGTACACGCCTCAGAATGTGGCGAAGCTTGATGTGAAGCAAGTCAAAGTAGGCGAAGATCAAGCCATTCTATTCCGCTATCATGGTAAGTACAACTATACATTAACGGAGTCTCAGCCTAAGACGGTTACGGTTACTTCGCTTCCAGGCGACATTCTTGATCTAGGATACACACTTGGTGTTGTAACAGGCGAGAAGAACGGTCTAAGGACTTTAACATGGACTTACGATGGTATGGAGTTCCGCTTGGCTACGAGCGATCTGCCGCAGACTGAGATGATTCTGATCGCCCAGTCGGTCCAAGGCCAGTTGGGCAAATGATGTAAGGGGTATGATCTTCTTGTTAGTTCGGCACGCATAAATCCAAGAGTCGCATTCAGTGCGGCTCTTTTTGCTGTTCTGTGAATATTTCAAGCTCGCGAACACTGTAGTGGTCATGAGATTACCGTCGGATGTACGATATGGAACCATTCCCATTTGACAGTCTGAACGGGTAGCGTTTAACATATCTATATGTGTCTACAAAACTCGTGCGTTTCTAAGAAGAGAAGGTGAATCAGATGGACACGTTTTATCGCTCTACTTGGGTAGAGGTGTCTCTCGATGCATTGCGTCACAATGTGGAAGAGTTCCGCAAGCTGCTGCCTCAGACGATGAGCATAATGGCGGTGGTGAAGGCAGATGCGTATGGACATGGGGCCGTTGAGGTTATACGAGAAGCCATTGAAGCAGGCGCAGGTTATGCGGGAGTGGCCTTCCTGGATGAAGCGATTGAACTGCGTCAAGCAGGTGTGAAGCTGCCCATTCTGGTGATGGGGTACACGCCCCCGGATGCCATTGAAGCGGCCATACAGCATGACGTCACGTTGACGGTGTTCAGTCGAGATGCGCTGCAATCCATCCCTCTGTACGCCACATCGGATCGCAAGCTGAAGATTCATATTAAGCTGGATACGGGGATGGGGCGAATCGGGATTACGAGCGCGGAAGAGTCGATTTCTTTTATAGAAGAAGCTCGTGATATGGAGTGTGTAGAAGTTGAGGGTGTGTTTACTCATTTTGCTAGCTCCGATGAACGTGACAAAAGCTATACGCTAATGCAGCATAGTCGATTCGACGAGGTAATTCGCCATTTTACTCATCAGAACGTGCACTTCCGATATGTACACACTGGCAACAGCGCAGCGGCGATAGATTGTCCTGAGTTATCCTACAATATGGTGCGGCTTGGGATCAGCATGTATGGGTTGTACCCTTCGAATGAGGTTCGGAAGGATCGGATCGAGCTTCACCCCGTGATGAGCCTGATTACTAAACCTGTTCTGATTAAGACGGTACCGGCGGACACAGGGATCAGTTATGGTGTGACATACCGGACACAAGGAGAAGAGAGGATTGCTACGCTTCCGATCGGTTATGGAGATGGCTACAGCCGAATGCTGTCGGGTCGTGCAGAAGTCCTTGTGAAAGGGACCAGGGTGCCTGTAGTGGGACGCATCTGTATGGATCAGTGTATGATTAATGTGACCGATGTGACGGAACCATTGACGGTGGAGGATGAGGTTGTCCTTTTTGGTCGACAAGGTACAGCATGTGTATCTGTTGAAGAATTGGCTGAATGGCTAGGCACGATTAATTACGAAATCACTTGCATGATCGACCATCGGGTACCACGTGTATATGTGAGAGACGGTGCTCGAGTAAAAGTGTCTAACCCGCTAATCACAAGGAAACACTTGCCAATGAAATAAAAGTATTCTGAAGCAGGAGTTCTGCAAGGGTCTAGCGAATTGAATAAGGAATAGGCTCGAGTTTCGTTTGTGAGTCGATATAGCATAATTGCTACATCGGAAGCATATATTTGATTTTGTATAAAATGGTTTCGTTGACGACATAATGGTAATATGGGTTTGGGAATGTTTTGGGGGTGCGAAATCGGTGGCCAATGTGCATAACACCAAACGAATTATGATTAGTTTGCCGGATCATTTGTTGCAAGAGGTGGACGGGATTGTGGAGAAGGAGAATTCTAACCGCAGTGAGTTCATCCGTCAAGCAATGAAGCTGTACCTCTTGGAACGCAAGAAGCGGCATCTTCGCGAAATGATGCAGCGCGGGTACATGGAGATGGCCAAGATTAATCTTCACATGGCAGCGGAGGCATTTCAGGCGGAGGAAGACGCGGATAGTACCCTCGATCGCTTAGTTAGCGGGGTGTAGAGCTTGATTGTAAAACGTGGCGATGTGTTTTTTGCAGATTTATCTCCTGTGGTTGGATCCGAGCAGGGCGGCGTGAGGCCGGTACTAATTATTCAGAACGATATTGGCAATCGGTTCAGTCCGACTGTTATTGTAGCAGCGATTACTGCACAGATTCAGAAGGCTAAGCTTCCGACTCATGTAGAAATTGATGCCGAGACTCACGGCTTTGACCGGGATTCCGTTATTCTGATGGAGCAGATCCGGACGATCGACAAGCAGCGGTTGACCGACAAAATCACGCATTTGGACGATGAAACGATGCGCAAGGTCGATGATTCGTTGCAGATCAGCGTGGGGCTTATTGAATTCTAATTGGTTGCAGCTTGAAGACGAGGCGGGGTGACTCCCTCGTTTTTTGGTTTTTCTGGGTGTGCATACTTTTACTATAATTCTAGCAAAAGGTGGTTCTTGAATGAGTACAGAAGAGAAAGTAGAAAAGGTCAAACTGGATGAACAGCAGAGAATTGAGATGCAAGCACGCATTCTTAAACAAATCACAACCGAGCTAGGACTTCCTCAATCGAAAGTGAAAGTGACCATTGAGCTGTTGGATGATGGCAATACGATTCCTTTTATCGCTCGTTATCGCAAAGAGATGACCGGAGAGCTGGATGAAGTGCAGCTTCGTGATATAGAAGAACGGTTGAACTATATTCGTAATTTAGAGGATCGTAAGCTCGAGGTAGTTCGGCTCATAGATGAGCAAGGCAAGCTAACGGATGAGCTCAGACAGTCGATTGAGCGAGCTGGGAAATTGCAAGAGGTGGAAGATCTATACCGACCATACAGACAAAAAAGAAAGACACGTGCCAGTGTCGCCAAAGAACGCGGGCTTGAGCCCCTGGCCGTATGGATCATGACACAGCCTCGACAAGGCTCGGTGGAGCAAGAAGCAGCTAAATACATAGATGAAGAGAAGCAAGTTAACACGGTGGAGGAAGCTTTGCAAGGCGCTATGGATATTATGGCCGAGAATATAGCCGATGATCCAAAAATTCGTGCATGGGTGAGGGGTTACACGCGTGATCAGGGCGGGATCGTTACCGAAGCCAAGGATGCTAAGGCGGAGTCTGTATACGAGATGTACTATGACTATCGCGAGCCGATCCGCAAGCTTCCTCCTCATCGGACGCTAGCGATTAACCGCGGGGAGCGCGAAGAAATATTGAAGGTGTCCTTGGATGTACCGGTGGACAAAATACATGAGTATATGGCCAGACAAGTGATCCGCGGCGAATCGATTGTGAAGGAGACGCTGCGTCTGACGATTGAGGATGCCTATAAGCGATTAATCGCCCCGTCCATTGAACGGGAGATTCGCAATGAGCTGACAGATAAGGGAGAAGAGCAGGCGATTGCGATCTTCGCTGAGAATTTGCGCAACTTGCTGCTTCAGCCTCCGGTGAAGGGCAAGGTAGTGCTGGGTGTTGATCCGGCTTACCGGACAGGCTGTAAGCTGGCTCTTGTGGACGAGACGGGTAAGACGCTGGAGATCGCCGTTGTCTATCCGACGCCTCCTAACAACAAGGTTGTGGAGGCGGAGAGCAAGATCAAGGCGATGATCGAGAAGCATGGCGTCGAGTTGATTGTGATCGGCAACGGGACCGCTTCAAGAGAGACGGAGCAGTTCATTGCCGACTTGATCAAGAAGCTGCGCGGCAGCCGATCGCTGCAGTATATGATCGTGAGCGAGGCCGGCGCGAGCGTGTATTCCGCCTCCAAGCTCGCGCAGGAGGAATTCCCTGAGCTCGACGTGGCGGAACGGAGCGCGATCTCGATTGCGAGGCGGATGCAGGATCCGCTCGCGGAGCTCGTCAAGATCGAGCCGAAGGCGATCGGCGTTGGGCAATACCAGCACGACGTCGCTCAGAAGCGGCTCGAGGAGAGTCTGAAGGTTGTGGTGGAGTCAGCGGTTAACCACGTCGGTGTGGATCTGAATACGGCTTCTCCGTCGCTCCTGTCCTATGTATCCGGGGTGAACGCGACGATTGCCAAAAACATTGTGAAATACCGCGAAGAGAACGGGAAGTTCAAGAACCGCAAGCAGCTTCAGAAGGTGCCTCGCCTTGGCGCCAAGACCTATGAACAATGCATTGGTTTCATGCGGATTGGCGGCGGAGAGAATCCGCTGGATAACACACCGATTCATCCCGAGTCATACGAAGCGGTGGACAAGCTGTTCAAAGAGCTGAAGCTGGCAAAGAGCGGAATTGGGACGCAAGATTTGAAGGATAAGCTGCACCAGCATGATCCGGAGCAGCTTGCTGTGCAGCTCGATGTAGGGGTTCCGACGCTCCGTGATATTCTGGAGAGCTTGCAGCGACCTGGGCGCGATCCTCGAGAGGAGTTGCCATTGCCGATATTCCGTACGGATGTATTGCAAATGGAGGATTTAACTCCTGGTATGCAGCTTCAAGGTACGGTTCGTAACGTTATTGATTTTGGCGCTTTCGTGGATATCGGGATCAAGAACGATGGGCTCGTCCACATCTCTCAGCTAAGCGACCGCTTCGTCAAGCATCCTATGGATGTTGTATCCGTAGGAGACACGGTCACTGTATGGGTGATGGGGGTTGATGAGAAGAAGGGGCGCGTCAGTCTGACGATGAAATCCCCGAAGCAGCAATCCTAATAATAAGACGCAGCAGCACTCATTTTCAGACAAATTGACAATCGAGCAACTAGAACAGCCCGACTTGTATGGAGTTCATACAGAGTCGGGCTGTCTGGGTTTGGTATGGGGTAATGGAGCTTCGTTGATGAAGTACATCTGCTTCCAAATATTAAGCATGTGCTTCTGTGGTACATTTGCTCGGCAAATACTTAAGGATGCGATATAGGAACGGATTCTTGCGAATCGGGAGTTTGCTTAGTGCGATAGAAGTACCAGCAGTCGTTCAGTAACCGGATTTGTCGGCGATCTTTTTTCATAAATGCACGTTCTAATTGATGGCAAAGCCACTGCGGCATTGTCACATCCCCTTCCCTGACTTGTAGGCCGTTCGTATCGACCATACGCACGTATTTTTGAGCTCCTACTAGCATATGGGGAACAGGGGGCTTAGGTGCAGGTCCGCTTCTGCCTCAATCCATTTCATCCTCGTACCATTGCTCTAATTGAGCTTGGAGGGCGCGAATCTCCGTCAACAAAGATATAAGCGGGTATGATTTCTCCTGAATGGAGGCAAAAGATTGCTCCAGCTCATTCATGTAAGTCATGCCATGCAGAATCTGACATTGCTCGGCTACCACCTCAACCTGCTCACATTCTGCAATAATATGACCTAGTTGAGGCACATTGCCGGCCGTAAGCTTGTCCAACTCTTTGTGCAACCTGCGATTGAGTGCCGTTAATTGGTACACATGGGAAGCGGGCATCTCCACGAATTCCACCTTGGCGCCGAGCTGCAATAAAGCATAATTCATTTTTGACATAGTAGTCGCAAAGCTCCTCTCCTGATTAGCTGCGCCAACATCCTGACGCTTCGTTAATAACGATTTCTACTTGACAGTGTAGCTTAGAATAAGGTACAAATTCAAGTGAAGCAGGCCTGGATTGGGATATTCTTTTAGTGTTAAGGAAGAGGATTTTGCTTTTCGTGAGCATAAGGAGGGGATGAACTTGGACGACCGACAACTGCAGCTGTGGATCGAACGCATTTCAATGGAGTCGTTTGGTTGGCCCTTCCGTCACAAAGCGACTTTTAATCGCAGACTTCGCTCCACAGGCGGGCGCTATTTCACCAAGTCCCATAACATAGATATTAGTTGGTCGCAGTATGAGATCTTCGGACCTGAGGAAGTTGAGAAAATTATCAAGCACGAGCTATGTCATTATCATCTGCATCTTCAGCGGCGAGGATACAAGCACAGTGATCCGGATTTCAAGCTATTGCTGGCAAAAGTAGGCGGGACTCGCTTCTGCAAAGCTATTGCACCTCGTAAGGCTGCACCTTTTCGGTACAAGCTGGAATGCAGTAAATGCGGGATGCATTATTTGCGGAAGCGCAAGATGGATCCGTCTAAATATGCTTGTGGAACATGCAGAGGGAAGCTGAAGTTAATTGCTTTGTAGCGGTTGATCCGATTGCTTAAACAATCACAAAATGATATAATATAAGAACAAATATTCGCATTGGTGGTGGGGTCCATGTCCAAAGAACAACTCAACCAGATGGAGCGTATGCTAAGTGATTTGATTTTATCTGTAGGTACGATTAAAGCGGTTATTGAGGAACACAGGGAAGAGAATCAGCACCAGTTCGAACAAGTGAATCGACGATTTGACCAAATCGACCAACGTTTCCAACAAATTGACCAGCGATTCGATGAAGTGATGGACGAGCTGCGGAATAATAACACGGAGCATAAGTTTATGGCTGCGCGAATTTTCCAGAACGAGATGGATATCCAGAAGGTCAAGGAACTGTTCTTTCAAAGGTGACTTCCTGCTTTTTTCGAGTGTTGCTCACGAGTAATCACAGAGAGAATGATATCATTTTGTAACGTTATTTTCTTGATTGCGTGAGCTTGACTATTGCTCATTATTTTGATAAATTTGAACTACTTTCCCTGATAGCTCAGTTGGTAGAGCACTCGACTGTTAATCGAGTTGTCACAGGTTCGAGTCCTGTTCGGGGAGCCACTCTACATGGAGAGATACCCAAGAGGCCGAAGGGGGCGCTTTGCTAAAGCGTTAGGGTGTAACAGCCGCAAGGGTTCGAATCCCTTTCTCTCCGTATCTAATGGAAAAGCCGCATTCTTATGCGGCTTTTTTGCTTCGGATAAAACGGTATACGTTTTGTTGCCTACCCCACTATTACCCCTAAACTGACCTCGACAGCCAATTGTTTTCCGATTTCTCCGCGTAATGGATGTGACTCTATTCTGTTATATACACCCACCGTCTTACCCAAAAGACTGTATAGCCTTTCCTGCAGCTCCGACGAATGCTGATCCTGTTCAGGATCTTGCCAGGAACTGATGCAGCGAGCAGATTCCCGCTCGAACCAGAAGAGAAAAGCGTAAGCGCAGGCGATAAGCTTACTATAGGCTGCAGCTTGCCCCTCTGGTCCAGCATTCACATTTGTCCGCTTATACCAGTTACCTAATTTCAAGGCTAGCATCGCTTGCTGGAACATCGGGTGCTGATATTTTTTCAAATGCTGAATAAAGGCTAACCATGCTTGCAGGACTTGCCTGTGCTGCTCAACTTGTCCTTTATTGGAGTAAGGTTGGATGGCTTCCGACAGCCAACATTCCCCGCGTTTTCCCCATAGTTTGTGTTGATAAGCTTGAGTCAGAATATGATCGAAACAAGCGTGGAATAAATAAGCACAAGAACGTTCTTGCTCAAACCCGGAAGTGGCAGGCGCTAAGCCATTGAATGACATGGGTACGCCGACGAATCGCCTGATTGCCATGTCAAACATCAGAATCGTTTCCATTTCGGAATCGGTCAATTGTTCTAATGTTTTCACCAGATGAATTTTGAGTAATAGAGAAGGAGCATAAGGCCGTTTGCTGTAAGGAGTGTAGAGGTTGGAGAAGAGCTCGTCCGCGAAAGAGAAGTCAATGGATCTCTCCATATGACTCCAGAGCGGATGCTCGGGCAGTCTTGAGAAGATGACGTAGTCCTCAATGGTCAGTGCGCCTAAGTCTTTGTAGTAAATATGCTTGGACGCGGCGATCGCTCTTTTGGTTGTCGTGAAATGCCTAATTGAGTTCGTGTATTCGGGTGCAGAAGAATAGGTAATAAGGCTTAAATCTTGTTGTTGATCGCTTTGAAAATAATGGTTCATTATATCCCCCCAGTATGGTTTAATAGTTCAAATATACCATAAATAAGGAGGAATATGGAAAAAGTTTTGGAAACGGATGCTGTTAAAACGGTGCTAACAAATGATAATGCTGTGATTCTTCTATTATTGTCGCTTCGTCTCTTTGTTACTCTATGAGCTTTAATAGGATTAACGTAATCAAACAAGGATAGTTACATATTTCCACGAAGAAAGAACTTGTCTTCTGCACCATTATCCGCTATAATAACACTTGTCGCTAAAAACGGCATTTAATAAGGCCCGTTGGTCAAGCGGTTAAGACACCTCCCTTTCACGGAGGTAACAGGGGTTCGAATCCCCTACGGGTCATATTATCCCCACAAGTGACGAGAAGCTCTGGTGTTGATTCCGTTTCTTTACGTGGGCATCTAACACTAAGAGCCATTAGCTCAGTTGGTAGAGCACCTGACTTTTAATCAGGGTGTCGTAGGTTCGAGTCCTACATGGCTCACCATTTTCGCTTTCTGACAGCGGAAATTATTCATTCCTCGTAACATGCGGTCGTGGTGGAACGGCAGACACGCTATCTTGAGGGGGTAGTGCCCATAGGGTGTGCGGGTTCAAATCCCGCCGACCGCATCATAGTAATAGCTCGGAAGCCTTGCGTAGCAAGGCTTCTTTTGTTTTGTAACAGCAAAGGCGGACTGGATACATAAAGTATCGTGAACCGAACTGAATCCAGACAGTGACGGTGGTCGGGGCGCATCTTGGAAAAAGAAGTGAGGTCACTTGGTATGGCTTTCCTTCTTTTTTGCATATATATCAGACATGTCCAAGCGTTGGAGCTGGTATATTTGTTGCGAAAAATGATTGCAATCATTATAGGGAGTTTACTTTTTGCGGTGGGAATCAACTTTTTTCTTGTACCTTATAAACTTCTAGATGGTGGAATCATCGGGATTGCACTAATCATCAATTACATATGGGATGTCAAAACGGGGCTTGTGATCATATTGATCAGTATTCCGATTTTTATTCTTTCATGGTTTCATTATCGTCATTTTTTTTATAATAGCTTGCACGGTATGCTGATTTCTTCCTTTATGGTCGATATTGTATATCCTTACCGTGTTTATTTTACTTCCATCGTGAAAATGGGTCCCTTTTCTAGCGCTGTCTGCGGGGGGATTCTAGTTGGGGCTGGCATCGGACTGATGCTGCGTCATGAGACGAGTACTGGAGGTACTGATTTATTGGCTCAGTTCTTCTCAAAGATCTTTTCCATTAACGTAGGAATAGCAATTTTTATTATTGACGCTATTGTTATAAGTACAAGTGGATTGCTGTTCTCCAAAGAAACCTTAGTGCTGTCTTCCGTCACGATTCTGGCAGTCGGATTAACCACCAGTCTCCTAACATGGATTCCGAAGAAGACATAATAATGCGTATAATTTTTTGAGAATCTCCTGTTAAACCCTGTTGTGTTACAATATTCCTATGATCTACGTTGGGAGTGAATAGTAGTAAACAGCATAAAGAAAAGGAAGGTCCATGATGAAGAAATACGACGTTCTGACTATTGGGGAATTAAATGTAGATCTTATGATTAGCGGGTTAAAAAGTATGCCTATTGCTGGGAGAGAGATTATTGCAGAAAGCAGCTCCTTGGTGCTGGGAAGCTCTACGGCTATTACCGCGAGTTGGTTGGCCAAGCTAGGGCTGAAGGTTGGTTTTATCGGGAAAATCGGGAAGGACTCCTTCGCAGATGTTGTCATGGAGGGGCTGCAGGCTAACCGGATCGATACATCCCATGTCATCATAGATGAGAGCATCAAGACGGGGTTGACGGTATCTCTAAGTACCCCAGAGGACAGAGCGATGGTGACGCATATGGGGTCAATTGAGGCTTTGACGGTTGAGGATATCGATTTCTCTTTATTAGACCAGACGAAGCATATCCATGTGGGATCGTATTTTCTTCAAACACAACTTCGCGCGGGCATCCCTCAATTATTTCGAGAGGCGCATAGACGGGGGGTGACAACTTCGTTGGATGCAGGCTGGGATGATACGAACAATTGGGATTACGGAATAGCAGATGTGCTCCAGTATACAGATATTTTTATGCCGAATGAATCCGAGGCCGTTCGTGTTGCACAGAAGGATAATGTGCCAGAGGCACTGCAAGAGCTTGCTCAACATGCGAAACGGGTAATAGTCAAATGTGGAGCAGACGGGGCTGTCGGCAGGAGCGGTGAGGAATTCGTGCAGCAAGCGGGCTTCAAGGTAGAGCCGGTCGATACAACGGGAGCGGGTGACTCTTTTAATGCCGGGTTCATATATGGTTTTCTGAATGGATACGGGTTACGGGAGTCGATCCTGTATGGAAATGCCTGCGGTTCTATCAATGTAACGCATATTGGCGGTGCTACGGCCCCGGTTGCTTTACGAGATATTAAGCAAGTAGTTGAGTCTGGATCGCAATCGCAATCGCAATAGATCGGTTTAGGGCAGCACTTGGGACGGCAAATCGTCGTTTACAGGTGTTGCCCTTATAATTTGGCCATGACAGAACGTGCATATTCAGACGGGGACATATCCGTTGCGGATTTGAAATGCCGCGAGAAATTGTGGACACTGCTGTAATGGAGCTTTTCCGCGATCTCAGTGAAATTATGCTGCTGCTCCCGAATCATTCGTTTGGCCTGATCGATTTTGAGGTTCCTATAATACTTCATAAGAGGCTGGCCCGTTCGATCTTTGAAAAGCTTTAAAGTGTGGCTTCGGCTCAGGTTGAACGTCTTGTAAATCTGCTCCAGCTGAATGCTGCTGTACAGATGGAGCTCCATGTACTGGCACATCCGTTTCACCAGATCTTCCTCGCTGCGTGATTTGGTTGCGCCTGATATGCGCTGTTCCTTCCGGGCAGGATCACCCGAATGAAGCAGCTCAATCAGCAGCAGCTCCAAATGCAGCTTAAGCAGCTGCTCTGTGCCGTGTGCAACTCCTTTACGTCTAACGAGCGTATGGTTTTTGGGGTCATCGTAGGGCGGGAGAAAGGCGGCAAAGCCGTATTTCATAATCTGAGCTAAATGCCCCTGCTGAAACTCGCTTAGATGGAATAGCTTATCCTTGAAGAAATTCATGGCCCTCGATCGACAAACAAAGGAAAGAACGATTACATTCGGCGCAATTCGCTTATTGGCCCATATGCTGTGGAACTCATTGGGTTTATGGAAAAGAATATCGCCCTGTTTCAAACGGTATCCCTCGGTATCCGCGAATACTTCCATTTCTCCTTTATCTACATATAGAATCTCCCAGAAATTATGCTTCTCCCCTTCGAAAATGTAGTCCTTCGAGAATTCAAAATAGTGAAAGGAAATGAGCTCTTTGACGGTAAGATGCTCTTGCAGCTTGGTCCTTGCGAAAGGCTCGGTTGCCATTAGAACGCTCCTCTCAATCTTGTTACGACTATTATAGCTCATGCAGCCTGGAATGGGATGAATATACGAATTAATGAAACATACAACAGACTTTTTGATAAAGCCTAATTCATAAGAAGCGGGATACAATGATCTCACTGAAAGCAGACAAGGAAGGTGAGCGCATGAAGAAGGGGATTAATTGCTGGTCGTTTGCGGGTGACAAAACGGTTAGTGAATGCATGAAGCTGGCGAAGCAGGCTGGTTTCGATGGGATTGAGCTTGCTCTGAGCGAGGATGGAGAGATCCGGCTGAACAGCAGCGAGAAAGAGATTGCCGCTATCAAGCATAGAGCGGAGGATTGCGGTCTGGAGCTGACAAGTCTTGCGAGCGGCTTATACTGGACGTATTCCTTCACGTCAGCAATGGAGGAGAAGCGTGAGAAGGCTTATTCTATCGCTACTAAGCAGATTGAGGTTGCGGCTTGGCTTGGTGTAGACACCGTATTGATTATCCCTGGTGCTGTAGGGGTTGATTTTATCCCTGGGTCAGAGGTAGTGCCCTATGATGCTGCATACGACTATGCGCTCGAAGGAATTAGTCGATTAGCAGAGGTTGCAGCACAGCACAGAATTCATATTGGGCTTGAAAATGTGTGGAATAAATTCCTGCTGTCGCCGCTAGAGTTCCGGAATTTTATAGATTCCGTTGGCAGCCCTTATGTTGGAGCTTACTTGGATGTCGGGAATGTAATCGCGAACGGTTATCCGGAGCATTGGATTGCCATTCTTAACAAGAGAATTCGCAAGGTTCACTTCAAAGACTACAGACGTCAGGCTGGAGGACTTCATGGCTTTGTGGATTTGCTGGCGGGGGATGTGGATTATCCATCGGTCGTCCAACAATTACATGCGATAGGTTATGACGATTATGTCATTGCAGAGATGATCCCTCCCTATGCTCATCATGCGGAGCAGATCGTGTTCAATACTTTCAGGGCAATGGACGCCATTCTTGGACGGAATTCGAAGGAGGTGCAGGCTTAACATGATTAAGATCGGACTTGCGGGAGCGGGATTTATGGGCAGCATGCATGCGCAATGCTACAAGGCATTGGCGGGATCGGCCAATTTTCAAGTGACATCGGTTACAGATTTCGATCCCGATAAGGCGGCTAAGCTGGCTGAGCTATTCGGAGCTCAAGTGTACTCCTCTACAGAGGACATGCTCCAATCAGGTGACATCAACACGGTGGATATTTGTCTGCCTACTTTTCTGCATGCCGAAACAGCACTAAAGGCCATGGATCTGGGCTATCATGTGTTTATAGAAAAACCGGTCTGTATGACTGCAGCAGATGCTGAACGGCTCCTTCTCAAACAAAGGCAGACAAACAGCAAAGTAATGGTAGGTCAGTGCATCCGCTTCTGGCCGGAGTATAAACATCTAAAGGAGCTCATTCAGAGTCAGATTTACGGTAAGCTGCAAGCGGGCCTGTTCCGTCGAATTAGTCCGAGGCCGGACTGGGCATGGGACGAGTGGTTGCATGATCCTGCCAGGAGCGGTTCAGCCGCCATGGATCTTCACATTCATGACGTTGACTTCGTACGGTCTATCCTGGGTGAGCCTGATCGAATTCAAACGGAGATCGTTCGACAACAAGAGGCTAACGTGCACATCCATAGCTTGTACCGATATGGGGATGCAGTAATCGCGGTAGAAGGTGGATGGGATTTCCCTGCAAACTTTCCGTTCGAGATGTCCTATAGGGTTCAATTCGAGCAAGCCGTAGCGGTATTCAGTTCAAGCACTGCTCCTACTCTTCGAATCTATGAGAGGGATGGTCGTATTTTGGAGCCTGACGTCGATTCAGGGGTTGATATCGGCGACATGGACCAGGCTGGGAACATTTCAAGCCTTGGCGGCTATTACAACGAGCTGCATTATTTCCTGCAAGCCCTCGAGCATAATCGGGATATTGAAGAAGCAACGCTTCAGGACGGCTGTGATTCCATAGCGCTGCTCCATCGGGCGCTGAACGCATAGTAGGGCATATAAAGTGAAGAAGTCGCACAAGAACCCGACCCAAGGAGCGCGACAACAGTGATTTATTCGAGTAGTTTGTAAGGCGTTCTAAACTGCAATCCAATGCGAGAAACCGTCCGGTGAATGCTGGACGGTTTCTCGTGATCCATATTAACTCTCTACAATTTGGCTAACATGGCCGTAATCTCATCCATGAAATACTCGGCAGCCCCCTGTGCGAATGGAGAGGTCTCCACTTCATAGCCGCCCTGCGGATAAGCTTCGGCGATTGGCAAGTAACCAAGGTGCCCGTTCGAATAACCGCTGAATAGAGTCACACGGAACGGTGAATGGGCTTTGATGTGCAGGCCGATCTCGGCAAAAGGCTCGAGCGGTGTGCTGATCAACACAATATCGCCGATGCGAAGGAATTGCACTTCGATATTCGTGTGCGTCATTCCGTTGTATTTGCGTGCGGTGTCCCAGGCCAGGAAGGCGCGTTTCACTTGAAACGAAATTTGACTGATCTCTTCCTTGCTTCCTTCGCCTGTTTGCAGTCGAGTTAATTCCTCTGAAACTTTTGTATAATGCGCTTCCGCTTCAGCTAGAGGAGTAAGCTTCTTCAATGGCAAGGAGATGGTTGTGTTATAGGCTTGAATCGATTGAGCTGTCATCGGTTTGGTCGTTCGGAATATACCTAGCGACGCTCCAGATTCCGTCACGCCTTCGAACTCATGGTGCAGGGCATTTGCACCTAGCTCGAGTGAGACTTTGACAGCTTCTGCACCTAGAATAGTTCCGATTCGCTTGGTAGCCGGGAAGTTATCCAGGAACCCTTCCGGGCCGGGCCCTATATTACCGGTTGCGCCTTGCAGGAACAGGCAGATGCCGCCAGAGTGCTGCTCTACTACTTTTTTGGTAACGCCAGGGTAGTCTGGGCTATGCAATTTGTAAGTATATCCTAATGTAGTTGGATGGCAAGAATAGTGAACGAGTGTTGCTACAACTTGGCCTTCCTCATCCTCGAAGCGCACTACACCAACGGTTGAATCTGTGATGCCGTGCTCGTTATATCCTGTAATGACCCGTCCATTATCCAAGGCCTGACGGCGGTTTTTGCCTATCGAACAGGCGCCTAATCCGGCTTCTACCGTAACCTCAACCATATTCCTCTTGGCTTCAAGCGCGGCATCCACAGTTTGCGTGAGCATATATTGGAAATACGTCTTCCTGGCTTCTGCTCCCGATTTGTAATAATCACTCCAGAAAATAGGACCGGCATGCGTATGTGTGACAGATAAGCGTATGTGTTCTACTTCAATTCCTGTTGCTTCGGCTACTGCTTCGCGGACCTCATTCGATTGGTCGATCAGGAACAGACAAGCATCGATATCAACGATGAATGAATGTGTCTGGCCATCCGTCATATATAGAGCTGTAGTGAAGAGGTCGGACTCAATTCCGCTTGCAAAAATATGCGTCTGTGCACCCCAACCAGCATGAGGCACATCTAACGAAGGATTAATATCTTTTTTGGCAACCCCGATCTTAATCAAAAGAATCCATCTCCTTAGGATTATTAGTAGCTACTGATGAGAACTAACCTCTACCCACAATCGGAGGCACGAACTTCGCCTCTTCCTTGTTTTTCGCTCTTAAGAAATCGAAGTCGCAGCCTTCGGATGCTTGAAGGACATGGTCGGCGTATAGCTTAGGGTAGCCGCGCACATGCTTGGGAGTAGGCCGAACCCATGCGTCCATACGCGCCTTGATCTCGGATTGCTCCAGCAATACTTGAATACGGCCTTCCGGCACATTCAGCTCAATGATGTCGCCGGTGCGGACGATCGCGAGCGGACCGCCTGCGGCAGCTTCAGGAGCTACATGAAGTACGATCGTGCCATAACTGGTTCCGCTCATTCTGGCATCGCTCAGACGAACCATATCCCGGATCCCTTGCCGCAGCAGCTTGCGTGGAATGGGAATCGCTCCCCACTCAGGCATGCCCTCGGCAATCGGGCCGCAATTTCTGAGGATTAGCACCGAATTGGCGTCTACATCCAGATCTTCGTCATCAATACGCTGCAGCATCTCCTCGTAGCTATCGAACACAACAGCTGGTCCCTGGTGTGTAAGGAGGTGTTCTGAACATGCGGATAATTTCAGAATCCCTCCTAAGGGACTAATATTGCCTTTGACGATTGCAATACCAGACTGCTCCATCACAGGTTCTGTTAGCGGGTGAATTACCTCGGACACTTCAGCTTGAACCTTGCTGTAGATTTCTGTAATCGTTTGGCCTGTTGCACCTAGGCAGTCTCCGTTCAAGATGGGGAGCAGCTCGCGGATCACTACACTGAGGCCGCCGGCATGGAAATAATCATCCATATTGAACTCGCCGCTAGGCTGCATGTTCACAAGCAGCGGCACCCCTTCGGAATGAGCGGCATACTCGTTCATATCGATGTGAATCCCTAGTCTTCCAGCAATCGCTGTTAAATGAATAATGGCATTAGTCGATCCGCCTAGTGCAGATAGAAGCTTCATTACATTCACAATCGATTTCTCCGTGATGAGTTTGGATGGTGTCAAATTCTCACGCACCATCTCAACGATGCGCGCTCCTGTTGCTTCGGCTGCTGCTTTGCGGCCTGAATGAGTGGCTGGGATGCTGGCGGTCCCTGGAAGCATCATGCCCAACATCTCGGAGACGCTTTTCATCGTCGAGGCTGTGCCCATCACCGGGCAACCCCCAAGACTGCAGGAGATGCATTTCTCCAGTTCATTCCATTCCTCATCCGTGAGCAGGCCGGCTTTGTAATCATCGATATACTTCCATGTATCGGTTCCGTAGTTAACGGTTTTCCCGCGGAAAACACCCGGAGTGCGATGACCAGCAGCTAGCTGTAAAGTTGGCAAGTCGCAGCTCGCCGCACCCATCAATTGAGCAGGGGTTGTTTTGTCACATTCACATAGTAGTACTACACCATCTATTGGCAAAGAACGGATCGATTCCTCGACGTCCATAGCCATCAGATTGCGGTATGGAAGGTCAGAGGGTTTCATGAAATCCGCTGGAGTTGTTATCGTGTGAAGCTCAATGGGATAGCCGCCTGCGAGAAGAACGCCTTTTTTGACATACTCTACAAGTTCTTTGTGCGGATAATTGCAGCTATTGAGATCATTCCACGAATTGAAGATCCCGATCATCGGTTTGCCGACAAAAGATTCAGGAACATGCCCCATTGCTCTCATGGCTGAACGGTGCTGAAAGGAGTGATCTATGGCTCCGCTGAACCATTCTTCACTGCGTAATTTCATCGTCATATTATTCGATTCCTTCCTGAAGGGGAGTGTCCTGCTGAACGGTGTACCCCAAATCCCTTGAGATCAGTAAAGCCGTATCTCTGACATGCTTGCCAATTGCCATAAATTTGACGGCCGGCAAATCTTTGCTTAGTGCGGTTATACTCATGGATGCTGCAATCTTGCCGGAATAATCGAAGATTGGAGCGCCAATACAACGAACGCTTTCCTCGAATTCCTCATCCTCTATGGAAAATCCATGTTCCTTCACAAATGCGACATCCTCAAGAAATTTGTCCAGTGAACGCACACTTTTGGCAGTCGTTCCGGTCATTTCCTCCGGAAGTGCCTGACGCAGCTCTTCTTCGGACATTCCAGCTGCAAGAGCCTTCCCGACGCTGGATTGATATAACGGCTGGCTTTGGCCGATCGACGTTGCGAATCGCACGAAGCCGCTGCCTTCGACTTTATCGCAGTAGACAGGTTGCCCGTTGATCAACACAGCGAGATGTGCGGTATAAGGAGTCCCTTCTACTAGCTTGGCAAGATGCGGCCTGGCGGTCTGGACCATATCCATGGAATTCATGTAGCTATTTCCCCAAGGAAGCACGCCCGGCCCAAGCCGGTACTTCCCATCAGGTGTTTTGCGGATGATCCCGTACTGCTCCAGCGTATTGAGGATCACAAAAGTAGTCGTCTTGGGTAGCTTTAACTGGGAATGAAGGTCGCTGATGGATAAGTCTTTATCCGATAATGCGTTCAGAATCAGAATCGATTTCTCCAAAGCGGGGACCGTGTAATCTTTAGTGCCTTGAGCCATGCGGATCGGACCCTCCTTTGACAGTTAATTAGGAAATAGACTTGAAGTATAAACAAACTTTCATTCAACATATTGAACAGCACTTATAATAATTTAAAGTGATTTCCTTCAACTTGTCAATTGATTTTGTTCTGCTGCTAGTTCGAAAAAGACGAGAAGATGCTACTGGTAAAATGAGGGTGGATGAGGTGGGGGATGAGGGAAAGTCAAAGAGTCATTCAATATATTGAATGACTCTTAGTGGGGGATCGAGCTTAAAGGGAGAACCTTAGGAACTAAGGAGGAGAGGATAAGGAGGCGGGGAGGATGAGTGGAGCAGGATAGTGGTCAGTTTGGATTGTAGTGGCACGCCGCTTCAGATAAGCCATGTTACTACTGTCTATTTGGGCCATTTCATTGCTCAGTCATTAAATAGCCAATCTGACTATCCTCTATTTCCTCATTGTTACACGGTTTTCCTCAAACCCCGGCCAATAACCAGTAGTAAAGTTGGCTATCCTAGAAAAACCTGTCTTTTCCGCCCATATAACCTATACTAGCACTGGCTAACTGAATCTCCTTTGGACGAAATAGTACCAATTGGGTGTTACTATTAGATAAGTTAGGCGTTACTGCGGGATTTAGCGGATAGAAGGGAGAAGTGGAGGCAGGAGGCAGGTGGCAGGTGGCAGGTGCTTAGAAGTTACTGCAAAACCTGCAGCTAATTTCTCTCAAAGGGTAGCAATTTGAATTTTTACTGTAGAACCTGCATCTAATCATCAGACCTTTACCGGAATGAGCCGGATTTCAAAGAATTAACGGTAGGAAATGCAGGTATTTGGGTAAAATGCCTAGATCTCGGAAAATTACCTGCAGCTTTTGCAGTTAAAAGTTGAATCGCAATGCTCAGTTTGCTAGGTATAGATGGAAAAATCCTGAGTGAGCCCCTGCAAAAGTCACAAAGACTGTTGCGAGGATCACCCAGGATCGAGAGAGAATAAATTAATCTTACTTCTTAATAGTAGGATTAATTACTTCGAGTGGCGTACGCTTGTACTCGTTCTTCAATACGCTCCATAAATTTGTCATATTGATGAAGGCCTTCGTCCTTATAACGTTTCATCCAGGCCCACCATTCTTCCACGAGAACCTGTGTCTCGGACATAATACGTTCCTTTGACCAATCCGGATAGACGGCTTTAATCCATGCAAGACCGAACGAGATATGGCCGGATTCGTCCGCCCAATCGTAATCACAGTCCTGGGAGCCCTCATAATCGTTCTGCTCCGCAAGCTCTTGCTTCATCTTGGCTTTGAACAATGGGCCTCTTTGTTCTAATCCATGAAGCAGAAGCAGGAGGCTGCCCAGTCCCTGCTCGTTGTAAAAGGTTCGCCAATGGTCAGGAACCATCGGGAAGTCGATGCCAATCCTGAAGCCCATCGCCTTCAAGCGTTGTTCCCCCATCATAGCGTGGCGCATCTCATCATAACACCAGCGTGCCGCGTTGAAATAAAGCGGCCACGGCAACCCTTTGTGAACCCACATCAAAGCAGCTGGAGTCTCCGATGCCCACACCTCATTCGCATGATCGATAGCCAACCACACACGATGCTCAATCTCATTCTGCGGACTGCGAGGCGGCACCTGCATAACAGCAGGCTCCCACGAGGGCTCACGCCCGCCTTCAGTAGGCAGCTCATAATCAGGCTGTGAGAGATAAGCGGTGTGGTTGCTGCCGTTCGGATGACGATCGGGTCCTTCAATGCCCCCGCAAGCTGCCATGATGTCTGCTAAGAAGGAGACGGCTTCCGCCGAAGGCTCAAGTGGAATTAGATTCTCGGACTGGCTTTGATTCCGAACAGCCTGATACTCGGCAAGCTCGAGCTGCAGCTCTGGAACGATCCGGTTCAAATAAGTATGAGAAGGAGCATCATCAAGCGGATCGCTCTCTGATAAATACGTTTGGAACGATTGCAGCAGAGCGGGTTTGATTACCTCATAGATATAGGTCAGAAATATCGCATCCGATGCAGCAGTAGGCAACTTCTCCAGCACTAGGATCAGATTGCGGTCAGAATCTTCATCCACATCGACGCGAGGGTAACGCAGCTCGAGCGCACGGGCGCGCAACCAATCCGCATGAGCCGCATCCAGCCAAATATGCTTGGCTAACATTTTCTTGCCTGGCCATGATTGCATCTTCACCAGATAACCAGCCATGGCCCTCATGGATTCCTTGACAATCCGGTAGTAACGGCGCATCATTTCGCTTGCGGTGTTGACGTCACGGAAGATAACTTGCCATTCAGCTGAACTAAGGGTATTCATACATTGTACCTCCTTATGAATATGGACTTTATCATTTGTAAGAAAAGCTTCATAATGAAACTATATCAGGGAACAACGAGGGAGGAAATGCATTCGATGACCAAATTGATGGACTATACGATCAGTTCACTCCCCTTGCGGATAGTTGATTTAATGGTCGATCCTTCGCGGCTGCAAATCACAAGTCTGCACATTCCGCAGATCGGCCATCTGCCAGGACGTAAGCTTAGACGCAGCGGCGTAACGTTCGATTGTTGGGCTTTTGCCTACTTAGCTGGCGGTAAGGGAACATTGCAGATAGATGGCGGACCTGTGCAGGAGGTCGGTAAAGGCTCACTCTTCTTCGTATATCCCGGGTCGGTGTTCACATATGGACCAGTTGAGGGCGGTACGTGGGAGGAGTATTACATTCGATTCACGGGTCCGCGTGTAGAGGAATGGATCGAGAGCGGAATGGTTTCCAGGGGATTAGCTGTGCAGTTGGACGCAGGAGAGGGGTACGAGCAGAAGATCGAGACCATTCTTATGCTGATGGAGAGCGGGATCGCTGACCATGCGGATCGAGCATCCCTGCTTCTGGAGTCGTTGCTATTGGAGTTTGCGCAGGCGCGTACAGCTAATGGCTCAACAAGTAGTATCACACGGTCGGGCACAGCCTACAAAGTGCTCGACGATATTATGGGCTGCTTGTACGAGCCGATAGATGCGGATTCGTTAGCGGAACACAATCATATCTCAGTACCAACCTTGCGTCGTTTGGTAAGCAAATATACCGGATATTCACTTCACGAGTATGTGCACCGGTTGAAGATGGCCGAGGCGAAAAAGCTGCTCCTGACAACCGACCTTACGGTAAAAGAGATATCTCGTGAAATGAAATACGAGGACCCTCTGTACTTCTCCAGATTGTTCAAGAAATTCACGGGTGTTTCTGCAAGCGAGTTCCGCACAAATGGAGCATAATACAACAACCATATATAAATGGGCAGCGTGAATTGGACAACCGCGGCTTAGTAGGCAGAAGGCGGCAATGATACAATGGGGCGGGCAAGCTTGGAGGGAATAGAGCAAGCTGAATAAAACAAGAGGAGTGCGATACAAGATGAAGCATAAATTCGCCGCACAGCTCTACACGCTGCGCAATGAACTGGAGCAGGATTTCCCAGGTGTTCTTCGAGAACTGAAGAAGATGGGCTGGGCTGGTGTCCAAATATCTGGTCTTCGCGGATATACTGCGCAAGAAATTGCCGATGTTTTGAAAGAAACAGGGCTCGGTACGGCCGGGATTCACGTTAGCCTGGAGAGATTGCGTGACGAGTTGGATATTGTGCTTGAGGAAGCCCGGTTGTTCCATACTCGGGATGTAGTATGCCCTTATCTGGCGCCAGAGTTGCGCAATACGGAAGGCTATCAGGCTGTGCGGGAAGAATTGAACCGTATTGCGGCAGCTATTGCTCCACAAGGGTTCCGCTTGAGCTACCATAATCACGCGTTTGAGCTGGAGGAGCAGGTCGGCAGCGTTAATGCGCTTGAATACTTGCTAGAGCCTTCTGCGGATAATGCATTGCTGGCAGAAATTGATGTGTACTGGGTGAAGAAAGGCGGCTACGATCCGCTGTCGTTCATACAGCCTTATTCCGGCCGGATGCCGATCATTCACTTGAAGGACATGACCGCGGATGAGCGTCAGACTTTTGCAGAGGTCGGCACAGGTCTTATCGATTTTGCTCCTATCCTGCAGTGGGGAGAAGCGAACGGAGTGGAATGGTACGCGGTTGAACAGGATCAATGTCCTAGCAATCCGATGGACAGCCTGCAGATCAGCCTGAATAACTTGCATCAGTTGGCGGATCAATTGACTAAAAGTGTGTGACAATACAGCAAGATTGCATATGTTTTTGTAAGGAAAAGGAAGTTGAATGTGTGTACCTGGTCATTATAGTGTATAGCGCCGCTTCCTTGTGAAGCGGTTGTTATTGTTGAGAGACAAGAAATATTAGTTTATCGCGTGGAAACGAGTAGTGTCGGGGTTAGCCTATTATCAAGTATAATAGATGTAACAAAGCAATTTTGACTATAGGCGGAAATGAGGCTGCAGCTATGCCGGATTGGTCTTATCATCCTTTATTCCGACCCATCCTGTTCCGATTGCCAGCTAAGCTTGCGAGGGATGTTACTTTGCGGGCTATGGGAAATTTATGTAAGCTGCCTGGCGGCACGTTAGTTATCCGCACATTCGGACATATGGAGCTTTTTCCTATCCTGGATCAGACCAAGTGGGATGTGCGTTTCAAATACCCCGTGGGGTTAAGCGGCGGGTTGGATGTGCATGGGATTGGAAGAAAGGCATTATCGCAGATTGGCTTCGGATTCATCGAAGTAGGGCCTGTCACGGTAAAAGAAATCACAAGTGAACAGCCCATTATACGAGAATTGGACAAAGAAGCGATTATTTATCCGGATTCTAACGTCAATGACGGCTTGGATAAGCATGTACAGCAGTTGGAACCAAGCGTTAGCAGCAAGAAGAAGGCGTTGCCGCTCATGTTCCGGACTCGGCATATGCCTGGCAGCACGACTGAAGAAGCGATTGAGCAGCAGCTTCAACTGCTGAAGAGCTTGAATCCATATGCAGCAGGTTTCTATCTCGATACGATTGATCATGAATGGCCAGTGGAACAAACCGTTGCTCATGTACTACGGGTTGTAGCTGTGGCGAGGTCCGTTATCGGCAATAAGCCCTTATTTCTTTACGTGCCGCTGGATTATCCAGTTCAACAATTAGCTGCACTTCTGGAGGAGTTACCCTTAGAGCAACATGTAGAGGGAATTGTGATAGGGGATGGGGTCGCAACTGAAGCGGGCGTGTCCGTTGGTAAGGGAGGATTAGAGCTTTGTCTCGACAAAGTCGCATGGTTCCGCAGCCGCTATAGTCAGCGAATAGCGATCATTGCCGCCGGGGGGATCCATCAACCGCAGGATGCGCTTGAATTGATGGACGCAGGAGCGGATCTGGTCCAATTACATAGCGGATTAGTCTATACAGGTCCAGGATTACCCAAGCGTATTAATGAAGCTATTTTACATAAACGATTGAACGAACAAGCTTCGGAACCCCAACCGCCGTCATTTTGGAGCAACTGGGGTTGGATGTTTCTATTCGGTTTAAGTATGATACTGGGCGGAATTATAGCTTGGATTATTGCGGCTACCACGGTTCTGCTCCCTTATGATGAGCAATATCTGGGGATAGGCAGGGACTTGCTGTCTTCACACAATGACAATCTGCTGCCGTTCATGTCGCATGATCGCATTACATTAGCTGGCACGATGATCTCGATTGGTATACTCTATGCCCAATTTGCGCGTTATGGCCAAAGATATCAGTTGCATTGGGCGCGTACGGCGCTGTTAGCCTCAGCCTTGATTGGGTTTTGCAGCTTTTTCCTGTACTTGGGATACGGATATTTCGATCCTCTGCACGCGGCAGTTTCAGTTCTTCTGCTTCCGATGTTTGTTATGGGAATGCGCGGAGGAAAAGATAATCGTCCCTTGTGTCAACGCCAGCCTAATGTGGTTAATAATAAGGATTGGTATCGTGCCCAATGGGGACAGTTGATGATGGTGCTGCTCGGGTTCTCATTGGCTGCAGGCGGGCTTACAATCTCATTCGTCGGTATTACACATGTGTTTGTGCCCCAGGATTTAACCTTTTTACACACACACCCAGGCGAGCTTCATGATGCGAATTCTAATTTATTATCGTTAATCGCTCATGATCGAGCTGGATTCGGGGGTGCTTTATTCTCCAATGCAATAGCCCTTCTTGCGGCATCCTTATGGGGCATCCAGCAGGGACAGCGATGGTTATGGTGGACGTTTCTTTTTGGCGGATTACCTGGATTCATAGCTGGGTTTAGCGTGCACATGGCGATTGGATATACGGACTTCATTCACTTGCTCCCTGCATACTTTGCATTTGGTTTATACGTTGCAGGACTCCTCTTATTGTTTCCTTATATGCACGCGATTAATAAAAAGGAAAATTTAAGTAAGAAGCGAATTAGTTAGGGATGAAACGATGCTTCGATATAAAGAATTGGGTGGTGTAGGCAGGCTATGGCCGTGTCAGAGTTAAGCACAGATGTGGAATGGATTGAATTGTGGCAAGAAGGCGCACCTTATACTAAGGGGACTGGGCCTGAGGATAGACCTGCAGTGAAACCTTATATACTGAATCGTCCGGATGGAAACCCTTCTGCTTGTATTGTAGTATGTCCGGGCGGGGGCTACGCAGGACGTGCTGCCCACGAATCAGATCCTATTGCGCAATGGTTGAATTCGATAGGGGTTAGTGCTGTGGTCCTTCGTTATCGGGTCAAACCGTACCAGCATCCCTGTCCGCTGCTTGATGCTCAAAGGGCGATTCGGTATGTGCGCCATCAGGCGGAAGCCTGGAATATAGATGCTAACCGGATTGGAGTACTGGGCTTCTCTGCAGGCGGACATCTGGCGTCCAGCGTTTCTGTACATTATGATGATGGTCAAGAGAATGCTGCAGATCCGATTGAACAATACAGCAGCAAGCCGAATCTTCAGGTATTGTGCTATCCGGTTATTACGTTTGATGGAGATTACAGTCACAAGGGGTCTAGGCTTAATTTGCTTGGGGAAGAGCCTGATGAAGCATTAATACAGCTTTTATCCAGTGAGAAACAGATTACCGAGAACACTCCTCCTGCTTTTATATGGCATACTGCAGATGACAGAGGCGTTGTAGCTGAGAATAGTCTGATTCTTGCCATGGCGCTTCTAGCCAAAAAAGTTCCACATGAGATGCACATCTTCGAGCACGGCAGGCATGGTCTAGGGATTCTTAATGAGATCCCGGATGTTCAAGTATGGACTGAATTATGTGAACGTTGGTTGAATCGCCAGGGGATGATGGAATAATGGATTCAGAAAAAAATAGCCAGATAAGTAAAGTTTGGCGGGATGGGTTCATTGGATAGCTTGGGTGACTTCTGTATAATCGGTGCGGAGTAGCTCAAGTATATTAATGGAGGGATTACATTGAAACAAGATCAAATAGGACTACAACTGTATACCGTACGTGAGGAAACAGCTCGTGACTTCCAAGGGGCGCTTCGCCGTGTTGCAGAAATCGGTTATCACGGGGTGGAGTTTGCTGGATACGGCGGGATGGCTGCTGAGGATTTGAGAGAACTTCTGGATGAGCTGGGACTGATTTCGATTGGCAGTCATGTTAACCTGCAGCGGCTTACCGACAATCTGGAAGAAGAAATTGCTTATAATCTGACGCTGGGGAGTAAATATATCATTTGCCCTTATTTGTTAGAAAGTGATCGCAGCAGTGAAGCCTTCGCTCTTATTATTCCTAAATTAGATCAAATAGGCCGCATCATTCAAGAGAACGGAATGGTGTTTGCTTATCATAATCATGCATTTGAGTTTGAATCCAGGCTTGGGGAAGATTATTTGTTCGATGCTCTTTTCTCCCAGACTTCTCCGAGTGCGTTGCAGGTGGAGCTGGATCTGGGCTGGGTGCAATATGCAGGATTATCCCCGCTCGCTTATATTGCGAAATATCAAGGAAGGCTGCCGCTCCTTCACTTGAAAGATTTCCGCCAAGCCGCAGACGGTGGAGCTATTGATACGGTGGAGATCGGCAAAGGCGATCTCGATATCCCTGCTGTCATAGCCGCTGCTCGTTCAGCCGAGGTCGATTGGCTGATCGTTGAGCAGGACCGTTGCAGTCAGAATTCGCTCGACAGCGTAGCGGAGAGCTTCCGCTGGCTGCAGGAGCGCGAATATGCGTGAATGAGGCGCGATGAACGCTGCGCTTAGCGCGAGAGTAATCGCGGCGCGATTGTTGCTAGCGGCTAGCCTGGCAGTCGCGGGCCTTACGGGCTGCAGCCTCGTGCAGCCCGACGCTTTGCAGCTTGCGTCGGGCGGCGAAGCGCACGCTGACGATGCGCCGGCGGCAACGCCCGGCGCGGTTGGCGCCGCAGGCGGCGGTGCGACGACTACAGCGCCGCAACTGGTCAGCGCCGTTGCTGGCGCCAGCACAGTGACAGCGTCCGCTGGGGTTGCTGCGGCAGACGCCAAGCTTGCGCCGTTGGTGTGCGTCGATCCCGGACACCAGCGAATTGGTAACCATGATAAGGAGCCTGCTGGGCCTGACTCGGAAGACATGAAGACCAAGGTGTCGTATGGGACGAAGGGAGTAGCCACGCGCAAGCCGGAATATGAATTGACGCTTGAGGTTTCTTTGAAGCTGAGAGATAAATTGCAAGAAGCGGGTTACAGAGTTGTCATGGTGCGTGATCATCATGATGTCGACATTAGTAATAAAGAGCGAGCGCTATTATGCAACGAGGCAAAGTCAGATGTTGCCCTGCGCATTCATGCGGATGGTTTCGAGTCTTCGAGTGCCAGAGGCATTTCCGTGCTGTATCCGTCAACCGGTGCGCAATCAGCTGCGAGCAAGAAGTTGGCGGCCAAGCTGCTGGAGGAGCTGATTTACACGACCAAAGGCAAATCCAGAGGGATCATCCCGCGTAACGACTTAACAGGACTCAATTGGTCGAATGTGCCGTCTGTCTTATTGGAGATGGGGTTCATGACCAATCCGGAAGAAGATGAGCTGTTATCGACGGATGAGTATCAGGAGAAACTCGTAACCGGGATGCTGAACTTCGTTGTCCATTCATTCCCTCTTTCACACTAATCGACAATATCCACTCCAAACGCGGATAAGAGAGCGCCTTACGGCTGCCTTTCTTGGTCGGCGTTTTTTCTTGTCCCTCGATTATTTTTCTGAAACATAGTCCGATCAAGCTTCAATAAAAAAGAACCTGACCTATGTAACGGCCAGATCCTCAAGAAAAAACTTCACTATTCCTTAAATTGTGGTACCTGCTGCATACCTCGCGAGACTTTTGGCCTTCCTTGCTTGAACCTTCATAAAAATCACGTATACAGCGAGCAAAATGATCATTACAAAGGCTGAGTAACGGTACATAGTAGCGTAGCTGGACGCCGAGGCAACGGCCCCTAGCAGCATGGAACCGCAAGCGATACCTAAGTCGGTGGCGTTGTAATATAAGCTGTTCGCTGTGCCATGCCTCTCACGAGGCGAATCCCGCAGCATCCAGGCTTGGAGAGTCGGCTGAATCGCGCCGAAGCCAAGTCCGTACAGCAGAGAAGCCGCAATCAGTACCGGTAAGCTGCCCGCAAATGACAGCACAGTCAACCCTGCAAAGAGCAACAGCGCACCTGGAATGACGACAGCAGCATGGCCCTTCCTATCGAATATTTTACCGGATATGGGACGAATAATAAGAATACTTGCAGCATTAAAGAGGAAAAATAAGCCGATGTTCTCAATCTGCACTTCCTTGCCAAACAGGGCGATAAAGCTTAGCAGCCCCCCGTAAGTAATCCCGATGAACATATTTAGTATGGCCGGCAAGACCAGTTGGCTGGTACGGAAAGAACGACTAGTTAATGGATGATTATTACCTTGATCCACTGCGTCCGACCGACCTGAATGGGCTGCAACAGCGAGCTTGTCTGTCTCGCCAATCGGCTTCGGATTCCCTGCATCCGCTGATGCCCCAAGCGGTGCTGGAACAGATCGCGTGCCAAGAAGCAGCGGCACCATAACAGCAATTACAATGGCACCCAGGATGCTCAATGAAGTGAACCCATACTCATCCATCATCGATAACCCGATAATGGGTCCGAACGACATCGCTAGGCTCGTCGAGAGGCCAAAATAACCAATTCCTTCCCCGATTCGACTGCGCGGGATGATCTGAGAAACCAGTGTAGGCATGATGGTGCTAGTCATCCCGAACCCAACGCCGAAGCCGACGCGGATCAGCAGCAGGACCGTCACCGAATGCGCTAAAGGATATGCGATCGAAGTAATGGTTGCAATTCCAATTCCGATCAATAGCAGAACGTTCCGATGTACTTTTTTCATCAAGGCTGCAGTCAGGAAGCGAGAGGCTATGGCCGACAAAGCAAATAAGCTTGTGACCAGGCCTACAGTGACATCTCCAGCCTGAAACTGATCTTTTACATAACTCGGAAAAGGAGAAAGCAGCATCTGCACACTAAGGAACAGCAGAAAGTAACATAACGTCAAGATGACGAATGATTTCGTCCATAGGGGCGGAGTTAGTTGTTGTAGATCTCGTTGCTGTGACATGGAACTGCGATTCATCTCCTATTCTTTCTCGCTAAGTCGATCGACATTCTCGCCGATCCGTTTCAATATTCGCAATAATTGATCATACTCCTCGGATGTAATGCCTTGAGTGGCGTCCTCTACGGTTTGTCTTTCAATAGGAATCGTTTGTCTGATCAGCTCCTGTCCTTTCTCAGTCATCCCGATCAGAAAAGACCTGCGGTCTGTTAATCCCTTTTTCCTTATTATGAATCCCTTTGCTTCCAAAGCATCCAGGATGCGAGTCGTTGTTGGTCTGTCTTTGCCGGCAAGCTCAGCAATTTCCTTCTGTATCATTCCGTCATTCTCGCCAATGCAATAAAGAACGATCCACTGCTCAGGTGTAATGTCGTGGGACTTCAGTCTGAGCGTGAACAGCTGGGATATTTTGCGATAGGTTACGCCTAGATTGAATCCGGCCGAATGATGAAACACATTAGATGGTTTGGATTCCAGTGACATCATTTATCCCTCCACGTATATAGTTAGTATAACAATTATATTTAAGACAACTATTGTTGTCAAAGTTCTTTTTCTTCCAACATCTCTAAAAGCAATTAAAAAAGCAAGCCCGCAAAGGCTTGCTCATTCACTCATTCCTCATTCACTCAACCCAATATCCAGCCAATCTATACCATCAAATGTTTGTAAGGCGTATAGTCAATGTCTTGCTTTTCCAGAAACTTGACCAAGCTGGGATAATCTCTTTTGGGTGTAGCGAGAATGTAACCTTCAATACAATGCTGCTGAGTCACTTCCGTAGCATTCGCCTCCAAAGCCACCTGAGCGATTCGTGCTGCAATCGAGTGACGCGCGATGTCGCGGAAAGGGCTAGGAACGGGAGAGACAAGCAGCTCCAGGAAGTTCTTAGAGGAATCCGTCCACATATGGCGGGATGTATCGACATAATAATTTTGCCAATCAAGCTTGGACTTGCCGTCTGCCTTGGGTAATACTTTCATAAATTTGCGGAACATGAAATACCCGCCGACGGACATGAAGAATAATAAGATGAAGGCCCAGAAGATCATGGCGATCATAAAGGTTTGGGAAGGCATAGGGAACACCTCGGATTGAAGTAGATATTGAGAAGCCGATATAAATAGAATTATACCCCATTCGTAGATTTATTTGTAGTTTCGTATTAAAATAGGTGGGAGTGAACCAAGAAGGAGTGAAAAGCTAATGTTAAAGATAGGATCTCATGTTTCTTTTTCTGATAAAGGATTGTTGAATGCGGCAAATGAAGCTGTGTCTTACGGTTCTAGTACTTTCATGATCTACACAGGTGCTCCTCAGAATACGCGCAGAAAGCCGATAGAAGACCAATTTATCGCCGAAGGCAGAGAAGTAATGGACAAGCATGGAATCGGTGAAATTGTAGTGCATGCTCCGTATATTATCAACTTGGGCTCTTATAAAGAAGACACCTTTGAACTGGCTGTTAGGTTCCTGCAAGATGAGATGCGCCGGACAGATTTTCTTGGTGTGCGTAACATTGTGCTGCATCCTGGCGCTTATACCGAGAAAGACGCTGAATATGGTATTGCTCGGATAGCCGAAGGCTTGAACGAAGTGCTGAGCGGCACGAAAGATACTAATGTTAATATTGCGCTAGAGACGATGGCTGGAAAAGGAACAGAAATCGGTCGAAGCTTCGAGGAAATCGCAGCGATTATGGAGAAGGTAGAAGACAACAGTCGTCTCGCTGTCTGTATGGACACATGTCACGTACACGATGCTGGTTATAATATTGTGGAAGACTTCGACGGCGTGTTAGATTCGTTCGACCGCATCGTTGGGATTAATAGACTTGGCGTTATTCACTTGAATGACAGCAAGAACTTTCGAGGCGCAGGCAAGGACCGTCATGCTCCGATAGGCTCCGGCTTGATCGGATTCAAAGCGATGCAATATATCGTTCATCATCCTAGCCTGCAGCATTTGCCAATGATCTTAGAGACGCCTTGGATTGGTAAAGATGATAAAACTCAACGGCCTATGTACGAAGCTGAAATGGCGCTTCTTCGCGGTGATGCCGGCGGACGCTTCGGTGATCAATTCTTCGAGGATCTGGAGAGATTGAGCCATTTCTTCACCAAGGAATCCATAGATTCGAGAGAGTATGTGCTGCAGATTTGGGATTTGCTTAAGAACGATGCCAAAGCCAAGAAGGCGGACGCTCGCGAGCCGTTGGAGCGGTTGTACGATATGGTATTCGAGAATCGTCTGTTCCCTGAGCTGTCGGAGGAGCAGATTAATCATCGTCTAACGGGATGGCTTGCTGGCAAAGAAGTATTCCAGACCGCTTAGCAGGATAAGAGGAGTAAGTGAAGCATGAGCTTGAATCAATCATTGTTAACGCAATCCTCTGGACGCAATCACGATCGCGCCCGGATGCTTATCTCTTGCCCGGATCGGCCAGGCATTGTTGCGGCGGTATCGCATTTTCTGGCCAAGCATGAGGCGAATATCGTGCAATCTGATCAATACACGATGCATCCTGAAGGGGGGCTGTTCTTCATCCGGATCGAATTCGATCTGCATGATTTGAAGAACCGCATAGGAGCATTGGAGGAAGAATTCGCTGAAGTGGCCAATCGGTTCTCTATGACCTGGAGAATTACCGAAGCAAGCAGGCGCAAGAAACTCGCTCTGTTCGTGTCCAAGGAGGATCATTGCCTCCTTGAGCTATTATGGCAATGGAGATCAGGTGATCTCGATGCGGATATCGCGCTTGTGGTAAGTAATCATCCCGATATGCGGGAAACGGTGGAGTCCTTCGGGATTCCTTATCACCATGTACCTGTAACTGCTGATACGAAAGCTGCAGCGGAACAACGTCAGATTGAGCTTGTTGCAGAAGGTGAAATCGATGTTGTTGTACTTGCACGTTATATGCAGATCATCTCACCAGTTTTTATCGACCTGTATCAGGATCGCATCATTAACATTCATCATTCCTTTCTTCCTGCATTCGTGGGCGGCAAGCCGTATGCGCAAGCTTACGACAGAGGGGTCAAGATCATTGGGGCTACGGCTCACTATGTAACGGCTGAGTTGGATGGCGGTCCGATCATTGAGCAGGACGTTCAACGGGTCAGCCATCGCCATAGCGTGGAGGATCTGAAGCGGATCGGGCGCCATATCGAGCGGACCGTGCTTGCCAGGGCCGTGTCCTGGCACGTTGAGGACCGGGTGCTCGTACACGGCAACAAGACCGTGGTATTCCATTCGTAAGACAGTACGTAGAACTATGGATTAAACTTCGTGAAGTACACGTCGTTTGTCTCCTTCGGGAGCAGGCGGCGTTTTTTATTTGCTTATTATTACAAAGTGAACTGGTGGGGGAGGGGATATTTTTGTTCGAGCGTGAGTTTAAGAAGTTTCTGGAGGAGCAGCAACGGACAGCGAGTGGACTGCGATTAGAGCATTTGCAAAAGGAGTTAGTCGGCGAAAAGAAATTATTCAGTGAAGTGCTATGGCCGGTACTTAAATCATTTGAAGGGTTCATATTGGAATATGAAATGGTGAGCTTATCTGGGGTCAGAATGTTTATTGATACTTTTTATGTGCCGCTCGAGATTGGATTTGAAAGTGAAGGCTTTGTAGCACATGCAGAAAAAATTACAAGGGACCGGTTCAATTTCGAACGTATGCGTGTGCGCACGATGGCGATGTATGGATACAAATATGTTCCTTTTACTTGGGACGAGCTTGATAAAAACCCGGAGGCTTGCCGTCGGATGGTATATGAAATGCTTGGGCGAACAGCAGGTGGGCAAGGGCTGGTGAATAGAGAGTTGACCGTGAATGAGAGGGAAGTGCTTCGGTATGCTCGGAGATTGAATCGTCCGTTTCGACTGAATGATGTGTGCTACTGTTTGCAGAAGGGGCCAGATGCAAGTCGATTCGTGCTGAGACAGTTAATGGACCTCGGCCTGATCCAACCACTTCGGCAAACTAAGCAACGTCATCATGAATTTATTATAGTGGAGCAAGCTTCGAACTATTTATAAGGACGGTTAGGGACAGGGCGACGATTTAACAAGGAAGACCCGTGTTAAATCTGGGTATGTGAGCAAGCTGAGCGAAGTAACAAGGAAAACCCGTGTTAAATCTGGGTTTGTGAGCAAGCTGAGCGAAGTAACAAGGAAAACCCGTGTTAAATCTGGGTTTGTGAGCAAGCTGAGCGAAGTAACAAGGAAAACCCGTGTTAAATCTGGGTATGTAAGCAAGCTGAGCGAAGTAACAAGGAAGGCCCGTGTTAAATCTGGGTATGTGAGCAAGCTGAACAAAATAACAAGGAAAACCCGTGTTAAGTCTGGATTTGCGTGCAAGCTGAGCGAAGTAACAAGGATAATCCGTGTTAAATCTGCTGTGCGTGCAAACATACCCATTTAACACGGATAACCATTCTTTACGCTGGCTCAAAGTACGTGAAGAACTCAAACTAGACGTCCAGCACAACCATCTGGTGGCATTCAAGTCTGGGCACGGTATAAGAAGCGCGGCTGCCATCCCAGTCAAAGGCCAACTCTCGCCGTTCTGGAGCGAGATAAACCCGCTTGGGCGCAGTTGGGAGTAAGACACTTACAGTAATATCGAATAGCGGAACAATATCCTCGATGACTTCGATATCTTTACCGCGTTTAACGGGAGAAGCATAGAGCAGGTGGTTCACATAACGATGCTCGGATGCCTGATGCATTAATGTTACGACCCCTTGTGCCGGCAAATTGGTCTGAAGGGTGCGTTTGGGTAACAACCGATTCAGCGCATAGTGGACGGTTTCCTTCAGTGGCAGACTGCCTTTGGTCGCATAATCCTCGAACACATTCCAGGCGATATAAATCCCATTGGGATGCTCAACCATGCCGGGACCATCGTTACGCATAGCACTTGGCGTGTGCTGATGCGAAGAGAAGGTGAATACCTCTCTGTTGAAGTAAGGGTTGTGCCGAATACCTAACTCGACACCGTCATTCGTGAGCGATACTTGCTGACCTGGTGAGTAGAAGATGAACGAGCCTTCACCAAGACTAGGCAAGGAGAAATGAGGCTGGAAATAATCCGGCTGATAAGGATTAATACCTTTCCATTCCACACCGAGGTCGATGGCGAAGCCACTTCCACTTCTGTCACTATGTGTGACATCCTCCGAATACATCCCGGATTGCCCTGTCGCCAACACCTTGCCCCCAGCAGCGAGATAGCGATTAAGCCTATCACGAAGAGCAGCCGTGATCGTAATGTAGTCCGGCAGGATCAACACCTTGTATCGTTCAAGATCACTCTTCCAATCGAGTACGTCGAACAGGAATTTGCCCTCGAGCAGCATCCGCACTGCGCCAGCATCTGACATGCCCACTCGGCTTGCTTCATTCCCGATTGATGATTGCAAGGCTTCAATACCCAATAGCCCAATATCGGCGACCGATGTGACATCAGAGCACCATTCTTCCTTCCTTTCGACTTCGCGGTATGCCGCACCAATCAGCCGATAGGTCGTCTCATCCATTATTCCGGAAGGATGCAATTGATCCCCGATGGAGCAGCGAGCGCCGTTAGCGATACTCAAGGCGGTTTCATACTTTAGGGCATTCGGGTGTTTGAACCCTCCGAATTCGCCCCATGTAGTATGGAACTTGCCCGTCATACCGAGGAAAGGCATGCCTAGTCCCTGCGCGTATCGAGCAGAGAAAGGAAAGTGATCATACCCCCAGCCCCCAGTCGGCAGCGATTCCAGCTCGAGATGTGTGTTCATTGCTGCTAGATCACGGCGTCCACAGCGGATATGCCCGCCATTATGGAACACGGGGAGGCCCGGCTTAATGCGGTCAATAGCTTCACGAACACGTGCGGTGTAATTGGAATAAGTCCGCTCATGGAGAAGCCGCGAAGCTGCTTTATCGCGAGGATCGAACCCTTCTGCCCGCAGCTGAGCTACACAAGTATGGCAATAACACTCTCGCACGCCTACGATATCGAGGAAGATCCCATCTGCATCATAGTTCGTTACGACCTCTTCTACCTGGTTAATGAGCAAATCGAGGTAAGGGGAGTTCAGGCAGAACTCGTGATACCCCGGCTTCATGAAGCTATCCACCCAGCGTGTACGGTCATCGGCACTTCGGATCAGCCATTCCGGATGGCGTCGAGCTAATTTCTCATCAAGGCCTGCTGATAAATACACGGGTGTTTTGACATCAATCTCATGGGCTGCAGCAATCATCTCCCCCAACAAATCTATGGATAAGTGCGGGTGCTGCTCATTGGCTTCCGAAGGATGATAAGCCCAACCATGATGGCATTTGGAGAATACGGTTATGGAATCCACTGCGGCTTGCTGAAGCATGTCCTGAAACTGTTGTTTGGAGAAATGCTGACCGATTCCTGGGATAGCCTCTGATGTGTGGAAGTCGAGATGGACTTGGCGAAAACGCATTTCGTTGATCGCTCCTTGTACCTTTTATTTTTACTTATGTGTCTACAATAAAGGGGTTGAACTTGCTACAATAGGGAATAAACCGACTACTAATAGCACATTATCGACCTAAATCTAACATCGCACTTCATAACTTTTGGAGGTTTGCATGCAAGTATTGGAGCTATTCATCCCCCCGTTTCCTTCTTTACTGACTGTGGGGCATAGTATATGGAGGCCTGGCAGTCAACATTTCAGACGCGCTTTTGAAGTATTTGATCTGCTTATTGTGGTAAAAGGTACCCTGTACATGACAGAGGAAGGACAACCTTATGAAGTGAAGCCGGGGGAATTATTGCTGCTTGAGCCTGGGCTGCAGCATTGGGGGCATCATCCCTGCAAGGAGCTGACGGAGGTCTACTGGGTGCATCTCAAACATAGCCTGCCCTGCCGATCCATCGATTCCAATTCGATCCCATGGTCAGCGATCCTGCCGCAAGGGACAGATCAGGACATTGCCCCGACCGAGCAGCACTTGTATTTGCCTAAGTATGCGAGTATCGACTTGATCAGTATTCGACCGCTTTTGGATGAAATGGTTGCTTTGCACAGGACGTTGTGTCAGGAGAATGCCGCTTATCTGCAAGCGAAGCTGGCTGAGATGTTGGTAAGACTTCAAGTCGGCCTGAAGCATGAGAAGGTTTCCCGCTCCATGAGAATCTGTGAAGAGATGAAAGTGGCCTTGCAGCGTACTTACACCGAGCCTTTTGATGCGCAAGCGCTTGAGCACACCCTCCACTATAATCTCGATTACGCAGCTAGATGTCTGAAGCGCCATACGGGGATGAGCCCTCTGAAATATCAGCATTACCTGCGAATAGAAGAAGCGAAGCGATTACTGCGTCAATCAGGGCTCACAGTAGGTGAAATTGGCGCTCGAGTAGGCTATTCAGATGACAACTATTTTATAAGAATGTTTCGCGAAAGGATTGGGGTAAGCCCTGGAGTTTATCGTCAATCGCAATGGCTGCAGCACATGCAGGATGTGCTGTGAAGCTGCAAGCGGAATCGAGTTGATAATTTCACGGATGTACAGTAGCAAAGCGAGAAAGCAAATGTTACAATAATGCAAGCACCCACGGGCGGATTCGATCGTTACGGCCCGGAGGCTGGGCAGCAAGAAAAGCCATACAGCAATAAATTATAGGAGGACAAATCATGTCACCAATTAATTCAACGATCGATCAACTGTCGGTCAACACGATACGCACGCTTGCGATCGATGCTATCGAGAAAGCGAACTCCGGACATCCGGGAATCGTTATGGGCGCGGCCCCTATGGCTTATGTGCTGTGGACACAGCAAATGAATCACAATCCTTCCAACCCTAGCTGGATCAATCGTGATCGGTTTGTTCTGTCGGCAGGTCATGGCTCCATGCTCTTGTACAGTCTTTTGCACTTGTGCGGGTACGATGTTACGATTGACGATCTGAAGAGCTTCCGCCAATGGGGTAGCCGCACGCCAGGTCATCCGGAATTCGGCCACACAGCGGGTGTTGATGCTACGACAGGTCCTCTGGGACAAGGTATGGGTATGGCTGTAGGGATGGCGATGGCAGAGGCTCATTTAGCGGAGACCTACAATCGGGATCAATATAAAGTAATCGACCACTGCACATATGTTATTTGCGGCGATGGCGATATGATGGAAGGCGTAAGCTCCGAAGCTGTGTCTCTTGCGGGACATCTGAAGTTAGGCAAGTTGATCGTATTGTACGATTCCAATGATATCTCGCTGGATGGCGATCTCAATATGTCTTTTTCCGAGAATGTCCAACAGCGCTTCGAGTCATATGGCTGGCAGGTGATTCGTGTTGAAGAGCAGAATGATCTGGTTGCCATAGATCGTGCGATTAGCGAAGCCAAAGCGGATACTACTCGCCCTACATTAATTGAAGTTAAGACAACAATTGGTTTCGGAAGCCCGAATAAAGGCGGTAAGGGTGGCCACGTCGGACCTCACGGCTCCCCGCTTGGTAAAGAAGAGACCCTGTTAACGAAGCAATTCTATGGCTGGCCGGAATCGCCAGATTTCCTGGTGCCGGATGAAGTATATGCGCAATACGGCAAAGTGAAGAGCAACGGAGAGCAGGCTGAAGCAGCTTGGAAGCAGCTGGTTGCTGAATATAGCGCGGCTTATCCTGAGCTTGCGAAGCAGTTCGACGATGCTGTTAACGGTCGATTGCCAGAAGGATGGGACGCAGACCTGCCGAAGTATACGCCAGCAGACAAGCCTCTTGCGACTCGCGCTTCCTCGGGTAATGCCTTGAATGCAATCGCTAAGCGTCTTCCGCAGTTGGTCGGCGGATCGGCTGACTTGGCCAGCTCCAACAATACCATGATCAAAGACGGCGGCAACTACAGCGCTGCGAACTACAGCGGTCGCAATATCTGGTTCGGTGTTCGAGAGTTCGCCATGGGCTGCGCACTTAACGGAATGATGCTTCATGGCGGATTGCGCGCATTCGGCGGTACTTTCTTCGTATTCTCTGACTACCTGCGCCCTGCTGTTCGTCTCGCTGCTCTGATGAAGCTGCCTGCAATCTTCGTCTTGACGCATGATTCCATTGGAGTTGGCGAAGATGGACCGACGCATGAGCCGATCGAGCAATTGCCTGCATTGCGCGTTATTCCAGGTATGACCGTGCTTCGTCCTGGTGATGCGAACGAGACATCAGCAGCGTGGCATTATGCGATTAGCCACAATGACACACCGTTCGCGCTCGTGTTGACGCGTCAGAACTTGCCGGTTCTGCCAGGTACAGACGAGCTGGCATATGCGAACCTCCATCGCGGCGCTTATGTGCTGTCGGATGCCGAGAACGGCAAGCCGCAAGCGCAGATTCTGGCTACCGGCTCTGAGGTTCAATTAGCGATTGGTGCACAGAAGAAGCTTGCCGCTGAGGGCATCCAAGTCCGCGTAGTCAGCATGCCGAGCTGGGAGCTGTTCGAGAAGCAATCGCAAGAATACAAAGATTCCGTCATTCTGCCTGAGGTCAAGCCTCGTCTGGCAGTAGAGATGGCGTATCCGCTTGGTTGGGAGCGCTATGTAGGCGATGGCGGTGCTATACTTGGAATCAATACCTTCGGGGCTTCCGCGCCTGGCGACAAGATCATCGCTGAATATGGTTTCACTGTAGATAATGTAGTTTCCAAGGTAAAGGCGCTGCTGTAAGCAGCGGCCTTTATTCGAAGGTGTCTTATATATGATTCTAACCCAGCCTATATCTATTAAAGGAGAATCGTCCTCATGTCTCAATTTGACAATGTAACGGTGTTGCACAAAGCAAATGTGTATTTTGATGGAAAAGTAACAAGCCGTACTCTTATATTCCCGGATGGGTCGAAGAAAACACTTGGAGTTATGCTGCCCGGCCAATTCCAGTTCTCCACGGATTCAAAAGAAATCATGGAATTTTATTCAGGTGAGCTTCTTGTGTTATTGCCAGGTGATAGCGAGTGGAAGTCCTACGGAGCAGGTACTCAGTTCGAGGTAGCAGCTAATACCACGTTCAAGCTTGATGTGAAGACCGTTACGGATTACTGTTGTTCTTTCGGCTAGAAGGGAAGTTCGCAGATTAGTGCTCCAATTTCATGAACGCATGAAAACCAGCGATAGCCTTGCAGATCGGAATTCCTTCCGTCCACAAGGCCATCGCTGGACTTGTATAACACGATTATTGTTCCCGCTCTCCCTCCGAACCTTCCTCTTCTTGGTGCTGAAGCTGGCTCTGGATGTATTCCTCGAGCTTGATTCTGGTAGAAGGGGGAAGTCCTGACAAGAGGCATCCGTAATGGAAGATGTCACCCTCGGCGAAAATACGGATGATCCGGCCCGTTATCGGCGGTAGATCAGCTTGCTGCGGGAAATGGATGACTACGAACATATCCTGTGCAAGCGGGAACGTGCTCGCAATCTGCAGTCCATTCTCGGATAGATCGAATAAGTAGCCTTCAATGTTCTGACCGGAGAATGCGCCTTCTTGCTCCCATTGATAGACGGATAACAATAAAGGGATCTCCATGGGCAGACGAATGCTTTTACGACGCTCTACGAAAGGTTTCTCAGCTTGCAGAATCGCTTCCGAGGCAGGAGCTTCCTGACGCTGTATTGCGGCTCCCATCCATTCCTCATAGAGCTGTGCGACTGCGCATAGATCCTTGTCTCCTAATCCTTTGCTGAGCCCCATCTCGAATACGTTCTTGGCCATGCCGAGCATAGGAGTTGTCAGTTGCAGTTGATCAGTCAATTGGGTTGCAATACGCAGATCCTTGTGCATCAACTGCATGGAGAACTGCACGTCGAAATCTCTTGCTAGAATCTTAGGACCTTTCAATTCAGCTTGTCTGCTGGATGCGGCTCCAGCCAGAACGATATCCAAGAATTTGTCGAGATGGATATTGGCCTTTGCTGCAAGCGACAGACCTTCAATAAATCCAATGGCATTAATGCCTACAATTGTATTATGAGCCAGCTTGGCGTAAGAGCCTGATCCTGCTGAGCCCATATAAATGATTTTACTGCCCATTGCTTCAAATACGTCCGTCTGCTCTTCTAACACTTCTTCGTCGCCGCCAACCATGAACACAAGCGAACCGCTAATCGCCGCAGGCTTGCTCCCGGTTACAGGGGCATCAAGGAACCGCACTCCGTTCTCAGCCAACTCTGCGTATAAGGTTTTGCTGGTGTGGGGAGAGATCGTGCTGCAGTCGATGATCGTCATCCCTGATCGGAGTCCTTCCAGGATCCCGTATGCATCATAGAAAACTTGACGGATTGCGTTATCATTGGTCAACATGGTAATAAGAACATCCGCGTTACGTGCCGCATCTGCTGGGGTTCCTGCTACTGAAGCGCCTAGACCGACTAGCTCTTCTGCTTTTTCCAGTGAACGGTTATATACGGTTATGGAATATCCTTTTCTCAGCAAATTTGCTGCCATTGGAGCTCCCATCGTCCCAAGGCCGATAAAGCCAATTTTCTTCATCTCGCTCACCTCTAATATACTTGTGAAGCGTCTTCACGATCTAATAAGTTTTCCAGTCACTATTGTAGCATTTCCACTACACCGTGTGAATCCTTTCACTTTACTTGTTTTGGCCCGTTAATTCAAGTATGCTAGTTTTGAAAAAATCGAAAGGGGATTTTATATGACGCAGAAGCTTCATTTTGACTACAGCAAGGCACTGGACTTCGTACAGCAGCACGAAATAGACTATTTCGCAGGACCGGTTCGATTGGCTCACGAGCAGCTTCACAAGGGGACGGGCGCTGGCTCCGACTACTTGGGCTGGATCGATTTGCCGACTGCTTACGACAAGGAAGAATTTGCTAGAATTGGTAACGCGGCCAAGCGGATCCAAGCAGATTCTGAAGTTCTGATCGTGATTGGGATCGGGGGCTCTTATTTGGGGGCTCGCGCTGCTTTGGAAATGCTGACCCATTCCTTTTATAATATGCTCTCACCTGAGCAAAGGACTACCCCTGCTGTTTATTTCGTAGGTAACAATATCAGCTCTACATACGTAACTCATCTGCTTCAGCTCATTGAAGGTAAAGACTTCTCCGTCAATGTCATTTCCAAATCTGGGACGACTACCGAGCCGGCTGTAGCCTTCAGAATTTTCCGTGATTTGCTCGAGAAGAAATATGGTAAGGAAGGTGTACGCAGCAGAATTTATGCCACAACCGACCGTGCCAAGGGCGCTTTGAAAAAGCTTGCAGATGCAGAAGGTTATGAAACCTTCGTTATCCCCGATGATGTGGGCGGGCGGTATTCCGTGCTTACAGCAGTAGGTCTGTTGCCTATCGCTACGGCAGGCATTGACATCGCCTCGATGATGCAAGGGGCGCAAGACGCGGCTGAGGCTTATTCTGAGCCTGATCTCAGCAAGAATGAATGCTATCAGTATGCAGCTGTTCGTAATGCCCTTCACCGCAAAGGTAAAGCGATTGAGATCCTGGTTAATTACGAGCCTTCCCTTCATTATGTATCGGAATGGTGGAAGCAGCTATATGGCGAGAGCGAAGGGAAAGACAACAAAGGCTTGTTCCCGGCAGCTGTAGACTTCTCAGCAGACCTGCATTCCATGGGTCAGTTCGTGCAGGAAGGCGCACGCAACTTGTTCGAGACGATCATTCAGGTGGCGGAAGTGTCAGAGCAGATCGAGATTGGTACAGACGCGGATAACCTGGATGGGCTCAACTTCTTGGCAGGAAAAACGATGGATTACGTGAACAAAAAAGCGTTCCAAGGCACCATGCTTGCCCATACGGACGGAGGCGTGCCGAACCTAATCGTTACCATTGCGGATATGTCGCCGTATTCATTCGGATATATGGTTTATTTCTTCGAAAAAGCTTGCGGCATCAGCGGCTACCTGTTAGGTGTTAATCCATTCGATCAACCTGGTGTAGAAGCGTATAAAAAGAACATGTTCGCACTGCTAGGCAAACCCGGCTTCGAGAAGGAAAAAGCGGAGCTGGAAGCAAGACTAGGCGATGGCAAATAGAGCAGTTAGCATGGGATAGAAAGGGCGGTGTTACGCCGATGTTGGAGCTTTATCGCACGATTAAACGCCCTAATTCGGCGGAGATCGTCATTAAGAAGTCTCGTTTTATCGGGCATGTCATGCCGGTAGAGTCAGAGGATGAGGCCGTAGCATTCATCGAGCGGATCAAGAAGGAGCACTGGTCCGCTTCCCATAACTGTTCAGCTTATTTGATCGGCGACAAGGACCAATTCCAGAAAGCATCTGATGATGGAGAGCCTAGCGGAACAGCAGGCAAACCCATCTTGGAAGTGATGAAGCATCAACAGATGAAAAATGTGGTCGTTGTTGTGACTCGTTATTTTGGGGGAATCATGCTTGGCGCTGGCGGATTGGTTCGGGCCTATACAGACGCAACGGTGGAAGGGCTTGTCTCGGGTGAGCCGATCTATCGGGTGCTGCATCAAGAGGTGCTTGTAGCGGTCGATTACACTTGGCTAGGCAAGATAGAGAACGAGCTGCGCAATCGGCAAATGCTGATGGGCGACACGCAGTTCACCGATAAGGTGACGCTGGTCTGTTTGCCGTTGTATGCGGAGCGTGATCGCTTCACAGCGTGGATGACGGACTTGACCCAAGGTCAAGCGAACCTTGAATGGGGGGAAGCGCGATATGTCGACCATGAGCAAAAGCCGGCTGTCGAGTAATGGATGGGTCGAGGTCGAAGAAGGGCTGGATCTATTCAGTGGCCAGGAGAAGATGAAGAACGAGGAAGTCAGGACGTTGCAAGCTAATGTCCGGGATTGTGTAGCTGTGGCAGAGTCAAGGACGACCCGATCACATCCTGAAGCAGTTGTTGAGGGTGATAAGGAGCAGATAGGGTCCGGTGGAGTGTCAGGATCAGTATCTGGGCGGAGCAGTCTGGGTGTACATGGGATGGGCTCGGTTTCTGTTAGCCAAGGTGCGGCAGTCCGTGCCGGGGTTCCATCAGCGAGTGATTATAAACGCATTCTGATTTTTACAGGCGGTACACTCGGGGAGTGGGCGTTAAGCGAAGTTAGGTCCGAAGATATTCTGATCGGAGCAGATCGCGGAGCGCTGTTCCTGGTTCAAAACGGATTTACGCCGGATCTCGCGCTAGGGGATTTCGATTCGGTCACAGCTGAGGAGCTCGAGCTTGTTCGTGGAGCGAGCAGCAGCTTCGAAGATTGCGATCCGGTTATGAAGGATTGGACCGATACCGAGATGGCGTTCTCACGAGCGCTAGACTGGTTTCCAGAATCGAAACCTCCGTTAGAGATTGTTATATTCGGTGCCCTGGGAAGCAGGTTCGATCATTCGCTGGCGAATGTTCATTTGCTTCGCAAAGGCCTGGATCGGAGAATTCCTTGCCGCATCGTGGATGCCAACAATGAAGTGCGGATCATCGGCAGAGGCTCCTCTACTATTCAGCGCGGCGACTTCACCCATATTTCTTTGCTGCCGCTAACGCTCGAAGTTTTCGGTATCACCTTGATTGGTTTTCAGTATCCATTGTTAAAAGCAACACTTTCGATTGGACAATCGCTTGGCATCAGCAACATCCTGCAAGAGCCTATTGGACGAATCGAAGTGAGCGAGGGCCTCCTTTTAGTTATCCAGAGTCGAGATTAGATTGGAACGGAATATTCCGTCTTCAACCTCCAGGACCTGACCGTAGAACCATCCGGCCAGGTTTTTTTTGCGGAAAATCCGCTATACAACTCGCGAAACGCTGCTCGGCGGTGCTCTAAAGCGGAAATTCCGCGCTACAGCCCGCGAACCGCTGCTTGGTGGTGCTCTAAAGCGGAAATTCCGCGCTACAGCTCGCGAACCGCTGCATGGCGGTGCTCTAAAGCGGAAATTCCGCGCTACAGCCCGCGAACCGCTGCATGGCGGTGCTCTAAAGCGGAAAATCCGTCTTCATGTCCTACTGTTAAGTGATGTCTGTGCTTTGCGTATCGTGTTATCTGAAGCGCCGGTAACGAAATGGCCTATATATTTTAAATATTGACTCACTTCCTCGGCTTTGCATTGGTATAATTTACCTTGTTATGAAAACGTTTTCAACAGAAAGGAGAAGAGATCACTTATTTTTGGTTCCATGCTGTGCATGCCTATTAATCAAGAGGAGGATTAGTTTAATGCTCAAGAAAATACTTTGCATTATATTTTTACTTGTTACCTTTGTACCCCTTCTTCCAGCGCAAGCCGCAGATATGCTCATACCAAACTACAGTTTCGAGTCCGATAAGGCGAATTGGACACAAAACATAGGTGCTGGCGGAATTACTGTCTCTACAGAACAGAGTCATACAGGTAATAAAAGCATCAAGATTGAGGACACTTCAATTACGGGTTCGTTCGGAATTCAAAGCGACTACTTGCCTGCTACTGCAGGTAGAAGCTATTATTCCTATTCGTGGGCATATATTTCCAGCGGAAGTGCTGACTTGTATCTTCGCTTTTACAACAGCTCGAAAACACTGCTCACTTCTACATTTGTCAGCAAGAGTTCTCCTACTAATAAGTGGTCCTACCTGCAAACCGGAGGGGTTGCACCGGCTGGAACAGCTTATGTAGCGGTCTTGCTCTATAGTAACGCAGGCAACATGGGCACGGTTTACTGGGATGATATCTTGGTCTCAGATCGTCTTACAAATGTGGGACCTGTCGTCTATAATACGGCAATACGAAGTGCGACTCTGGCGTTGGATGGCAATGGGAAGCCTGCCTTTTACTTAGGGGTAAGCGGATCTACTGGCATTACTTCCAAGATGGCGGAAGTGGACATCAACATGGGGACCGTTCAGAAGCTCATGGATATGCCGGGGGGGACTTATGCGCATTCTGCCGCTACAACTATTGATAACAAAGTTTATATGGGTACATATCCGAAAGGATATTTGTATCAATACACGCCTGGTACAGCAGCGCCTATCTTGCTGGGCAGGGCGATACCAGACGCCACTTATATTCTCGGGCTTGCCGCAAGCGATCAAGCGGGTAAAGTATACGGCGGTACATTTCCGAAGTCCGGTGTGTTCAAATATGAACCCGGTGCGGGTTTCTTCACATTTGCACCTAAGCCGTTCTTTGCCGGATCCGAATATACATACTCCGTTGCATTCGACGCTCCCAACAACGTACTCTACGCAGGGACCGGGGGTGTAAAAGCTCAAATTACAAGACTTGAAAACGTTGGGGGACAGCGCAACGACAACCTGCTTCCTTCCACCATCGCAGATGCTAATACTGCCGTCGATAAGTTGAACTACGAGGGCGGTAAAGTGTTTGCCCGGGTCGTCCCGCAAAATAAAGGAATTGTGTTAGACGTGTCAGATAATCCGGACGGCACCATCACGACTATTGTGGATGCGGAATTCCCTATGCATTCGTTCGGAGTGTCACCTATTAAAGATGGAAAAGTTTACCATTCCTACCAAGGCTTAAAGTCATACGATGTGAATACGAAGACGATTGAAGCTGTCCTCGGTCCGGACAACAATCCAGTACCTAGCTCTTCAAACGGCTATGCGTGGGGATTCGCCACCTTGGACGATCAAGTCAATTATCCGGGAGAATCGCTTGTCTTCGTCAGCCACGCTTCAGGCACTATCATGCTGTCTAAATACAATCCAACGACGAAAAATTTCAGCAGCATGCTAATATCCGGTCTTCAAGGCGTTCCTACGGACATTAATTCAATGGGGACGGGGCCCAATGAGAAAATTTATGCTGGCGGCTTTCTTTCAGGTAATCTGGCCGAATATACAACCATGCGCAGTGATCAAAACAAGATGCTGTACGGCGTTCCCCAAATAGAAGGCATGGTCTCACAAGGCAACCATCTCTACATGGGGGGCTACCCTAATGCTGGTATCTATAAAAACGATTTTACCCAGCCATGGAAACCGACTAAGTTTCTAGACTTGGGTACGACACATTTACAGGAACGCCCCTACGGGATGGCTCAAGGGGATAACAAGATATTCATAGGCACAGTACCTGCGTCTGGACAGTCAAAGGGCGCCCTCTCTATTTATGACACTTTGACGGACACCACTCAGGTTTTTAGAGATATTGTTCCTAATCAAAGCATAATTTCTGTCGCTTACCATAACGGGTATGTATATGCGGGCTCATCAATAGCCGGCGGCAAAAATACGACTCCATCGGAAACGGAAGCGAAGTTAGTCCAACTAAATGTAGCAACCGGTGCTTACACGACCTATACGATGCCGGTATCCTCACAAGCTATTACGGCGCTCATCGTGGGGACTGATCATAAAATCTGGGGATTGTCGGAAGGATATTTGTTCATCTTCAATCCAGCTACGAACACGATCGAATATCATGCTCAAAAATTTGCAAACGTTAGCTATGGACCGACAGCTGCTGTTGAAAAAGATGGATCCTTAGTTTTAGGAAGAGCCGGAAGCAATACGATATTCGGTACGATTAAAACCCATCTTTTCAAAATAGATACAACTACGAAAAATGTAACCATACTGTATAATGGCGTCAGTGATTTCAGGAACGCTACTGCAGACTCCTATGGAAATATCTACTTCAATATGGGCTATCAACTGTTCCGTTGGGTCGATGATTCCGTCCCCCCTCCGGTGACTGGCATCGAGCTGGATCGCACTGAGCTCCTGCTAACCGGCCTTGATCAGGAGATGAAGCTGACAGCACGGGTGCTTCCGGACACTGCGCCGAACCGAGAGGTTCGCTGGACATCTGCCAATCCGGACGTCGCCTCCGTCAATGAAGACGGCACGGTTACGGCAGTCAGCGACGGGCGTACGACGGTTACCGCCGTAACTGAGGAAGGCGGTTTTACGGCTACGGCCGCCGTAACGGTGGATATGACAGCGCCGCAAATCACGCTTAGCGGTCCAACTCGAGCGTGGCACAGCGACACGGTAACAATGAACGTCTACGCGGATGATATCATTACCGGTGTATCTTCTCTTAGCGTCACCTTGGATGGGCTCTCACGCGATGCTGCCTTTACAATTTCACCACTGGAACTTGCAGTAGGCGATCACATCATTCGGGTTGCAGCGGTTGACCGCGCCGGTAACGAATCGGTTCGGGAATTCCATCTTGTCATCGATATAGACTCAACCCACCTTTTGGAGGTGCTGAAAGAAGGAGCCGAAAAAGGCTGGATCAGCAAGGATGGGATCTTGCAAAGTTTATCTGCCAAGGTGCAGCACGCTGTGGAAGTGCAGAACGATGCTGAAAAACTGGAAAATGCCTTGAAGGCTTTTGTAAATCAACTGAAAGCACAAGACGGGAAGGCTATCGACTCATCATTTGTCCAGATGCTGCTGCAAGATGTGAATTATATCCTGAATAAAAGCATCCAGTAATACCTATCTAGAGTAATGAACCCTATGAAGGCTTATTCTCCTCAATGAGTTTACGTGCTTATTACTTGAAACTTGCTTTAGACGGACTTTTATAACCTTGTACTTTTTTCTCGGACAGGTTCATATGGATAGAGTAGAACAACAAGTGGCACTAGTGTAAAGGACAATCCATTGAGGAGGTAGGGGACATGGTTAAGCCGTTTGCGGGTTTGGTGGGTGTATTATTTGTGTTGCTTGGCATTATTGGCTTTTTTACGCATGAGCTGTTCGGTTTGATTCATTTTGACATCACCCATAATATTATCCACTTGGTCGTTGGAGCAGCTGGATTGGCGGCGATGAGGACGGAAGATACTGCGGTGAAATTCGCCAAAGTGTTAGGTCTAGTGTATGTAGCTTTAGGGATTATCGGGATCATGGTGCCGAATATGCTCGGACTCATGCACATGGAGAATGCTGAAAATGTTATGCATCTCATTATCGGTGTAATTGGTTTGTACTTGGGCTTTACGGCACAAACGATCCAAACGGTCAAACTGAAATCCAAAATGAACTGATTTACAAGCACCAACGAGAAACAGCCCCTTCACCACAATGAATCATGTGGATGCAGGGGCTGTTTCTCGTTCAGCATATCCAGCTCTCGTTAAGAAGCTTAATCCACTTCCCTTACTTCCCTAACAAGATCCAATTCCCGGGTACTTTCTTTAAGGCGAGGACGATTAACCAGGGCACTGTGAACAGAAGGATTAGTCCGCCGAATACTTCTCCATGGTAGGCAGCGCTGAGCGGTCCGGCTTGAATAGTCATCGCCCAGTACGCTAATAGCGCGGGATGAATAAAATAGATCCCGAATGAAGCGGCTCCCATTGAAGATAAAATTCGACTGGTCCGAGGTGCGGAAGTTAACAACCGACGTCCAATCCAGATCGAACTAAGAGCAATCCCTACAGGGTACAGATTAAACAACACCTCATACGAGTAAGCACCGTAATTAATACCCTGACGAGCCGCAAAAAGCAGCAGGAAGAATAGGAACCCGGTAGCTACTGTTGCAGCAGGAACCCACCAGATGTTGCGATTCAGCCATTCCATGATCTTCGCATAATGAATGCCCAGTGAGCCGCCTATAAAGAACAAGGCTATGTAAGTCAGGAAGTGCGCATCCCGATGAGCGATGGGCTCCACATAGAGATTGTATGCAAAGGCAGCGCCTTGGATCAGAATCCCGAACACCCATAAATAGTTGCGAAAGAGCTTCCAATACTTGGCCAATGTCACAACAAGCGGGAATAACGCATAGAACTGCATAATAATTATCATGAAATAGAGGTGATAACTCGTCTCCGCCCAACGGAGTTTATCCAGGAAATCAAGCCACTTGATCTCAATCCCCCACCCAGGCGTAATCGCTGGATAGAACACATAATAAAAGAACGACCAGATCAAGTAAGGAATAAGAATATACTGCAGTCTTTTACGATAAAACGTCCATATATTCTTGACCTTCCAAGTGTCCATGTAGCTGTAGAACAGTACCAAACCGCTCAAAATAAGGAATAGCGGCACAGCGAAATTGCTTAGCTTGTTCACAATGTCGTATAGTAGCTGAGATCGGCTTGTTGCAGGAATATCCACCGTGGCGGATGCCGTCCCATGGATAATCAATACAGCTGCGATGGCTACAGCTCTGACTAGGTCTAGCTCGAATAGTTTCGGTTTTCTCAAGATTCTTCTACCTCTCGCATATTTGGCATGCAACTAGTATACTGTAAAAAAAACGCTCTGCCTATTCCTTACAACAGCAGAGGAACATCTATTGAAAAGAGGTTTTGTATGACCACACTGAAATCGAAAGCCCAAATAGAAGCTATGCGTGTTGCAGGCCAGATTCTGGCCGCTTGCCATCGTGAATTGCGTTCCCGAATTCGTCCTGGAGTTACTACAGCTGAGATCGACCGCTTTGCCGAGCAATTCATGCTGAATCATGGCGCAACCCCTGAACAAAAAGGCTTCCACGGATACCCCTACGCAACTTGTGCATCCGTCAATGAAGTCATCTGTCATGGTTTTCCTGGATCCCAGCAGTTGAAGGACGGGGATATCGTAACCATTGATATGGTTGTGAACAAAGACGGCTGGTTAGCCGATTCGGCATGGTCCTATGAAGTTGGGAAAGTGTCCGAACAAGCAAAAAAGCTGCTGCAAGTGACCAAACAAAGCATGTATCTAGGTATTGCCCAAGCTGTTGCAGGTAATCGCTTAGGGGATGTGGGGCACGCCATTCAGTCCTATGCAGAGATGCATGGGTTCGGAGTTGTCCGTGATTTCACAGGGCATGGAATAGGCAGCTCGATGCATGAAGAACCAGTCGTCTTGCATTACGGTATCCCTGGCAAAGGAGTGCGCCTGAAACCAGGCATGGTCATAACGATTGAACCTATGTTAACGCTGGGATCCTATCAAGGCCGAATCGAAGACGATGGCTGGACGGTCCGGACGATCGATGGCAGCTTGTGCGCCCAGTACGAACACACCGTGGCGATCACAGAGAACGGCCCTATTATATTAACCGATCAGGGCGATACCTAGTCTAAGAGCATAACTGCGGGTTCAATCCCTCGCTTCTCTGACTCGCTCGCGATTGGCCCTTGAGAGCTGTGGGCTCAATCCCAAGCGAGTCAGGGAAGGCTCGGGATTGGCCCTTGTAGAGCTGTGGGTTCAATCCCGAGCGAGTCAAGGAAGCTCGGGATTGGCCCTTTCACAGCTGCGGGCTCAATCCCGAGCGAGTCAAGAAGGCTCGGGATTGGCCCTTGAGAACTGCGGGCTCAATTGGCCCAAACAAAGCGACACAAAAAGGGAGGCCGTTTCCGGTCAATGTCATTAAGTTAAACTCCAAGACAAAACCGGGAATAAAAATGAAAAGCGAAACGGCATGGGAAAAGCCCTGTGCCGTTTGTTTTTTGATTCAAGCAAGGAAAAAAGC